>JAYOEF010000010.1:0-7602 GCA_038106605.1 Alphaproteobacteria bacterium
CGGCCCGGTTGCCGATCTCGTAGACCAGCGCCTCGTTGTTGCCGATGTCGGGCCAGACCACGGGCGTGCCCGCATCGAGCGCGATCGCGGTGTCGGCGGATGCGGGGAGCGGCGCGTAGTCGATCTCGATCAGCTCCGCCGCGTCGCGCGCCTGCTGGACGGTCTCGGCGACGACGAAGGCGACACCCTCGCCCACCATGCGGACACGCTCGGCGGCGAGCGGCAGGAAGGGCGGCAGGATGAAGTCGGCCCCGCCGCGGCGCTTCACTGGAGGGCCGATATGCGGTATCGCGCCCCAGCCGGCCTCGACATAGTCGCGACCGGTGTAGACTGCGATCACGCCGGGCGCGGCTGCGGCTTCGGAAACGTCGATTCGCCTGATATCCGCGTGGGCATGAGGCGAGCGCAGCGTGTATCCGTGGACCTGACCGACGGCGTTGGCGTCGTCGATGAAATCGCCCGCACCGGTCAGCAGCTTGGGATCCTCGAACCGTGCCACCGACTGGCTGATACCGTATTCGCCCACTTTTTCCTCCGTTCCCCGCCTGTTTCCGCGGACTATAGCGATCTGGAACAGGATGCGACAAAGGGGAAAACCGTCTGTCGAAATTCTTTACACTTGTACGGCGCAACGGCGGCCATATGCGGTCTAAATTATTGAAATTGCCCGAATTTACTTTTTGGCATGGTTCTTGCTTTCAAGTATCATGCTCGCGTCGCGTAATGTCGCGGGTTCATGGAATGACAACACCGGTAGTGCACGCTGTCAGTGTGGTTCGTGGAGTAGAGTTGTATGTTCGTTGACATGAAGCGCCTCATCGCCGGGGCCGCGAGCGCGGCCAGCCTGGCTGTTTTTGCATCTGCGGCGCACGCCGTTCCCCAGATTCAGCTGTCCGACGGGACTTCGACGGTCACCGTCGTAGATCAGGGCGCGGGCGACCTGGACGGCCTCGCCGGCGCGATCGTCTTTTCGGGTCAGGTCGGCGGCTACTTCATCAACGTCACCACGGGCGTCACCAAGCCCGTACTCGGCACCGCGGAAGACCCACAGCTCGATCTCAACTCGATCAACGTCAGCGGGCCGGGCGGCGGCGTTCTCACGATCCGCTTCACCGAGACGGACTTCTTCTCGCCGGCGGGGTCTTCGGACATCTTCTCCGCGATCGGCGGCACCACGTCGGGCGCGCTGCAGTACCAGACATTCGCGTCGACCACGAACGATCCGTTCCAGCAGGACATCCTGGTTTCAGACTCGGGACTCCTGAACGGCCCGTTCGTCTTCTCGGCACTGTCGACCATCGCCATCACGGGCAGCTATTCGCTGACCACGGTGGCGACGATCACGCACACGGGTGCGACCACACAGAATTCGAGCTTCAACGCGGTCGTCGAACTGCCGGAGCCGTTCCTCGCGCCGCCGCTGGTGCTAGGGTCGCTGCTGCTCGGCTCGACGTTCGTCATGCGCCGGCGCAAGAAGCGCGCCTGAAGCCTGCCACAGAGACAAACGGCCGATGAACGGCGGCGCCCCTGCGCCGCCGTTTTCGTATAGGTGGCAGGACTTTTGCGCCCTTCGGGCCAATGGACCGTTGGCCGCATCGGCCGCTATCGGCTAAACATCCTGCCATAGAGACTGCCCAAGTGACCGCCTGCCCCCAAGCGTTGCGAAGGACCGTTCCATGCCCCAGCTCGACCCGTCCCGCCCCATTCCCGATACAAGCGTGTTCGACGGCGCACGCTCGCGCGCGGGCTACCGGGTCAACAAGTTCTCCATGTCGATGACGAGCGCAGAGAACCGTGCGGCCTTCAAGGCCGACGAAGACGCCTACATGGACCGGTTCGGTCTGAGCGCGGCGGAGAAGCAATGCATCCGCGACCGCGACTGGCGCCGCCTGATCGAGGAATTCGGCGGCAACATCTACATGATCATGAAGGTCGGCGCCGTCCTCGGGCAGGGCCTCTACCAGATCGGCGCGCAACAGCGGGGCGAGACCTACGAGCAGTTCCTCGCGACCCGCAATGCCTCCGGCGCGCGCTAGGGAGTACGGAACAATGGCCCGCATCGTCGCCGGCATCGGCACCTCGCACGTCCCCTCGATCGGCGTTGCCTACGACCAGGGCCGCACGCAGGATTCGGACTGGAAGCCGCTGTTCGACGGCTATGAGCCGGTCAAGCAGTGGCTCCGCGATCTGAAGCCCGACATCGCCATCGTCGTCTACAACGACCACGGTGCCGACTTCTTCTTCGACAAGTACCCGACATTTGCCGTGGGTGCCGCCGAGACCTATCCCGTCGCCGACGAGGGATGGGGCCGCCGCCCCCTGCCCGACTTTCCGGGCGATCCGGCGTTCTCGTGGCACGTCGTCAATTCGCTCGTCTACGACGAGTTCGACATCACCGTCTGTCAGGAACTCGCCGTCGAGCACGGCTTCATGGTGCCGATGCATCTCTGCTTCGACCACGCGGAAGGCTGGCCGGTCAGGGTCATGCCGGTCGCGGTCAACGTGATCCAGCATCCGCTGCCCACTGCGGCGCGCTGCCTCAAGCTCGGCCGCGCCATCCGCCGCGCCGTCGAAAGCTACCCGGAGGATCTCCGGGTCGTCATCCTCGGGACCGGCGGCATGTCGCATCAGCTCCATGGCGCCCGCTTCGGACACCTCAACACCGAATTCGACAACCGCTTCCTCGATCTCCTCGAGAGCGATCCCTACGAACTCGCGAAGCTCACCCACCACGACATGATGGAGCAGGCGGGAGCGGAAGCGGTCGAGCTCATCATGTGGCTCACCATGCGGGGCGCGCTGCACGATCCGGTGAAGCGCGTGCATCGTAACTACTATGCGCCGATGACCACGGGCATGGGCCTGCTCGCCCTGCAGGAAGCGCTCTAGGTCCCGGTCGGCCGGAGAACCGCGAAAGGAAGTGCCGCGTTGAAGACAAGGGTCGCGATCGTCGGGGGCGGGCCAGCCGGGCTCATGCTCGGCCAGCTCCTCGAGCTCCACGGCATCGACAGCATCGTGCTCGAACGCCGGAGCCGCGCTTATGTGCTGGAACGGATCCGCGCGGGCGTGCTGGAGGCGGGCTCGGTCGAGCTGCTGCGCTCGATAGGGCTTGGCGAGCGCATGGACCGCGAGGGCTCGGTGCATGACGGCTCGTGGATCGTCTGGGGCGGCGACCGCCGGCTGCTGATCAACACACGGCGCTTCACCGGCAAGCCGATGATGGCCTACGGCCAGACCGCGATCACCGAGGATCTCTACGCGGCTCGCGACCGCACGGGCGGCGTCACCGTCGACGAGGCAGAGAACGTCGCGCTCCACGATATCGAGAGCGACGCGCCCTTCGTGACCTACGAGAAGGACGGAGCGACGCACCGGGTCGACTGCGACTTCATCGCCGGCTGCGACGGCTTCCACGGCGTGAGCCGCCACGCGATCCCGAAGAGCGTGACCCGCACGTTCGAGAAGTCCTACCCGTTCGGCTGGCTCGGCATCCTGTCGGAAACGCGGCCGCTCGGCAGCATCATCTACGCGAACCACGAGCGCGGCTTCGCCCTTGCCTCGATGCGCACCGAGCGGCTCAGCCGCTACTACGTCCAGTGCGCGCTCGACACGAAGATCGAGGACTGGCCCGACGACCGCTTCTGGGACGAGTTCCGCGCGCGGTTCCCGAAGGACATGGCCGACAAGGTCGAAACCGGCCCGAGCATCGAGAAGTCCATCGCTCCCTTGCGGAGCTTCGTCGCCGAGCCGATGCGCTGGGGACGCCTGTTCCTCGCGGGCGATGCCGCGCACATCGTGCCGCCGACGGGTGCCAAGGGTCTCAATCTCGCCTTCTCCGACGTCTACTACCTGTCGCGCGCGCTCGACCGACACTACAACGCCGGCGACGACAAATATCTCGAGAGCTATTCCGATATGGCGCTGCGGCGCGTCTGGAACGCTGTGCGCCTGTCGTGGCAGCTCACCCAGCTCCTCCACCGCTTTCCGACGGACACGCCGTTCGACCAGCGGATGCGCGAGGGCGAGCTCGATTTCATCGCGAGGTCCGACTATGCGCTCGGCGCGCTCGCGGAGCAGTATGTGGGCCTGCCCTACGAGGACTGAACGGACATCCGCCGCTAACGAAAAGGGCCGGTCGCGAGACCGGCCCTTCGCTATTCGCGGGATCGTCAGCGCTTACGCGGCAACGACTTCCTCGTACTTGTCGCGCTTGACCTTGGACATGTCCATGCCCTCGACGCGGATCAGGCGGGTCGTCTCCTTGCGGCTCGGCGAGTGCAGGACACCCTCGTTGTAGAGGTAAGCGACGCCCGGCGTCATGTCGTAGTCGCGGACCTTGCGGACCTTGCCCGGCTGGCCGTCCTTCGGCGCAGCGACCTTTTCCCAGTCGGTCATGGTCGTCACGCCCGTCGCCTGGCCGTAGATCGCCCAGCTCGGACCGTGATCGTGCGGGCTGGAATCCTTCGCGCCTTCATAGACATGGGCGAGAATGCAGAACTTGTGCTTCGGATCCTCGTAGAGGATCTTGCGCTGCTCGTGGTTGTCGGGGCCGAGATACTTGGCCACGAAATCCTTGTCGGCGCAGGCCTTCGAGATGCACTTGCGGACCTCATCGCGGCCCTTCGGACCCGGATCCTTGTCCATCGCGGCGCGGCAGTCGGCGGACAGCTGTTCCAGCGTGTATGCCATCGTGGGTGTTCCCTTCCTGTTAGAATTTCCCGAGCGGATTTTACACCCGCCGATTTTGCGATCAAGGCAGCGGAGTTTCCCTGATCTGCATCAAGCCCATGCAGTCAGCGAAGCCCCGGAAACATTCAGCCCGCCGCAGAATTCCTCAGTCGAACACGGTTTCGCCGTAGTGCGAGGCATCGACGACGGCCTCGATCACCGTCGGCCCCTGCGCGACGAGTGCCCTGGAAACCGCCGTCTTGAGCGCCTCCGGATCGCGCACGCCGACCGCGGGAACGCCGAAATAATGCGCCGGCGGCTCGCGGTATTCCTCGGCCTGAAGAACGGTGCCGTAGAGCGCGTACTGGCGGCGCTGCTGCTTGACCCGGATCAGCCCGAGCCAGCGGTCGTCGAGCACGACGATCGGCAGCGAAATTCCGAGGCGCTTCGCCGTCGCGACCTCGCCGCAGGTCATCTGGAAGCAACCGTCGCCGATCAGGCAGACCACGGGAAGATCGGGCCGCGCGAGCTTGGCGGCGATCGCCGCGGGAAGGCCGAATCCCATCGACGACCAGCCATTGGTGATGTGGAAGCTCTTCGGCGCATGCGCCGTCCACTGGCTCGCGATCTGGTGCGTATGCGCCCCGACGTCGAAGGTAAGAATTCCGTCGCGCGGCAGGACGTCCCGCACCGCGTCGATCGCCTGGTGCGGCGCGAACGCATCGACCGCGGGGCGGAGCGCCGCCTGAAATGCCGTCCGGTGCCGCTTGATGGCCTCGACGGTCCAATCGTTCTCCGCGCCGGCCATGGATGCGAGCGCCGGGATAGCCGCGTCGAGATCGCCCGTGACCTCATGGAGTACGTTCACGGGCGGCGCGACGTCGACCGCCTCGATGTCTATCTGGAGGAGCGGCACGTCGCCGATCCACGCCTCGTACTCGACCTCGATGGTGTCGTAGCCGAGCCCGATCACGAGGTCGGCGCCCTTGAGGAACGCGCGCTGGATCTGCCGACGTCCGCGCTCGATGCAGCCGACGGACAGAGGATGGTCCTCGTCGATCATCCCCTTCGCCATGGTCGTCGTCGCGAACGGAATGCCGTGCCGCTCGACGAAGGCGCGGAGCGCACCCGGCCCCTTCATGCGCATGGCGCTGGAGCCGATCACGGCGACCGGACGCTTCGCCGCGCGGATCAGGCCGGCGGCGCGCGACAGCGCGGCGTCATCGGGAGGCGGCAGGCGGTCGGGCGCGCCGATCTCGGGCACGTCCTCCTTCGCTTTGGCCAGCGCCACGTCCTCCGGCAGGTCGATATGGACCGGGCCCATCGGCTCCGACAGCGCGATGCGTACCGCTTCGGCAACGGTCTCGCCCACCCCGCCTTCCCTGAGGGCAAACGTCTCCTTGGTGATCGGCGCGAACAGCTGGTGATGGTCGATCCACATCTGGATGCGGCGGCCGAGCTGCGGCGTATGGAGGTTGCAGGTGAGCGCGATCATAGGCGAGCGGTCTAGCCACGCGTCGCCGACGCCGGTCGCGAGGTTGGTCGCGCCGGGCCCGAGGGTCGCGATGCCGAGCCCGGGAGCGCCCGTCATGCGCCCCATCACGTCTGCGGCGAAGCCGGCCGAGCCCTCATGCGCGGTCAGCACGAACGGCAGCCCGCCGAGGCGCATCGCCTCCATCAGCGGCAGCACGTTGCCGCTCGGAATGCCGAAGCCGTGGGTGGTGCCCGCATTCTTCAGAATACGGACGATGAGATCGGCATTGTTCATGGGTGCCCCTTCCTTCACCTTCCGGGATAGCGCGGCGGCGGCCGCGAGGCAACGGTTTCCGGCCATGCGCGATTGCCCGTCCGCAGCCCGCGTCCGCGCATTGACAGGGAAAGGGGCGCCGCGCAATTTCGCTCCATGTCCTCCCGCCCTTTCTCCCTATCGGCGATCGTCGCGGCGCTCGGCGTGGTCGCGGGCGTCGTCATCTGGTTCCTGCCGCCGCCGGCGGGCGCCGCGCCCTCGATGATGCATGTCGGCGCCATCGTCACGGTCGCGATCGTGCTGTGGGCGACGTCGGCGGTGCCGGAATATTTCACCGCCATCATCTTCTTCTTCCTCGCGATGGTGCTGACCGACTCGGGCGCGTCGACCGTGTTCTCCGGGTTCCACTCGGCGGCGGTGTGGATGATCTTCGGCGGCCTCATCCTCGGCGCCGCGGTGCAGGAGACCGGTTTCGGCAAGCGGCTCGCGGCGGCATTGCTGCGCATCTTCCCGAGGAGCTATTTCGGCATCCTGTGCGGCGTCACGCTGGTGGGCACCGTGCTGTGCCTGATCATCCCGTCGAACACCGGGCGCATCGTCATCATGATCCCGATCTTCATGGCGCTGTGCGACCGGGTCGGCTTCACGCCCGGCAGCGCGGGGCGCGCCGGCGTCGCGCTCGCCGCGGGCTTCGGCACGCTCTATCCGAGCCTCGCGATCCTGCCCGCCGCGGTCCCGAACCTCGCCTGGGTCGGCGCGGTCGAGAGCATCCACCACGTGAAGATCACCTACGCGTCCTACCTCATCGCCAACTTCCCCGTGATGGGCACGGTCGCGATGCTGTCGGTGCCGGTGATCGTCTACACCCTTTTCCGCGACAGGGTACGCGAGGGAGATGCGGCGATCGAGCCGACGCCGGGCTCGGCCGCGCAGACGCGCCTGATCATCGTCCTCGTCGCCGCGCTCGGCCTCTGGCTCACCGATTTCGAGCACGGGCTGTCACCGGCCTGGGTCGCACTTGGAGCCTCCGTGTTCTGCCTCGCGCCGAAATTCGGCGTCGTGCCCACCAACACCGTCGTCGGCAAGGTCTCATACGCACCCTGGTTCTTCGTCGCGGGCGTCGTCGGCATGGGCGCGGTCGTCGCCAAGGCGGGCGTCGGCACCCAGATCAGCGCCTTCCTGTTCGA
>JAYOEF010000010.1:7702-38769 GCA_038106605.1 Alphaproteobacteria bacterium
GTGTCGATGCGGCGCGTCGCGCGGCTGATGATCGCGATGTGCCTTCTGGCCTGGATCGTGATGATGCCGCTCCAGTTCCTCTGGTGGCGGACGCTCGGCTATTTCGGCTGAACGAATCTGGCGGCTGGGGCGTCAGCTGGCGCCCGACGACTTCGGCAGCAGTGCCGCCCGCGGCGGCGCATGGAAGGCGCGTTCGTTCTCGCCGCGCTGGCGCTGGAACGGCTTCTCCATGCGAACGCCCGCCTGGCGGCGAGACGCCTCGCCCTCGGCTTCGCGGAGCTGGCGGGCCATTTCCATGCTCCAGGGCATCTTGTAGGCACGGGGCTCGGTCTCGCCGTCGAAGACGAGCCAGAGATAGATCGCCTCGTTCTCCCGCAGCTGGCTTCCCGCGACCTTCGCGCCCTTGGCGTTGGCGCGCACCCATTCGAGCGACGCGGGCTTGGGCCGGCTCATCAACTCCGCGAGGCCCGCGTAGCTGCCGCCGACAAAGCCGGTCATGAGCCCGATCGAGCCGATGCGCAGCGCGAGCGACGCCGAACTCCGTATCGCGATCAGGGAAAGGGCCGACGCGCAGGCGACGACGAACGTGAATATCCACATCAGGGGGTCGCCGGTCGGCATCGGTCCGTTCTCCCGTCTATTTTCCGCCGTTTCGCAACATGATCGGCACGTCGTGGAGGCTGCCCGAAACGAGTTCGCCCTTGTCGTCGAGCTTGAAGCGCATGATCGTCATCTCCTGGCCCATTTCGACGAGCCGCACCTTCTTGTAGGCGATGCGCTTGAGCCCGCTTCCCGAGAGCTTCTTCATGCCGATCGTGACCTCCGCCTCGACCGGGTAGCGCTGGCTCTTGTTGGTGTAGAGGTGGACGTTGACGACGTATTCGCCACCCGGCCGGCCGCGGCTGTAGGCGACCTCGTAGTTGAGCGTGCCGGGATCGTTGCCGAAGCCGAGATCGTCGCGCAGCAGGTTGAAGATCCGTCCGCCCTTGTTCGAGTAGCCGACAGGGCCGTCGCCCGGCGCCTGGACCCAGAGATCGACATCGGCGTCGACTGCATCGGGCCAGCGCAGCTCGACCACGACGTTGCCGGGCGTCGGAGAATCGTCGGTCGGCGGGACCGGGGGATTGAGATGGGGCAGAAGCAGGACGACGATCGTGACGAAGCCCAGGAGGGCGAGCATGATGACGTCGCGGAAGACCGTCCCGTCGTCTCCTTCCTCGATGTCGTCAAGCGCGTACATCCGCCTCCCCCTTTTCGACGAGCGAAGCGACGAAACGCGACGCCGCGCCCGAGAGCAGGCGGTGGTTGACCATCAGCCACAGGTTCAGGGTCGCACCGGCAAGCGTCGTATAGAGCGCCACCGACATGCCGGACAGCAGCTTCGAGACCATCGGCGAGATCGCCTTGATGTCGCTTACCGCGTTCGGATCGACGCCCGAAAGAGAGATGATGAATCCGATGACGGTGCCGATGAGCCCGAGCAGAACGAGGCTGTTGGCGACGTGTCGCACTACGGCGATCCAGTCGCCGAGGCGGAGACGGAGAAGCGAGGCGGAGATGCCGCGGGCGCTGGCGTCCCGGCCGTCGATTGCCGCGAGATAGCCGCCCGCGAAGCTGTTCGCGCCGGCGCTGCCGTGACGCAGATCCTCGATCTCGCGGCCAAGCCGCAGCATCTTGGTCCCGCAGATCGCGAGGCCGGCGACGAACACGGCGCAGATCATGAGGGTGAGCCCGGTGCCGTCGGCGGCCAGGACGATGCCGATCCAGCCCTGGGTCCACGCCGCGCCGAGCAGCGCGAACCCGGCGAGGTTGATCACCGCGAAGCGCAGCAGCGGCTCATAGGGCCGTCCGAGGCGGGCGAGACGGACCGCGCCCGCGTCGTTCGCGTGCGTCCGCGCCGACGGGGCTGCGGCTGCAGCGGTCCTGTTCCGGGTCTGGTTTGCGGAATTCGAGGGGTCGAAAGCACGTCGAACCTCGGTTTCGAGGTCGTTCAGGGACAACGCGCCTGCGTACTTCATCACGGCAGTCATAGGCGTACTCCCGGGCCTGATATGGCCCATTCGTTAACCTTAACCCGCGACGGTTAATCGGCAGTTAATGCTGCGGTGCAATGCGCCCTTATTCTGCAAGGTTGGGTTGCAGTCCCGGGCGGGCGGTTTTCCGCCCCGGAGCGCGGAAATAGATGATCACCAGACGACTGTCCGCGTCGGCCTGGATACCGTGTTCTTCGCCCATCGGCGCAAAGACCAGGCTGGTCGGGCCGACCTCGTGGCTCTCGCCCCCGACGGTGATCGTGCCGCGCCCGTCGATCACGTAGAACGCCTCATCGTCCGTCAGGTGATGGTGGACCACCGTCCCCTGCCCCGGCTCGTAGCACAGCAGATCGCTGACCATCCGGTCCGTATAGAGGATCTTCTTCTTGATCCGCCGCTCTGCGTCGAACTCGATCAGATCGCCGATGGAAAGGGAATTCATGCGCGCCCGTCCTGAACCGTGCCGACTTTCGCCGAATTGATATCGGGCGAGAATACAGGTGGTGCCGCCGGGTTCAACGGAAAAGACCCAGCTTGCTCCGGCTGTCTGGCACGCTGCCGGGCTCAGGCCGGGCGGGCCTCCGGATGCTTGGAGACATGTCCGAGCACGGCGCGCAGCTGGTCCACCCGGAACGGCTTTTCGAGCGTCTGGACCTGCAGCTTGGAGGCTTCCCCGATGCGCTCCGCGACCTTGGTGAACAGGGGATCGCCGCCGTTCAGGATGACGACGCCGACCTTGCTGCCGCGTCCGGAAAGCCAGCGAAGAATCTCGATCCCGTCGACGTCCGGCATATGGATGTCGATGCACACGAGATCGGGGCAAAGGTTGTCGAATTCCTTGAAAAAAACGGTCGAATCATTGAGAGTATGGACGTCGAAACCGGCGGTTTCGGCGATTTCGCCGATAAGATTTGTAATGTCCGTGCTGTCGTCAACGACGAGAAGCCGTTGCTTGTCCGACATGGCGTACCGTCTTTCGCTTTATGATAGAATGTGTCGACTTAAAAAAAGCCGTTAACCACAAGTAGACTCAAGCGCTTTTATATTTCGGTTTGTTTCGGCATGTTGCCGGTCTGAATTTGCTCCCCATACTGCGATTATTGCCAGGTAGGGAATCAACAGATGAACAATGAACGCATGCGGATATTGATCGTCGACGACGATCAGGATTTCGCGGCGATGATTGCGGAGTATCTGCGCGACAGGGGGCATGACCCGGTGACTGTGGCCGACGGCGAAGCTATGCGCCGCGCCATGGAGGGCGGCCGCATCGATCTCGTCCTGCTCGACCTCGTGCTGCCGCGCGAGGACGGGGTTGCGTTGACCCAGTACATCCGTTCGAACTCGAACGTCGGCATCATCATCCTGAGCGGCAAGGGTGACATGGCCGACCGCGTGCTGACGCTGGAGCTCGGTGCCGACGACTACCTCCAGAAGCCGTTCGAGCTGCGCGAGCTGTCGGCGCGCATCAACAGCCTGTCGCGGCGCCTCGCCAAGGATGCGCCGGCGGCCGCCAACGCGACGTCGGCCGAGTTCGCGGGCTGGAAGCTCGATTTCATCCACCGCCGTCTCACGGCGCCGGACGGCTCGGTGACGCCGCTGACGACGAGCGAATACGCCCTTCTCGAAGCCTTCGTGAAGAACAGCAACCGGCAGATGTCACGCGCCGAACTCGTCAAGGCCGTGCGCGGGCGCGAGATGAAGGGCTACGACCGGACGATCGACATCCACGTCTCGCGGCTCCGCAAGAAGATCGAGCCGTCGGGCGACGCGCCGCAGTTCATCCAGACCGTCCATGGCGGCGGCTACATGTTCTGCGAGCCGGTCTCCCTCGGGTCCTGAGGCTGCTTCACCTCTCCACCGCCGCTCCTTCCGGGCGGTAATCTCGCGGTAACCCGTTGACGCTACGGTCCGTTTCGCGGACCGACCGCGCCATTCGGGGGAGCTTCATTGTCCGGCCAGATACACGGCCAGATCGACGCGCAGGTTCGCCAGGCGCTCGCCCTCCATGGCTCGGAGCGGCTCGCCGAAGCCGCGGCCCTCTACGACGAAATCCTTGCCTCCGCACCCGACCGCAGCGACATCTTCCATCTTCGCGGCATCTGCGCCTTCCAGGACGGCCAGTGCACGCGTGCCGAAGCGGCGATCCGCAAGGCGATCTCGCTCGCGCCCGGGGAGCCCGACTACCATAACAGCCTCTCCATCGTCCTTGCCGAAAGCGGCGCCTTCGCCAATGCGGTCGCCGCGGCGGAGCAGGCGCACCGGCTCGCGCCGGCGCACGACGGGTACCGCCTGACGCTCGCCGACGCGCACTACGGTGCCGGCCGGAAGGATGCGGCAGCCGATGCCTACCGCGCCGTGCTCGCGCTACGGCCCGACGATTCCAAGATTCTGAGCGCGCTCGCCGGCATAGCCTTCGACCGGGGTGACGATGGCGCTGCGCAGGCCCTGTTCGCGCGCGCAGCCGATGCCGATCCGTCCTTTGCCTGGGCCCGCTGCTGCGTCGCGGGCGAACGACTCGAGCGCTGGTGCGATGCCGGACGCGCTCCCGCCCTGTCGGACGGTTTCCCGGCGCTGTCCGGCGAAATGCCGGGGGCCGACCCGTCCCGGCCGCTCGTGTTCGCGGCATGCGACGCCACATACCTCGAGCGCTACGGCATTGCGCTCGCGCGCTCCGTCGAGCGTTACGCGCCGGGCCATGACGTCCATTTCCACGTGATGGCGGCGCCGGGGGATATGGATACCCGGATCGACGCGCTGCGCCGGTCGCTCGCGGGCACCAGGCTGACCTTGACGCGCGAGACGCCGCCCGCCGGAGCCGACGCCGTCTACTTCTCCAACATGCGTTTCGCACGGCTGTGGCAGATCGCAATCGTTGGTGTGAGACCGGTGCTCGCGCTCGACGCGGATTCGCTCGTCCGCGGCCCCCTCGCGGCCGGCCCCGGCGCGCCCGTCGCCGCGCTTCTCCGGCCGTGGATTCCGCATCTCAACCGGCGCATGCTTGCGACCTCTGTGCTGTTCCGCCCCGAGCCGCAGGCCGCGACCCTCCTCGCTGCCGTCGCCACCTATATCCTCTCGGCGATGAACGAGGGAGTGTCCGCCTGGTATCTCGACCAGTGCGCCTTTACCGTCGCGGCGCGCCACCTGCAGTGCGCTGCAGATTCAGTCGTGCTCGGCGATCTCGATCCGCGCTTCGCCGATGAGCGCATGACCGACCGTGCCGCCGTATGGTCAGCAAAGGGCACGCGCAAGGAGAATGCGCGCTACATGACCAAGGCCGCGCGCCTCGCTGCCTGAACGCCGCCCAGAGCCAGCTCAGCCCCGGCCCTCTCCCGGCACAGCCCTCACTCAGACCTTTCCGTCGGCGCTCAGGAGGATCGCAACCGGCCGCGTCTGCTTGAACTCGGCAAGCACGATCATGAGGATCACCGTGATCGGCACGCAGAGGAACATGCCCGTCACGCCCCAGATCGATCCCCATACCGCCAGCGAGACGATGACGACGAGCGAGGAGACGTTGAGCGATTTGCCCATGAGCTTCGGCTCGATCACGTTGCCGATCGCGATCTGGCACAGCCCGAGTCCGACGGCGACGACGAGGAACGGCACGACGTCGCCGAACTGGATGATTGCGAGCAGCGACGGAAAGACGACGCCCAGCATCGAACCGATCGTCGGAATGTAGTTGAGCAGGAAGATCAGGAACGCCCAGAAGCCTGCAAGATCGAGCCCGACGGCGAGCATGATGAAGTAGCTGATGGCACCGGTGGCAAGACTGAGGCCGGTTTTCACCGCGACATAGGTCTGGATGCGCTGCTGGATGTCGGCCAGCACCTCGTGGACCATCTGCTCGCGCTCCTTCTCGGGAAACAGCGCGTCGATCTTGCGGTCGAACGTGCTTTGTTCGATCAGCAGGAACATGACGTAGATCACAATCAGGCCCGCGTTCCCGGCGACGTTGGCCGCCGCACCCGCGACGGCCTTGATCATCGCCCGGAGGTCGAATTGCTCGACGACCTGGCCGATGGTCGGCATCTGCTTGAGGCCTGCGATGTTCATCGCCTTGGCAATCAGCTTTTCGACGTTTGCCTGGTAGGTCGGAGCGGCGTCCCCGACGGCGGCGATGTTGCCGCTGATGATCTCGACGACGAGCCCGATCAGCGCGATCAGCGCGAGGATGGCAACCGTGAGCGCGAGCCAGCCGGGCGCATGCGCCCAGCGCTGGACGCCCCGTTTCAGGGCGTTGATGAGGTACCAGACCATCACGGCGATCGCGAAGGGGATCAGCAGGTCCCGCCCGGTCACGAGCGCATAAACCATGAGCGCGGCGATCCCGAAGGTCATCGCGAAGGCGGCAAGTCTCGACGGCATCTCGGTCGTCCCCGTGAATCCGGCGGCCGAACTGCCGCTAGGCGCAGCCTAGCAGATCGCCGCGAATCCGTTCCGGCGGCGATCGGGCGTGCGGCCGCAAAGCGGCGCATTGTCGGGAATTTTTACGTTCACCATGACTCTCAAATTGAGTTAACCATTGTAACCAATTGATTCAAATGAATTTCATATCTAGTGGCATGAAACTTGCATGGTAGAGCGGAACCATTACTCCCTCACGTCAACCGGGTAGGATCATGCGTTTCAAGACTTTCGCCCTCGCAGCTTCGGCACTTCTCGTCATGGCCGGTCCGGCCCTCGCCACGCCGGCGACCCTCGACCTGACCGCGACGATCCGGGATTTCAAGTTCGACCACCCGGACTTCGAAGCGTTCATCGGCGACGACCGCGGGATCGTCCAGACGAACCTCGGCCTCGACGGCAAGCCGGTCTACGCCGGTTCCCCGACCACGCCGACGACCACGGGCGCGGCGAACTTCAACCAGTGGTACAACGACACGCCCGGCGTGAACCAGACCACGACGATCACGCTGACCGCCAACGAGACCGCACCGGGCTCGGGCGTCTACACCTATACCAACAACGCCTACTTCCCGATCGATGGCGCGTTTTGGGGTAACCAGGGTGAGTCTCACAACTTCGCCTTCACCAGCGAGATTCACACGAACTTCACGTTCAACGGCGGCGAGACCTTCTCGTTCACGGGCGACGACGACGTCTGGGTGTTCATCAACGGCATCCGCGCCATCGACCTCGGCGGCGTGCACGGGCCCCAGACCGACTCGGTCAACCTCAATACCTTCGCCCTGGCCAACGGGATGACGATCGGAAACACCTACTCGCTCGACATCTTCCAGGCCGAGCGGCACACGTCGGGCTCGTCCTTCTCCTTCACGACCTCCCTCGTGCTCGAGGATGCGCCCCAGGTGCCGGAGCCCGGCACGCTCGCCCTGTTCGCGCTCGGTGCGGCGGGTGCGTTCGGCGTGCGGCGGGCGAAGCGGTCGCGCTGACGCTACCGGCGCTTCGGGGCCCATCCCGGGCCCGATCCGAACTTTCCGAACTGGTTTCCGGCGCCTCAGGGCGCCGGAACTCTTAGGCCCTTCGCTTCGAGCCGCGGAAGGACTTCCTGCACGAAGAACGGCAGGTCGTCGAGATAGTTGGGCAGGCCCATCGCCACGGCGCTGCAGCCGGCCTCCGCGATCTTCGCCAGGTGATCGGCCACGTCGTCCGGGCTTCCGACCACCGGCGTCGCGCCGTTCGCCGTCGCCGCGCGCAGGTGGAAGCGCTTCCTTGCCTCGTCCGAGATCGTCGCGTTGTCGATGCCGCGCTCGACCATCATCGTCGTGCAGGCGCCGACATCGGCATGCTCGACCGCGTAGTGGTGATGGTACTCCTCGGCTTCCTTCCGCGTCGGCCGGCACACCATGCCGATATTGGTGAAGACGCCCACATCGCGGCCAATCTTGCGGCCGTCGGCGCGGAGCGACGCACAGTCCTCGCGGAACTTGCCGAAGTCGTAATAGGTGTGGAACAGCATGTCGGCGTTGCGGATCGCGTACTCGCGCCCGCGCCCCGATGTGCCGGCGCAGACGATCATCGGGCGCGTTCCCGACACGGGCTTCGGTTCCAGCACCGTGCCCTTGGTATGGAAGAACTCGCCCTCGAAGTCGAACGGCACGTCGGCGGTCCAGATACCGGTGACGAGGTCGATCCATTCCTGGCCGAGATCGTAACGCCGCTCGTGGTCGCCGAGGTCGACGCCCAGCATGTCGAATTCCTTCTGGTACCAGCCGCAGACGATGTTGAGGCCGAAGCGCCCGCCGCCGATATGGTCGGCCGTCACCATCTGCTTCGCGCACACCGCCGGCTGGTGCGCGGTGACGTGCACCGTGCCGAACGCCATGATGTTCCGGGTCGCGGCGAGGATGCCTGAGGCCCAGGTGATGGTCTCGAAGTTGGAACCGTTGTGGTTGGTCTCGCCGCCGTAGCCGATCCAGCGCCCGAGGGGCAGCATGAAGTCGAGACCCGAGTCGTCCGCCATCACCGCGAGGGCGCGGCAGTTCTCCCACGTCGCCTCCCAGCGCCGCGGAAAGGTCGAGCAGGCGAGCCCGCCCGAGCAGTTCGAGCCGAAGAGCCCGATGCTGAGCCTGTTGCGTTCTAGTTTGCGGACCGGTGGCATCGCCGCGATGGTGGCGCGACTCGCGGAACGCTTCAAGCGGCGCATCGCCGCAGACGGGCAAGGGCAGGCGGGAAAAAGCAGGAATCGAAAACGGCGCCCCGGGGGGCGCCGCTTTGCGTTTCTCTCGTCGGCCGGATCAGGCCGTCTTGCGCCGCCGCCGCGCCCAGCCCAGACCGAGCAGACCGAGACCGAAGACGGTCATCGCACCCGGCTCCGGGATCGAGTCGCCGCCGCCGGGCGTGCCGCCGCCGGGATTCACCGTGCCGAGGCCCTGGATGAAGACCGTGCTGTCATAGGCCGAGTCGCCCGAGTCGGCGATGATGAAGGTCAGCGTATTGCCCGTCGAACCACCTGCGACGAGCCCCTGGAACAGCATGATCGGATCGCCCGAAAGCGACGTCGGGTCGAGGATGCCGTCGAGCTCGGTGCCGCCGATGAATTCCATATTCGGATGGTTGATGTTCACCGGGTCGCCCGCGAACGTCGCGATGTTCGTGCCGTTCAGATAGATGCCGAAGGCATCGATGTACTGGGTACCGACGAACTCGGAGTATTCTTCGGAACCGAACACCACGTTGAAGAAGATCTGGCTGACGCTCACACCGACATCGAACGTTATGTCGAGCTGCGTGACGTCGTAGTGGTCGAAAGTGCCGCCGGTGATCGGATCGAGCAGCGCCTCCTGGCCGGCGGTCGCCGGAGAAGCGTTGGGCCCGGAGAAGTTCGTCGTATTGCTGCTGGAATTGCTCGGCCCGTCGCCGTAATCGCTGACGTTGCCGCTCGAGAGAATGATGCCGCTGCCGATACCGTAGGTGCCGGAGGCGTTGGTGTAGGTGCCGGACGAAACCGCGCCGCCGTCCACGTGCCCGCTCAGCGTCACGCCGGTGACGGTCAGGCCGGGCGAACCGGCCAGCAGGGCGTTGATCAGGTTTGTCGCGTTGGTGTCCTGCGTCACCACGATAGCCGAGGCCTGGCTCGCGGCCAGTGCCACGGGCGCCGCGACGGTCATCGCGAGAACGAACTTGCTTACGTTTCCGAGCTTCATGGTGCCACCCTCATAACTCAAACTACCAAACGCTGCGCTAAAACTTCTTAACGCAGCTCCTACCTTCGGAAATAAGGAATGCAATATTTATGCCAGAAACAAGCGTCTTTGTTTTCAACGAGTTAGAAAGCGGCCCGAATCCGGAGCGTAAGATTTTCCGACGTTTTCACGCATTTTTCGAGACAACCGCCCGCCAGCTCGGGATATCCTGGAACAGCAGGATCCCGGAGATACTGGAACGGACGGGCCTCCGCGCGCCGCGGTCAGGCCTTCGGGCGATGCCGATACCGGTGCAACCCGAGCAGTGCGAGACCGAATATGGCGATCGCGCCGGGCCCCGGAACCGCGACGGTTTCGCTGAAATCGGTCGTCAGCGCTTCTACGAAAACCGTGCTGTCTCCCCATCCGTCGATAGTGTCGCCAATAATGATGGTCAGCGTGTTTCCGGTGGAACCGGGGCTGATCAGCCCCTCGAACAATACGATGGGATCACCGGTCGATGCGGTGGGATCGAGGATGGCGTCGAGTTCCGTCCCGGCAATGGCGGCCATGTCGGAATGGACAGCACTGATAACTTCACCGCCCGACAGGGCAATGTTGGTCCCGTTCAGAAAAACGCCGAAAGCGTCGTGATACGCGTATGGATCGGCGTTCAGGACTTCCGGATACTCTTCCGAGCCGAAGACGAGCTTGAGGAAAATTTTCGAGACGCCGGCGTCTGCGTCGATGGTGAGATCCAGCTGCGTGACATCGTAGTAATCGAAGCCGGTATGTAGCGCGCTCAGGGAATCCAGCAAGGCGTTCTGCGCCGCCGTGGCTATCGTACCCAGGCCTCCGCCGTATTGGGAAGGAGAGCCAGTTGTGGGATTGCTGTTCGGTCCGTCGTCGTAGTCCTTCACATCGCCGGTGGAGAGGACGACCCCCGCCCCGATCCCGTAGGTGCCGGACGCGTTCGTGAAGGTGCCCGTCGACTTCGCGGAGAAGGAACCCGACAGACCGCTCAACGAGGCGGCTGTGACGGTGATTCCATCCGCCCCGCCCAGAAGCGCGGCTGTCAGGCTGGCCACATTGTCGTCCCGCGTCACTGTGATCGCGTCGGCAGCGGAAGGCGCCAGTAACAGGGGCACCACGGCGCTCGCAACCGTCGCCAAGCGGACCGGATTCACTTTCATCCCGAAAATCATCACTGCTCCTTATTCCCGTATTATTCTCGTATTACTTGAAAACATGCCCATACCCGACAACCGGGAAGCAACAATCGTGCCAGTCTCCAAAATGCATCGTTTTCAGATGTTTAGGGGGAACAGCATCGCAGCCTCCTCGAAACCGTAAAGAATTCCGACGGTATTGGGCGCCGCGGCGGCGACAGTCTTACCTGAACAGGGCCCCTACCGGCGCCGCATCAGGGTGAGATTGCTTCCCACGATCAGCGCGGCCCCGGCGATGGACCACCAGCTCGGGATCTCCTGGAACAGCAGGATTCCGATGATTCCGGAATAGACGATCCGCATGTAGTCGAACGGCACCGTCACCGTCGCTTCGCCGAGCGTGAAGCCATGGGTGATGGCGGACTGGCCGCAGATGCCGAGGAAGCCGATGAGGACGAGGAGCGCTGCTTCCGCGGGCGTCGGCGCGATCCAGAAGATCATCGCCGGGATCGCCGAGAACAGCGTCGTATAGAACGCGTAATAGAAGATGATCCGGCGCGTCGGTTCGGTCGATGACAGTTTCTTGATGCAGATGACGACGAGCCCGCCGAACAGCGCACCCGCCACCGCGACGATGCCGTCCGGATCGAAGCCGCCGCCGAAGGGACGCAGCATGATCAGGATGCCGGCGAAGCCCGCGAGCGTGATGCCCACGCGGCGCATGCCCGCCACCTCGCCGAGGAACAGGAAGGCGAGCACGATCATGAACAGCGGGCGCGAGAACTGCAGCGCCATCGCATCGGCCAGCACCATGTGCGTGACCGCGTAGAAGAAGCAGAAATTGCCGCACGCGCCCCAAAAACCCCGCTGCAGGTGCATGCCGGGCCGCGCGGTCCGGAGGAACCCAACACCTTCCTGGGCGATCACCAGCGGCGCGAACATCAGGAAGCCGATCGCCGAGCGGCAGAACATCAGCTGGGCGGCGTGGAAGCGGCCGCCGAGGATCTTCACGAACACCGCCATGACGGTGAGCAGGATCGCGCCGAGCGAGACGCACAGCACCGCCTGCACGTTTCCGGGAAGCCGCGCCCAGTACGCCCTCAGTGCGGCCGGGACGAAGCGCGCGGCGCCGGTCGGCTCAGCGGTCAATTGCGCCGATCTTGTGGGAGCGCAGTTCCGCGTCGAGCCGGCCGGTGCATGCGAGCGTGAACATCCTGAAGTCGCCGAGCAGCGACCAGACCGGATGGCGGAAGGTTTCGGGCCGGTTGCGGTCGTAAAGCGCATGCGAGGCCCACGCGAAGCCATAGCCGCCGACCGCCGCCGCCGCCAGAAACCAGAGATTGCCGGTCATCGTCAGCAGCAGCAGGAAAGCAAGCGCGATCGCCGTGCCGATGACATGCATCGCGCGCGTCCCCGGATCCCGGTGCGCCGCCAGATAGTGCGGCCAGAACTCGTTGAAGGTTCTGATCTCTGTACGCTTCCCCATGGAGGCAGGATATCTCCGTCCGCGGGGGCTCTGCAATTGCGCCGTCTGCGGCGGTCCGATCGCGTTCCCCTTGCCTGCCGCGCCGGGGAACGGGATAGTCGCGCGATGCGTGCCGTCGCTTTCCTGGCCCCCTGCCCCTGCCCGTTCCCGTCCCGCCCCTGCCTCTCCGGCGTATTGGGGGCCGACGGGCGCCGTCGTCGATGACGGGCCCGATCGCCGATCTTGCGGGCGCGGACCGGGCCGACCCCCGCGTCTACGAGGATCCCGAGCTGTTCGCCGCGGAGATGGAACGCGTCTTCGGCCGCACATGGCTTTACGTCGGGCACGAATCCCAGCTCGCCTCGCCGGGGGATTTCATCGAGGCCTTCATGGGCGCGCGATCGGTCATCGCCGCGCGCCATGGCGACGGCAGCCTCCGTGTCTTCCTCAACCGCTGCACCCACCGAAGCAAGAAGGTGTGCTCTTCGCGCCGCGGCTCGCGCAGCCGCTTCGTCTGCCCCTACCACGGCTGGACCTTCGGCACCGACGGCGCGCTCGTCGAGGTACCGGCGCGGAAGGGCGGAAACGGACGCGTCGCCGCGGGCGATCCTTCCCTGGCGCTGACCCCGGTCGCGCGCATCGCCGCCTATCGCGGATTCGTCTTCGCGAACTGGTCCGCCGACGGCCCGGCGCTCGACGACTGGCTCGGCCCGGCGGCGCAAGCGATCGACTCGATGCTCGCTCTCGCTCCCGCGGGAGAGGCCGTTCCCGACGGCCTCGCTCTGCGCGAACGCGTCCCGGGGAACTGGAAGCTTTACGCCGCCGACGCCGGAGGCCTCGCCGGCCGGATCGCGGAACGGCTCTCGCGCCGCCAGCTCCCGAACGCCGGTACGCTCGCGGATGGCGCGACCCAGCCGCCTGCCGTCTTCCTCTGGCCGAACCTGCTGCTCCTTCCGGCATGGCGCCAGTTCCACCTGTTCCTGCCCGCCGCCGCCGACGTCACTGTGGTTCATTCGACGGCGTTCGCTCTCGCCGGCGCACCGGACGCGGTCAACCGGCAGGCCGCGCAGGCGCTCGCCCTGCCGCTCGGCGACGAAGCTCCGCCGCCTTCGGGGCCGGGCGCCGCGCCGCGCTTTTGGGCGAACTGGACCGCTACCATGGAAGACATCTCCGGCCGCCTTCCCGAAGATGCCGCCGAGGTTCTTTGAGCGAATTCGTCAGCGCGCTTCAGAACGCTTTGGAATAAAACGAAAAATGTGGATTCCGGCAGCGCGCCCATGGATAATGGCCGCGATGTGGGGACGGCCGGAGGGCGTCGCGGGTGCGGCGGCCTGTAGCTATCGCCCTTCCTCCGGGCAGCGCCGGTCCGCCGGCGCCGCGGCAAGAGGCGCAGGCGCATGCGGTTTCTGACCAAGCTCTGGCTCGCCCAGTTCAGCATCCTGATGCTCGTCGTCGCGATCTTCGCGGGCAGTAGCATCCTGGTGATGGACCGCATCATCCTCGACAACCATGCCCGCATCCTTGCAGGCCGGCTCGAAGCGATCGAGCGGGAGCTGGATGCGCTTACGCTGGAGGCAGGGATCGGGCGGGCCGTCGTCCGCGACGTCCTGCGCCGGCATACGGCCGGCAGCGCAAACGCATTGATTCACGCCTTCGCGTTCGCCCCCGACGGGACCCGTATCTATCCTCCGGCCGACGCGTCGCGGACCCAGCTCGAGAACGCACCTGCAATGAAGCCGGAAGCGGCACACGGGATCGGCTGGCTGCCCGCAGGCGACAGTCGGATTCTTGCGGGCCATACGACGCTCGCGAACACGGGAATCGTAGTGGGCGTCGGCGAATCTACGTCGGCGGTCTACGCCTGGCACCGGCTCTATATCGCGGGGATCTCGACAGCGGCGTTCGCGGTCCTGCTCGGCGGCTCGGTCGCCGCATGGATTTTCGGACGCCGCGTTTCCCGGCGGGTCGCCGAGACGCAGTCAGCGCTCGAGAGCATCCGCCAGGGCGAGTTCGGTGTGCGTATCGACACCGCGGGTGCGGGGGACGAGATCGCATCGATACAGAGTCGTATCAACGAGATGGCGGACTCCTTCGCACGACGGGCCCGCGAGCGCGAGCTGGCGACCCGATGGCTGGAAGAGAGCGAGGAACGCTTCCGCGATTTCGCGGAATCGACGTCGGATGCGCTGTGGGAGACGGACGCGGATCTTCGTTACACCCTGTTCGTCAATCCCGGCACCGATTTCGCGTCGGTCATGGAAGGCGAAGGCGTGATCGGCAAGCGGCGCGGCGAATATTTCCGCACTTTCGCGATCGACGATCCGAACTGGAAGAAGCACCTCGAGGACCTCGACAACCGCAGGCCTTTCCGCGCCTTCGCCTTCTCCGGCGTATATCCCGACGGTACGGTCTTCCACCGCGCATCCAGCGGCGTTCCGAAGTTCGATGGTGAAGGGCGCTTCATCGGCTACCGCGGCACCACCAAGGACATCACCGATCTCGTCGAGGCCGAACGTTCGCTCGAAGGCCTTGTCGGCAACATTCCGGGACTGCTGTTCCAGCGCCTCATCCATCCCGACGACAGCATCGAGTACGTGTACGTCAAGGGCAACGCATCCGCGGTGTTCGGCGACGTCCCCCCGGAAGAAATGGCGCGGATGGCAGCGAGCCTGGAGCGCATCCACCCCGACGACCGCGAGATGTTCCGCCGGATGATCATCGACGGGGCCCGAAGCCGCGAGCCACACACCTTCGAATTCCGCCAGCTGCTGCCAAACGGCGATTTCGTCTGGAAGCGCTCGATCTGTTCGGCAACGACGGTCCGGCCCGACGGCGCACTCGTCCAGCACGGCGTGTCCTTCGACATCTCGGACATCAAGACCGCCGAGAACGAACTTCGTGTTGCGCGCGACCGGCTCCTCGACTTCGCGGCGACCGGCTCCGACACGTTATGGGAAACCGACGCCGACCACCGGCTGATCTGGCTGTCGGATCCCTCGGTCCCGGAACGCCGCCATTACCCGCGCGAAAAGCTCCTCGGGACGCGGCGCTGGGAGTTTCCGGGGGCAGAGCCCGCGGACAGCCCGGCCTGGGCGCAACACCTCGACGATCTGGCCAACCGGCGGCCGTTCCGCGACTTCGAGTTCAGTTCGGCCGGGGAGGACGGCCGCACGCTCCATCGCCGCGTCAGCGGCCGGCCGCTGTTCGATGAGGACGGCGGCTTCATCGGCTACCGCGGCACGTCGACCGACATCACCGAGCGCGTCGAAGCCGAGCAGGCGGCGCGCGAGCACCAGAAGCGGCTCCTCGACGCGATCCAGTCCTCCGATCAGGGCGTCGCCCTGTTCGACGCCGACGACCGGCTTGTCTTCGTCAACGATACCTGGCGCGAGCTGCAGCCACATGTGCCGGGCATGGTCGACATCGGTGCGAGTTTCGAGGAGATCGTCATCGCCGCCGGGCTCAAGGGGCTTCTCGACAACGCCAGGCCCGATCCGCAGGACTGGGCGCGCCGGCGCATCGCCTATCATCGCAACCCCGAGGGCAATTTCGCGACCGTTCCGATCGACGGGCGCATGATTGAGGTCCGCGACGAACGCCTGCCGGACGGCGGGTCGATTGTCCACCTCGCGGACGTGACGTCGGAATTCGAGTTCCAGGAGGCCCTGCTCGCGAGCGAGGAGCGGTTCCGCGGGTTCGCCGAATCCGGCTCGGACTGGATCTGGGAGACGGACGAGGAGCACCGGATCGTGTGGCTGTCCGCGAGCGTGTCCGCCCATTCGGATTACCGCATCGAGGACATGCTCGGACGCACGCGCTGGGAAATCTTCGGTATCGATCTCGCCCAGGACCGGCACTGGCGGGCACTCAAGGAGGACATGGACGCGCACCGGCGCATCCGCGATTTCCGCTGGAGCCGCGTCGCCAAAAGCGGCCGTGTCCTGCACCGCGTGATGAACGGCACGCCGTTCTACGATTCGGCCGGGCGCTTTCGCGGATACCGCGGTGCGGTAACCGACTCGACCGCGCTGGTCGAGGCGGAGAACCGAGCCCAGCAGGCAGAGCGCCGCTTCGTCGAGGCAATCAACACCATCAACGAAGCACTTTTCCTTTTCGACCCGGAGGACCGCGCGGTCTTCGCCAACCGCCGCGCGCGGCAGCTCTTCGGCATCGATGACGAGGACGACGGCGGAGTCCGGCTCGAAGGCATGTCCTTCGGAGAGATTCTCCGCGGCTACCTCCAGCGCGGCCTCGTGCCGATCTCGCGCGGCGAGGAGGCCGGGTGGCTGGCTGCACGCATGGAACACCACCGGAACCCTGAAAAATCGTCCCCGTTCGTCATCAGGCGCTCGGACGGCATCGTGCTCGAGGTTCGCGAGGAACTGCTGCCCGACGGCAGCGTCATGATGTTCCAGAACGACATCTCGGCTCGCGTCGAGGCGGAGCGGGCCCGGCAGGACAGCGAACAGCGCTTCCGCGACTTCGCAGAGGCGAGCAGCGACTGGTTGTGGGAGACCGATGCCGACTTCCGCTTCACCTGGGTGTCGGAAGGCGTCGCGCACGGCGACCGGATGAAATCGTCCGATTTCGTCGGCCGGACGCGCTGGGACGTATTCGGGGCGGATATCGAGAGCGACGAGCGCTGGCGCTCCCACATCGAGGATCTGCTGGCGCGACGCCCGTTCCGCGACGTGCGCCTGAGCCGCGTCGGCGAGCATGGGCAGCGCCTCTACCGGAGTGTCAGCGGCGTCCCCTACTACGACCCGCTCGACGGATCGTTCCTAGGCTATCGTGGCACCACATCGGACATCACGGCACAGGTCGAGGCCGAACAGCGCTACCGCAACCTGATCGAGCAGTCGCCGACGCCCGTCCTCGTCCATCATGGTGAGATATTGGCCTACGCGAACCCCGCCGCAATCGAGATGTTCGGCGCTCGGTCCGAGGCCGACCTGATCGGACGGTCGATCACCGAACTCGTGCACCCCGACGACCTGCCCGAGTTCCAGCGGCGCCTGTCGCGCATCGTCGACGACGGCGTCGTGACCGACCTGATCCAGCAACGCCGCCTGCGGCTCGACGGGTCGGAGATCGTCGTCATCTCCCGCGGCGTGCCGGTCATCTGGGAAGGACGTCGCGCCGTGCTTGGCGCGCTGATCGACGTCACCGACCGGGTCAAGGCCGAGCGCCAGTACAGGGAACTGATCGAAAACGCCCCGATGGCGATCTCGGTCGACGACGGCGAACGCTTCATCTTCGTAAACCAGGCCTTCGCCGACCTTTTCGGCGCCTCATCGCCCGAGGAGATTGTCGGCCGGCCGATCGTCGACATGGCGGATCCGGACGACCTCGAGGCGTTCCAGGCCCGCGTGCAGGCCGTCGCGGAACATCGCGAGACGCTCGAAACCGCCCAGCTCCGCCGGCGACGCTTCGACGGCGCGCCGATCTTCGTGCTCACGCGCGGCGTGCCGATTCAGTGGGAGGGCAAACCCGCGACACTCGGCATCCAGGTCGACATCACCGACCGGATCGAGGCGCAGGAAGCCCTCCGCGACAGCGAGGAACGCTTCCGCAATCTCGTCGAGGGATCCCGACAGGGTGTGCTGCTCCACGTCGATTTCAAGCCCGTGTTCGCCAACGCCGCGCTCGCCGAAATGTTCGGCTTCGACTCCGTCGACGAAGTGCTCGGCTTGCCCTCGATCCTCGACCTCGTCGCTGCCGAGCATCGCGAACTCTGGCGGCAGAACCGAGAGGCACGACTCGGCGGGCTCCGTGTCCCGGAAAGCTACGAATTCATGGGCCTCAAGAAGGACGGCAGTCCGATCTGGGTGCATATCACCGTGCGCGTCGTCGGCTGGCAGGGCCGGACGGCGCTCCAGGGGACGATGATCGACATCACCGACCGGCGCCGTGCGGAAGACCTGATCCGCGAGAGCGAGGAGCGCTTCCGAACCCTCACGTCGCTGTCTCCTGTCGGCTTCTTCGTCGCCGACCAGGCCGGCAACTGCGAATACGTGAACGAGGCCTATGAGGCCATGTCGGGCCGATCGCTGGAGGACTGCGTCGGCCGTGGCTGGGTCAACGGCATCCATCCAGACGAGCGCGACCGCGTTTTCGAGGAATGGTATGCGGCGACACGCCTAGGGCGGCATTTCCGCACCGAGTTCCGGTTCCTGCGTCCCGACGGCGAGATCACCTGGGGCATCGCGCAGGCCGCCGCCCAACGCGACAGTGGCGGCAATATCGGCAATTTCGTCGGCGCGGTGACCGACGTCACTGGCCGCAAGCGGATGGAAAAGGCGCTGGAGGACAGCGAAGAGCGGTTCCGCATGCTGACCTCGCTCTCGCCCGTCGGTGTGTTTCTTACCGACCGCCGCGGCGATCTCATATACGTCAACGAGGCGCTGGCCCAGATGCTCGGCATGCCGGGCGAGGAAGCTCTTGGCCGCAACTGGGCGTCCGGCTCACCCGGAAGACCGCGACGTCCTGCTATCGCAATGGCGCAAGGCCTTCGCAGCGCGTCAGGACATCCGCGTCGAGATCCGCATCGGCGACGGTGGCGAGCAAAGCCTGTGGGCGCTGATACAGGCAAGCCCGCTGCGCTCGCCGGTTGGCGCGGACACCGGCTACATCGGCGCCGTCACCGACGTGACCGAGCGCCGCAACGCGGAGGAACAGCTCCGCCAGGTGCAGAAGATGGATGCGGTCGGCCAGCTTACGGGCGGGATCGCGCACGACTTCAACAACCTGCTCGCCATCGTCCAGGGCAACCTCGAGCTGCTGCGCGAACGCGCGCCCGAGGAGCCCCGCCTCCACAGCCTGATCGAGGCGGCGCACAGCGCAGCCCGGCGCGGCGCCAATCTCAACCAGCGCCTTCTCGCCTTCGCCCGCCGCCAGCCGCTGCGCCCCGTCGTCTGCGACATCAACGAGATCGTCTCCGATATGGCCGGCCTCTTCATCCGCACGCTCGGCGACAACATCGAGCTCCGGACCCATTTCGCCGAGCGTCTTTGGCTCACGGACATCGACCCGAACGGCCTCGAGACCGCGGTGCTCAACCTCGCGATCAACGCCCGCGACGCCATGCCGGAGAGCGGCTCGCTCGTGATCAGCACGGAGAATGCGCGTTTCGGCGGCCCGAGGCCTTCACCCGCGCCGGAAATTTCCGATGGGGACTATGTGGTCGTCCGCGTTACGGATACCGGAACGGGTATGGACCGGGAAACGCTCTCCAAGGCGTTCGAACCTTTCTTCACGACGAAGGACATGGGCAAGGGCAGCGGCCTCGGCCTCTCGATGGTCTACGGCTTCGCCCGGCAATCCGGCGGCCACGCGATCATCGAAAGCGCGCCTGGCCGCGGCACGTCCATCTCCCTCTACTTCCCGCGCGATGACGCCGTCGAAGCGGCGGTCGTCGAACGGACCGTCGGCGCCGCAGCGCCCTCAGGCGCGGGCGAGCATATCCTCGTGGTCGAGGACGACGGCGAGGTTCGCGACATGGCGATCGGCATGTTCGTCTCGCTCAACTACAAACCGGTGGAAGCGGGAAGCGCCGACGAGGCACTGCAGATCCTCAGGGACCGCAAGGACATCGAGCTTCTTTTCACCGACGTGATGCTGGGCAACGGCGACAACGGGCCCGAACTCGCCCGTAAGGCCCGCCAGCAGGTGCCGGGGCTCCGCGTCCTCTACACCTCGGGATACGCGAAGAGCCACTTCGACGGCAGCGAGCCGCTGGAGGCCGGGGCACTCATCAGCAAGCCCTACGAGCGCTCGGAACTTGCCCGCGCGGTCCGCAGGGCGCTCGAAACCGGCCGCGCCTGAGCCGCTTCCGGGCGCCCGAAACGGGCCCGAAATATAAAAGATTGGTTAAATTCAGCGGAAATCCGACGAATCCGCTTCCGGCTTCAGGCCGGGCGGTCTATAAATCGGCCCAGAATACGAGTGGTAAAAGACTTTCAGGGGGTCATTGTGTTTCGGGGTATCAACCCGCGCACGCAGCGCGTTGGCGTAGTTTCCGGGTCTGCAGTTCGAACCGTAGGGTTTGCGGCCCTTTTCGCGGCAGCCTTCGCCGCCATGTCTGCGCCGTCCGCGCATGCCGTAACGACCACCGACGATTACGCCCTCACGTTCAACCGCGTGATCGTCGCGGGCAGCGAAACGGGCACGCCGGCAGATTCCACGAACAACCGTATCGACCCCAACACGACCACGTCGCCCTTCGGCGGCGTCGGCAGTATTTCCATCGTGAATAACGGATCGTCGTTCCGGTGCTCGGGCGCGCTGATTTCAGCGACCCATGTGCTCACCGCGGCGCACTGCTTCGATAACAACGACGACGGCGTCGCCGACGGGACAATCTCGAACGTGACGTTCAACCTCAATTTCGGCGGCAACCTGTCGCAGCAGCTGGCCTACAGCTCGCTCAGCCTCCATCCGGATTTCGCCGGCTTCGACAACGGCGTCAACGACGACCTGGCGATCATCACGCTGAGCGCGCCGGCTGCCGGCGGTGTGCCGATCTACGACCTCGCCACGTCTGTTCTGCCGACCGGTACGGTGATGACGCTGGTCGGTTACGGCCGGAGCGGCAATGGCGACGATGCCACCCCTTACGACGTCGCAAGCAGCAATACGGTCAAGCGCGTCGGCGGCAACATCTATAACAGCTTTGCGCTCGACGACGAGGGCAGCAGCCAGCGCGAGCTGTTCTTCTACGATTTCGACGCGCCCAACGACCCAACCTCGCTCGGCAACGACATCGAGACAATGGTCGGTCCGGGCGACTCGGGTGGACCGATGTTCGTGTCCGACGGGCTCGGCGGATACATCATCGGCGGCGTCAGCACCTTCACGATCGGCGCGAACGCCGGGCTGTTCGGCACGATGGCCGGCGGTGTCCTGATCAATCCCTACCTCAGCTGGATCGACTCGATCATCGGGCCCGCGACCGAAGTCGCGATCGACGAGCCCGCACCGTTCGCCGTGCTTGCGTTCGGTATTTTCGCGCTGGCGGTTCGCCGCCGCCGCTTGAACTGAGGCGCATTCGCCCGGCATAGAATTCGAAAGGGCGATGCCTCGGCATCGCCCTTTGGTTTACCACCACTACTACTGCGTCCGATGCACCGGGCAGCGACACTGCCCGGTGCAGAAAACTACTGCTGCCGCTCCGCCTCGATTCCATTCAGGCGGTCGGCGAGCTCCATGAGCTTCCGCTCAACGCCGCGCGGACCTGTCGCCGAATCCTGCATGAGCCCGTCCATGTCGCGCTCGAGCGCGGCAAGGCGCACCTCAAGCGCGCGCAACTCGCCGGACATGCGCTCGTCCGAACGGTCGAGGCGGCGCTCAAGCGCCGCGAGAAGCGCAAGCGGGTCACCCGTCCGCGTTCCCTGAGCAGGCGCGTCCGGCACCGTCGCAAACCGCTCGTCGAAATGTCCGTCGAACATCTTTCCGTCTCTCTCCCGATCCCGGGCCAAATCCCGTGAACGATACGACCTTGAATACTAATATAGAGATTAAAGAATCCGAAACAAACCGAAACAAATTCCTTCAACCAGAGTCTCAGCTCAATTTTTCGTGATTGATTTCAAAAGACTATGGGCGGATGCGCAGTTTGCGCATCCGCCCATGCGGCATGCCGTCGTGGCGATCTCTGCTATCAGAAGGTGAAAATGCTCGATCCGGTAGTACGCCGACCTGCGAGATCGGCATGGGCCCGCGCCGCCTCGGCCAGCTTGAAACGCTGGTTGATCTCGACCTTGAGCACGCCATCGGCGATCAGCCCGAACAGCTCGTCGGCGTTGCGCTGGCGCTCGGCCGGGTCGCGGATGAAGTTACCGAGGCCGCCTGCGGCGATCGACGCCGACTTCGGGCGCAGCACGCCGATGTTCACCGGCTCGATGGGACCGGATGCAACGCCGTAGGTGACCATGCGCCCGCGCTCCGCGACGCAGTCGAGGCCCTTGGCGAATGTTGTCTTGCCGATGGCATCGTAGACCACGTCGACGCCGCGCCCGCCGGTGATCTCCTTCACCTTCTGGACGAAGTCGTCCTTCACGTAATTGACCGGATGGTCGCAGCCGTGGACGCGGGCATACTCGCCCTTCTCGTCGGTTCCGACGGTACCGATGACGGTGGCGCCGATGTGCCGCGCCCACTGGCACAGCAGGAGACCGACACCGCCCGCCGCAGCCTGGACGAGGGCGACATGCCCCTTCTTCAGCTTCCACGACTCGTTGACCAGATAGTGCGCCGTAAGCCCCTGAAGGGTTGCGGCGGCGGCGATCTCGTCCGGCGTATGGTCGCGCAGCCGGATCAGCCGGTCCGCGGCGATCAGCATCGCCTCGGCATAAGCGCCGACATTCATGCAGTGCGTGACCCGGTCGCCGGGCGCGAAGTCCGCGACCCCCGGGCCGACCGCCTCGACGACACCGGCGGCCTCCATGCCGATGACGGCCGGCAGCTTCGCGAGCGGATACGTGCCGGCCCGGTGGTTGATGTCGATGAAGTTGAGGCCGACCACGGTATGGCGCAGGCGGACCTGTCCCGGCCCCGGATCGCCGACCTCGACGTCCTCCCACTTCATGACCTCGGGGCCGCCCGTTTCGTGGATGCGGATGGCCTTGCAGGTGATCGTCATAGGTTCCTCCCCGGATGGTTTGTTTGTCGCGCGATCATATAGACCAATCGACGACGGTGGACAGCCCGTCGCGCCCCCCGCACAATCCGGGCGGACGGCAGACCTGCCGTCGAGCGACGCGAAAGGACGCCCCCGATGGCCAAGCTCCGCCACATCGCCATGCAGGTTCCGAACCTGCAGGAAGCCGCAGCCTTCTACGAAAAGCTGTTCGACCTCGACCGCGTGTGCGATGTCGAAACCGATCTCGGCGATGCGGTGATGCTGTCCGACGGCACTGTGAACCTCACGCTTCTCCGCTTTCCCGAAGGCACGAAAGGCGGGCTCAACGGCCCGGGCTGGGCGGGCCTTCATCATATCGGCTTCGTCGTCGACGACCGCGAGGCGGCGGATGCGAAGATCCGCGAACTGGGCGGCAGCTTCTACATGCAGCTCCCGGACAACATCCCCGGGGTGGATGCGGAAACGAAGTACAAGGATCCCAATGGCCTCGTGTTCGACGTCTCCGAGCACGACTGGTCGCAGAGCGACCGCAAGCAATAGGCGGCGAACGGCCGCGCTAGTCGCGGAAGCCGGGGTCCAGCGCCTCGATCTTTCGCACCATGGCCAGGAAGTCGCGGTCGCCGACGAGCTCGTTGCGCGGCGCCGGCCGGTTCTCGGCCCAGCCTTGGGCGATCTGCAGGCATTCCTCGTGGGGCGGCTCCTTGAGCGCGGCACCGGTCGCCATCGCCGCGAGCTGGATCTCGCAGGCGCGCTCGAGGAAATAGTGCAGCAGGAAGCACTCCGGCACCGACCGGCCGGTCACCAGCGTGCCGTGGTTCTCGAGGAACAGCACGTGGTTGTCGGCGAGATCCGCGACCAGTCGCGGCCCCTCCTCATCCTTGTGCACCAGCCCCTCGTAACGGTGATATCCGACCTTGCCGTAGAAGCGCATCGCGTTCTGCGAGATGAACTTGAGGCCGCAGTCGAGCGCGGCAACGGCGGCGCCAGCCGTCGTGTGGAGATGGATCGTCGCCATCACCTCGGGGCAGGCGTCCATGACCGCGCCGTGGATACGCGGGCCCGCAGGGCTCGACGTGTGCTCGGTCTCGTAGACCAGCTCGCGGTTCTCGTCGTAGCAGCAGAGGTTGGAGGCCGTGACCTCGGAGAACAGCAACGCCGTCGGCTTGATCAGGAAACGGTTCGGCGCATCCGGCACGCGCGCGGCAAAATGGTTCGCGGTCAGGTCCTCAAGCCCGAGATACGCCGCGATGCGGTAGAGCGCCGCGAGCTCGACGCGCGCCTCCCATTCGGCCGGCGACACGCGGCCCCGCATCGAGGGGACCTTGGGCGAGGGCATGGCGACGACGTTCATTCGCGTTCTCCGGACATCTTCGTTTCGCGTCGCGAGCCTAGGCCCGGCGGGCGGGCCCGGTCAATCGGCGTCGTTCTTCTCTTTCTTCCTCTCGAGCTCCGGCCGCGGCCCGGCGACGTAGGGGATCGGGCCGCCGGACAGCGTGTTGCCGTTGAGCACGACCGGATGCGGGCCCCGGTTCCACACGAAGGCGGTCTCGGGGAGGCCGGTTCGGCTCTCGAAGCCATTGTCCTCGATCCGGATCGTCCCGGGCGGGTTGGCACCGTGGCTGTCGTGCGTCGCCTCGGCCTCGGGGCGGATTTCCTCGCCGATGCAGATCGCGCAGTAAGGGTTGTCGGTCAGCGGCCCCTTCCCGATCCGGTTGCCGCGGATCACGGCGGCGCCGCCGTTCGGCAGGTTGATCGCATAGGACGCGGTGCCGTAGGGACCGTCCGAGATGCGGTTGCCGGCGATAAGGCTCTTCGCTGCACGAGACTTGATGTGATGGCCGAAGCGCTGGCCAGCGAAGACCGAATTCTCGACGACGAGCGAGGAAATCAGCCCCGCATAGAGCCCGTGGCCGCAGAAGGTCTCGCAGGCGCCGTTGTTCTCGAAGACGCTGTCGCGAATGACGAGGCGTGTGGATCGCCGGTTGTGGGCGAGAAGGCCCATCTGGTTGCCGTCGAACCGCCCGTCCTCGACGGTCAGCAGTCCGCCGCCCTCCCAGCGGATCCCGGCGCCGTTGCGCCGCGGCACCGACGCTCCCGAGAAGCGCACGTGACGAATAGTGACGGGCGCGGCGTAGAACACCCAGATCGCCTTGCCCTCGCAGGCGACGTCTCGCACGTGGGCGTAGCCGCCGACGCCCTCGATGGTGAGGTCCGGGGTGCGCCAGACCGCGCAGTCGCGGTAGTCGCCGGCATCGATGCGGACGGTATCGCCCGGCCGGGCGATGGCGGCGGCGGCCGAGGGCGCGGCGATCGTGCGCCCTGGCCCGACCTCGAGCACTCGCCCCTCCGCCGCGGAGGACGAGGCGAAGGCAGCGCCGGTCAGCAGCAGCGCGGCGGCGGGATGCATCCGCCGCGGCCGGTCAGGGCTGCGTTTCGGCACCGGGGAGCGTCGGGAGATCGGCGAGCCACGACTGGCGGGAGCGCATCCACCCCTGGCTCTTCGGGGGCAGCAGGTTCCGCTGGCGTGCGGTCGACGTGCGGATGCGGAGCACCTTCGGGCCGTCGCCGGCTGAGGTGGAATAGAGATGCGTGCCGCATTCGGGGCAGAAGGCCTGGATGCGCTTGCCACCGCTCTCTGCGGTCTTGACGTATTCCTTGAGAGTTCCGGTCAGCAGCCGGAACTCGCTGTCCGGCACCGGTATGCCGACGCGGAACGCCCCGCCGGAGAAGATCTGGCAGTCCGTGCAGTTGCAAAGACCGACCTTTCCGGGGTCGGCTTCCGCCTCGTAGGTGATGTTCCCGCACTGGCAGCCGCCGTCGATCTTCATGCGCTCTTCTCCTCATTTCCGATGGCGGCCCTAGGCCGCCCGGTCGATGCCCGATCCGTGACGGATCATACACCAGCACTTGCCGCCGGCGAACGCGAGTGGCGAGTGGTGGGCGCCATGCTGCCGGCGTCCGAGAAAGATCGGATACAATCCTGCAGCAAAGTGTCTCATGGATGGATTGCGGATTGACAGGCGCCGTTCCCGCCCGCTAATCAACCCGTATCAGATGCTCCTTCCGGCAGTCTCAGGCAAATCGTTTCGCTAACAAAATCAACAAAGTAGAAATTCGATAACTTTACATTTGCTTGGCGCAAATATGACTTCGCGAGAATTCCAATTGGATACAGATAAATCCGGGCTGATGGGTCCGGCGAAACCGTCTTCGGGTTGCGGCATCGAGCTCGAACCGCTCGTGCTCGGTGTACTGGAATCGCTCAATCTTCCCGATCATATCCTGGTCGAGACCGACGTCCGTGTCTCGCAGATCCATGGCGACCGCAATGCCATCGAAAACTCGCTCGGCAACGTGCTGTCGAATGCCGTGCGCGACTGCGTGCGCGAGGACGGCCGTATATCGATCATTTGCGATCTGCGCCGCGGCTGCTGCCTGGTGACCGTCGAGGACCGCAGCACAGGTCCTGCACCGCATGTCAGGAGCCCCCGCTTCCTGTGTCTGTCGCCCGGCGACGCATTGCAGCGCTCCGGCGCGTCCGTCGCCGATACCCGCCGCATGGTGGAGGATAACGGCGGCAAGCTGTCGGTCGAACCCGCAGGCACATTACGCGGTGCGACCTACCGGCTCTGGTGGCCAGCGCCCGACGGAATGTCCTCCACCGCGATCTGCTGATCTCCGTCCCCGGCACGCGCCTTCCCCGCATTCCACACTGCTGGAGACAGCGACACCGACCTGGGATATCCCTATCCGGCCGGCCGTCGGTCGCGGCGGCGCAGTCCGGCCTAAAGCGCTGTCAGGGTCTATGAATACCTCCACCATTGTCGTCCTCGCGGTCTTCGCCGCCGTGTATGCCGGCATGGCGCTCGGACGCTGGCCGGGGCTCCGCGTCGACCGCAGCGGCATCGCTGTGCTCGGCGCGATCGCCCTCTATGCCGCGGGCATCATGAACGGCGGCCAGGCACTTGCCGCCATCGACTTCCCGACCCTCGCGGTCCTGTTCGGACTGATGATCCTGTCGGCACAGTTCGCCGCCTGCGGCTTCTACGACCGCTGCTCGGCACGCATCGCCGCCGCCGACGTCGCTCCGCCGACGATCCTCGCGCTCACGGTCGCCGTGTCGGGAGTGCTGTCTGCAATTCTCGCAAACGACATCGTCGTCTTCGCGATGACGCCGATGCTCATCCGCGGTCTCCAGGGCCGCAGGCTCGATCCGCGCCCCTTCCTCATCGGGCTCGCCGGCGGCGCCAACGCGGGCTCTGCAGCGACCGTGATCGGCAATCCGCAGAACATTCTGATCGGCCAGGTCGGCCAGCTCGAATTCTGGAGCTTCGCCGCGGCCTGCGCACCGCCCGCGCTCGCCGGGCTCGTCTGCGTCTACGCCGCGATCCGCATCGTCTGGCGCGACGCCCTGGCGTCTCGCGCACGGAACGCCGCGGCCGCGCCGGCGGATCTTCCCGCACCCGACCGCATCGGCGCCGCAAAGGCTTTCGTCGCCACCGCCGCACTCCTCGTCCTGTTCGCGACCGACCTGCCGCAGGTCACCGGCGTGCTCGCCGTCGCCGCCCTCCTCCTCGTCAGTCGCAGACGATCGACGACGGAGATCTTCCGCATGGTCGACTGGCAGCTCATCCTGCTGTTCGGCGGCCTCTTCGTCGTCACCGCGGCGCTCGCCTCTACGGGGCTGCCGCGCACAGCGGTCGACGCGCTCATCGCCGCCGGCATCCGCCCGGATGCGCCCGGTCCCCTCGCCGTCGTCGCGCTCGCAGCAAGCAACGTCATCGGCAATGTCCCGGCGGTGATGCTGCTTCTCGGCGCGCTGCCGGACCTCTCGCCCGCAGCGCTCCATGCGCTCGCGGTGCTATCGACGCTCGCGGGCAACCTTCTGATCGTCGGCAGCGTCGCCAACATCATCGTCGCCGAGCGCGCACGGGACTGCGGCGTCGTTCTCGGCTTCCGCGACCACGCGAGATGTGGCGTGCCGATGACGCTCGCTTCCGTCGCGCTCGCCGTCCTCTGGTTCTCGATCCTTTAGGTCACGCGCGCGGCGCGAAGCTGTCGGTCCGGGCGAGCCCCCACTGGGTGCGGTATTCCTCGATGTTGCAGTCGCCGTCGAGGAGCGAGCGTTCGTCGAGAATGCGGTAGGCGAGGCTCGCCGGCACGGTTTCCCCGTTCCTCTGGCGCACCATCAGGTGCTGCGGCCCGATCTCGTCCGGCCGGTCGAAACCCGCCGCGCCGACGATCTCGGCCAATGCATGCAGCGTGTTCTTGTGGAAGTTCGCGACGCGCTGCGCCTTGTCCCCGACATCGATCGCCCGCTGCAGCAGCGGATCCTGCGTCGCGACGCCTGTCGGGCACCGGTTGGTATGGCAGGCCTGCGCCTGGATGCAGCCGACGGCGAACATGAAGCCGCGCGCCGAGTTGCACCAGTCCGCCCCCAGCCCGTGCGCCCAGACGAGGTCGAAGGCGGTGACCAGTTTTCCGCTCGCCCCGATCTTTATCCGGTCGCGCAGCCCGGCACCGATCAGCGTGTTGCGTACGAACGTAAGGCCCTCGGCGAGCGGCATGCCGAGATGGTTGGTGAACTCGAGCGGCGCTGCCCCGGTGCCGCCCTCCTTCCCGTCGACGACGATGAAGTCCGGATAGATTTCCGTCTCCAGCATCGCTTTCACCATCGCCATGAACTCCCAGCGGTGGCCGACGCAGAGCTTGAATCCGACCGGCTTTCCTCCGCTTCCCTCGCGCAGCACCTGGAGGAAATGGGCGAATTCGAGAGGCGTCGAGAAGGCCGGATGGCAGGGCGGCGAGATGCAATCCCGGCCCATGGGCACGCCGCGCACCTCGGCAAGCTCGGGCGTGATCTTGGCAGCGGGAAGCACGCCGCCGTGGCCGGGCTTCGCGCCCTGAGACAGCTTGACCTCGACCATTTTCACCTGGTCGGTCGACGCCTGCTCGCGGAAGCGAGCGGGATCGAAATTCCCGTCCGCATCCCGGCAGCCGAAATAGCCGCTGCCGAGCTCCCAGATCAGGTCTCCGCCGGGCTCGCGGTGGTAGCGGCTGATGCCGCCCTCGCCTGTGTCGTGGGCAAAGCCGCCGAGCTTCGCGCCCGTGTTGAGCGCCTTGATCGCGTTGGGGCTGAGCGCGCCGAAGCTCATCGCCGAGATGTTGTAGATCGAGGCATCGTAGGGTTTCGTGCAGTCCGCGGACCCGATACGCAACCGCACCGGCTCGTCGTTCGGCGGCTTCGCAGCGAGCGAGTGCGTGAGCCACGCGAAGCCCGCGCCGTAGACGTCGAGCCGCGTGCCGAAGGGCCGCTAGTCTTCGACACCCTTGGCGCGCTGGTAGACGATCGAGCGCTTCTCGCGGCTGAACGGCACCTCGTCGCGGTCGCTCTCGAGAAGATACTGGCGGATTTCGGGACGGACGCCCTCGAATACCCAGCGCATGTGCCCGATGACGGGATAATTGCGGAGCAGAGAGTGCGTCGGCTGGATCACGTCCCAGACGCCGAGCGCGGTCAACGCACCGAACACGAAGATTCCCGCGACGAACGCGTCGTGAACGCCGGCGAAGACCGCGCACAAAACGGTGGCGGCCGCGACCAGCGCGAAAACGGTGTAACGCTGCATGGTTCCTACCCTTCCCTGCCCGGCCGCCGAAAACCGGAGACCGGGCGGGGGGAAGCCTAGCGGCGGCGCACGTCCCTGAACAGCATGAACAGTGCGAGCGGCCGCCGGAACAGGATCAGGTAGGACGCGTGGAGGATCACCGCGAAGATGAACAGATTCGACAGCGACTCATGGAGCTCTTCGAGAAACTCGTGCCCCGCGCCGCCCCGCCGGTTCCGCTCACGCCCGTCGTCGTCCGCATGTGCCGGCGAAACCAGGGCCACCTCGGCCATGCCGATCGCCCTCCCGCCGTCGATGGCGACGCCGGTCGCCGTCGCGCCGAGGAGCGTGAGCGCTACCGCGAGGATCAGCGTCTTGCTGATCGCCGGATGCTGCAGCGCGTTCGCGAAGCGCAGTCCGGCGAATTCGGGATAGAAGCGAGACAGCCCGACATGCTTGCGGTCGGCCAGCGCCCAGAGCAGACGCAAGCCGATAATCGCCGCGACCCCGTAGCCGAGCCAGGAATGGACGAGCCCGAAATCGCCGGTGAGGAACGCGAGCAGGGCGAGCACGGCAAGCGCCGCATGGTAGGCGCGGATGCGCTTCATCAGGGACATGGACTTACCCGGTGTTGCGACGCGGATGCGCCGGAGATACGCAATAATCGGCGGGCGGCGCGGGCCCCGCCTTGATCCGGATCACATGGGGGAAATCCGGGGGTGCCGGGCGCGCCGCCCGGCCCCCTTTTCCGCCGGGAAGCTTACAGCACCCTTTCCGCCGACACCGAGCGCACGTCCATCTCGTATTCGAGGTCCTTCACCGGCGGCCGCGCGTAGTACCAGGTGAGGCCTGCAGGCGCCGCGCCGCGCCCGACGATCTCGTCGGCGAGGAAGGGATGGAGGTCGTGGACGGTGTAGACCTGCGTCGCGGTCGCCGTCGCCCAGCCCTTGCCGAGGGCGCCCATGCGGGTTTCCTGCGCCCCGAGGACGAAGCGGGCCTTCTCGACCAGTGCGCCAGGAGAAGTATCGCCGCGGCGGATGATCCGTTCCTCGTAGGTGCCATGGCCCTCCGGGGCCTCGCCGGACCCCGCGATGGTAAAGTCCGCGCCTCCGGCCCCGCCGCCGGAAACCGGAACCGTGTAGCAGAACGCCTCGAAGCTCGGCACCGGCGGCGGCGCGATCTCTGGGCAGACGTTCGAGCGCGCCACCGGGTTCTCCTCGCCCTTCATGATGCCCCATTTCTCCAGCGTCCCGACATAGACGCGGTTGAAGTCGATGAAGCCCTGCTCGGTGAAGGGCGCGGGCGAGCGGAGCTCGCAGCCGCAGAACGCGGTCAGCGGCCGGCCGACGGATTTCAGGTGCGCCTCGATCAGCGCGAAGCCCTCGGCGATGGGCGGGCGTTTGGCGAAGCGCGCGCGGTGGATCGCGAAGCCGGGCTCCGCGGCGGCGCCCCCGGAATACTGGAACGGACCGCGCACATAGCGGTAGCCGCCGGGCTGGAAAATCGCTGTCTCGGCCATGTCGGGAATGCCTCCGGTTCGGGTTCTTCGTCCCCGAAGGTA
>JAYOEF010000011.1:0-36440 GCA_038106605.1 Alphaproteobacteria bacterium
CCTTCATTCCGCCGGGCTTCCACGCGGGCGGCCTGCGCTATCACGGCATGGCGCCCCAGGTCAGCCACGTTCAGGAGCTCGGACTGATCAGTTCGAAGGCCTATCACCAGACCGAGTGCTTCGCCGCCGGCGTCCAGTTCGCCCGGACCGAGGGCATCCTGCCCGCACCCGAGGCGAACCACGCCGTCAAGGGCGCCATCGACGAGGCGCTGCGCTGCAAGGCCGAAGGCAAATCCGAGACGATCCTGTTCAACCTGTGCGGCCACGGCCATTTCGACATGCAGGCCTACATGGACTATTTCGGCGGCAAGCTGCAGGACCTCAACTACGACGAAGGCGAGCTCGCCATGGCGCTCGCCGGGCTTCCGGCGGTCGCCGCCGAGTAGGCTCGCAACACGATCGAGACCACGGGGCCGCGGACCGTCGCACGGGCGCGGCCCCTTTCCGTTCAAGGGGAGACTTCCAGATGGTGGAACCGTACCAGGCCGTAGGGCTGATCCCGACGGTGCGCGGCATCCGTACGCGCGCCGACATCATGCTCAATATCGAGCATCTCAGGCACATGATGAAGGCCGCGACCTGGCTGTCCGGCCTCGACATCCCGGTCCGCCTCGTCGCCTTCCCGGAAGGCGCGCTGCAGGCCTTCAACGACGAGGTCCTCGACCTCGACCACGAGTGGTTCGCCGCGCACGGCGCCGTCGACCTGCCGGGACCCGAGACCGACGAGATCGGGAAAATCGCCCGCGAATACAACGTCTTCATCATGGCCCAGGCAAAAGCGCGCCACCCCGACTGGCCGAAGCGCTTCTTCAATGTCGGCTTCATCGTCGACCCGCAGGGCGAGATCATCCTCAAGCACTACAAGGTCTCGCCGCTGTTCCCGGTCGAGCACTCCGTCTGCCCGCACGACGTCTACGACTGGTGGATCGAGAAATACGGCCGCAATCTCGACGCGTTCTGGCCCGTGGCGGACACCGAGATCGGCCGCCTCGGCATCATGATGGCGAACGAGGGCTCGTACCCCGAGAACGCGCGTGCATTGGCGCTCAACGGCGCCGAGGTCGTCTACCGCGCGAGCTATCCGCACCCGGCGACGGGCAACGAGTTCTTCGAGATCCAGTCGCGGGCGCGCGCGCTCGACAACAACATGTACATCGTCGCCCCCAACATGGGGACGTACTACCTCTATCCGGATTCCGACATCCCGATCGACACGTTCGGAGGACGATCCTACGTCATCAACCACCGGGGCCAGATCGTCGGCCAGAACCATTACGGCGGCGTCTCGACCTACATGGCCGGCGTGATCGACATCGAGGCGCTGCGCTTCCACCGTGCCAATGCGCAGTGGGACAACTGGCTCAAGGACATCCGGACCGAGCTTTACCAGATCCTCTACGAAGAGCCGATCTACCCGAAGAACCTGTATCTCAACCGCAAGCCCTTCACGCACGCGCAGTACAGGAAGAACGTGATCGAGAAGCAGATCGCGCTGATGCACAAGCGCGACGTCTGGGTGAAACCGGGCACTGCGTCGCCTACGCGCACCAATAAGAAGGTCGCGAAGAAGGCAGGAAAGACGGGCGCGAAGCGGAAAAAGAAGTAGGTTCGACCGCAGACCCGCCCTCAGGCGGGCTGCGCGACCGAGAGACGGCCGACGACGCCATGCTTCTCGATGAGCTTAGCGACGGTGCCGTTGGCCTTCATCTCCTCGACGAAGTCGGCGAGGAATTTCGCGGCGGCCGTATTCGCCTTCTTCGTGCCGACCGCCTGCTGGACGGCGGTGAAACGGCCGTCGAGAATACGCCCGCCCGGAATCTTGGCGAGATCGTCGGTGAGCGCCGGCCGGAGGCCTGCAAGCGCATCGAGCTTCTGCTCGATGAAGGCCTTTGTCGCTCCCGGAAGGCCCTGCGCGCGCACAAGCTCCGCATTCTTGAGCGTCCGCGACAGATAGAGATCGTAGGCGCTCCGTCCCGAGATCGCGATGCGCACGCCCGCCCGGTCGACGTCCTCGATGGTCTTGAGAGGCGAACCGGCCGGCACGAGGTAGGTCGCCTCTATCTCGACATAGGCGGCGGTGAACGAGATCTTCTCGGCACGCGTCGGCTCGGCGCCGATCAGGCCAATGTCCCAGAGCCCGGAATCGACGGCATCGGCAAGCTCGCCCGGCGTCGGGAACGGCACATAGGCGACGCCGACGCCGAGCCGGTCGGCGATCGCGCGCGCGAATTCTGGTCCGACACCATCGGGATCGCCGACATCGGTGCGGCCGGTGACGAGGAGAATGTTCGCCATGTTGATGCCGGCGCGAAGTATGCCGGTCGGTGCGAGCTCTGCGCGCGCGTTGTCTATGACGGCGGTATCGGTCATTCGGTTCTCCCTGCTGAGTGCGGTTTTCAGGCCGCCGCGTCCCGGATCGCCTTCCAGATGCGATTGGGAGTTGCCGGCATCGCAACGTCGGTCACGCCGACGGGCGCCAGTGCGTTCAGGATGGCGTTCATCACGGCGGGCAGCGCGCCGACCGTACCTGCCTCGCCCGCGCCCTTGACGCCGAGCGGATTGCGCTTCGTCGGCACCTCGTTGCTCGCGATCTTGATGTCCGGGAAATCGGCGGCGCGCGGCATGGCGTAATCCATGAAGGATCCGCTCAGCAGCTGGCCGCTTTCGGAATCGTAAGCGACCTGTTCCATCAGCACCTGGCCGACGCCCTGGGCGATACCGCCGTGGATCTGTCCCTTCACGATCGACGGGTTGACGACGACGCCGACATCGTCGACCACCCAGTAGCCGACGATCTCGACCTCGCCCGTCTCGGGGTCGATCTCGAGCTCGCAGACGTGGCTGCCGTTGGGATAGGTGTCGTCCTCGGGCGCGAAGGTCGCGCTCTCGAACAGGCCGGGCTCGACCCCCTTCGGCAGGCGTGCGGGAACGAACGATGCCTTGGCGACCTCTGTCAGAGTGACGGCGCGGTCCGTGCCGGCGACGGAGAACTTTCCGTCTTCGAATGCGATATCGACCGGGCTCGCTTCGAGCATGTGGGCGGCGATGGTCTTCGCCTTCTCGACGATCTTCCCCGCGGCGAAATGGAGCGCCGAGCCGCCGATCACGGTCGAGCGCGACCCCATCGTGCCGATACCGAAGGCCACCCGGTCCGTGTCGCCGTCGACGACGCGGATCTGGTTGGAATCGAGACCGAGGCGCTCGCCGACGATCTGCTTGTAGACGGTCTCGTGCCCCTGTCCTTGGCTCTTGGTGCCCATCAGCACCGTCGCCGTGCCGTCGGTCGAGAACCGGATCTCGGCGAAATCGGGGGACGGAGAAGCGGACCTTTCGATCGGGTTGGAGGTGCCGATGCCGCGAAGCCGGCCGCGCGCCCTGGCCTCCTCGCGCCGCGCCTCGAAGCCCGCGTAGTCCGCCATGCGGAGCGCTTCCGCCTGATTGTCGGCAAACGCGCCGCAGTCGTAGACGAGCCCGAGCGCGTTCTTCACCGGCAATTTCTCCGGCGGGATCATATTGCGGCGGCGGAGCTCCGCCGGATCGATGCCGAGCTCGCGTGCGGCGTCGTCGAGCAGGCGCTCGATGACGTAGGTCGCCTCGGGCCGCCCGGCGCCGCGATAGGGCGCAGTCGGGTTGGTGTTGGAGTGCACCGTGCGCACCGCGACGTGGGCCGCCGGGATGTCGTAGACCCCGATCAGCGTGCCGACGTTGGTGTAGGCCGCGAGCAGGTTCCGGATCGCCGAGAGATAGGCGCCGATATTGGCGAGGGTCTTCACGCGAAGCCCGACGATCCGGCCGTCTGCATCGAAGGCGAGCTCGGCATCGGTGACGTTGTCGCGCCCGTGCTCGTCCGCCTGGACGGCCTCGCTCCGCTCGCAGCTCCATTTCACCGGCCGGCCGATCTTCCGCGCCGCCCACAGGACGAGGCGGTGCTCGGGATACTGCCAGCCCTTGGTGCCGAACCCGCCGCCGACGTCCCGGGCGACGACACGGATGGCCTGTTCCGGGATGCGGAAGATCTTCTCGGCAAGAAGCTGGCGCACCCGGTGCGGATACTGGACGTCGGCATGAAGCGTGAAGCGGTCCTCGCGCTCGTCGTAGGCGCCGACAGCACCGCGCGCTTCCATGTACTGGGCGAACACGCGGCTGATGGTGAAGCGGCGTTTCGTGACATGCGCGGCCTTGGCGATCGCGGCATCGGCCGCCGCGGCGTCGCCTGCCTGATAGAGAGCCGAGACGTTGTCCGGTCCGTCCTCCCAGATCACCGGCGCATCGGGGTCGACCGTGTGCGCCGTGTCCGTCACGGACGGCAGCGGCCCGTAGTCGATCTCGATCGCCTCGGCGGCGTCCTTTGCAGCCTCCAGCGTTTCGGCGACGACCATGGCGATCGGATCGCCGACATAGCGCACGCGGCCCACCGCGAGTGGCGGCTGCGGCCGGTATTTCATCGGCGCGCCATCGGGGCGCACCCACTTCACCGGCATGCCGGGAACGCCGAGCCCGTCGGCGGCGACATCCTCGCCGGTATAGATCGCGAGCACGCCCGGAAGGGCGGATGCAGCGGACGTATCGATCGAACGGATTTCGGCATGCGCATGCGGCGAGCGCAGGATCAGCGCATGGGCCTGATTGGGGAGGCTCACGTCGTTGACGAAGATGCCGCGGCCCTTGAGGAGGCGCGGATCCTCCTCGCGCAGCACGCCTTGGCCGATACCGAACTTTCCCATGCATTTCCTCCGGTCGACCGCCGCGTTGTGCGGCAGCGGATCAGGCGCGCCGTTCGCGCAGAACCTGAAGGATCGCGTTCACGATGCCGACATAGCCCGTGCAGCGGCAGAGATTGCCGGCAAGCTCCAGCCGCACCCGCGCCTCGTCCGCATCGGGCAGGCGCGTGACGATGTCCCGCGCCGCGACCAGCATGCCCGGTGTGCAGTAGCCGCACTGGAGGGCATGGTTCTCATGGAACGCCTTCCTGAGCTGCGTCATCGGCTCGTCCTCGTCGAAGCCCTCGATCGAGGTGATCTCGGCACCGTCGGCAACGACCGCGAGCGTGATGCAGGAGCGCACCGGAACGCCGTTCATCAGCACGGTACAGGCGCCGCAGACACCGTGCTCGCAGCCGAGATGAGTTCCGGTGAGGCGCCGGTGGTCGCGCAGGAAGTCCGCGAGCGACAGGCGCGGCTCGACCTCGGCGGAGACGGCCTCGCCGTTGACGGTGACGTTGATCTGGCTCATGCGAAGGCCCTCCCGATCGCACGGCTCAGGGCAACGGCGTGGATCTGCAGTTCGTAGTCGTCGAAACCCGGCTCCATGCCGGCGAGGATATCGCGCGCCTCGGCGACAGAGACCGAGGTCGCACCGGCGGCGAGCTTGTGCTCGATGCCGGGCACGCGGAACGGTGCGCTTTCCGTGGCACCGCAGACCGCCCGCGGCGCTGCGCCGATCACGACGGCCCCGATGGCGTCGGCGAATTCGCCGGGCTTGCGGTTGACCTTGTAATATCCGAAGCGGCAGTTCTCATCGAGCTGCGGCACCTCGATCGCGACAAGGATCTCGTCGAAGCCGAGGCCGGTAGTGAAGGGACCGGTCTGGAAGCCGTCGATCTGCGTCTGTCGCTCGCCGTTCGGACCGGCAATGACAAGTTCGCCACCGAGCGCGAGGATCGCCGTCGGCCAGTCGGCCGAGGGGTCTGCATGCGCAACGGAGCCGCCGATGGTGCCGCGGTTGCGCACCGAGCGGTAGGATATTCCGGACGCGACGGTCTGCATGTACGTGCCTGTCGTGCCGGGGACCTCGCCGTCCTCGATGCGTGCGTGCGTGACGCGTGCACCGATGCGAAGCGTGCGGCCGATGCTCTCGATCCTGTCGAGGCCGGAGACGCGGCTGAGATCGATCAGCAGGTCGGGCTGCGCCAGCCGGAGGTTCATCATCGGGCCGAGCGACTGGCCGCCGCCGAGAATGCGCGCTTCCCCGTCCGCCGAACCAAGCGCCTGGAGCGCCTCGTCGAGCGTCGATACGCGCTGATGATCGAATTTTGCGGGCTTCATGCCGCGGCTCCTTTCGCCTTTACGATGGCCTCGCGCACGCGCCTGGGCGTGAACGGCGTCTGGCCGACTTCCGCGCCGATCGCTTTCAGCGCGTCGTTGATCGCGTTCCCGATGGCGGCGGGCGTCGGGATCGTTCCGCCCTCGCCCATGCCCTTGATCCCGTATTCGGTGAAGGGCGACGGGCTGACGATGTGATCGATGCGGTAGTGCGGCGCATCGGTCGCCCCCGGCATCATGTAGTCGGCGAAGGTCGACGCCGTCGGCTGGCCGGTCGCATCGAAGCCGCTCTCCTCGAGGAGGGCCGTGCCGATGCCCTGCGTCGCACCGCCGAAGGTCTGCCCCTCGACGATCATCGGGTTCACCATGGTGCCGCAGTCCTCGACGATGACGTAGTCGAGCACCTCGACCTCGCCGATATCGGGATCGACCGCGACCGTGCAGGCATGCGTCGCATAGGTGAAAGCGCCCGAATCCGGTTCCGGGCGGTAGCCCATCGTCACCTCGACGCCGCCCTGATCGACGTCTTCCGGCAACTCGTCCGGATTGAGGTACCAGACGCGGCCGATCTCGGCGAAGGAGACCTCTCCCTTGCCGCTTACGACCTTGCCTTCGCGCACCTTCACTTCTGCACGATCGCACTGGAGAAGGTGAGCACCGATGATTTCCATCCTCTGCGCCAGCACCTTGCAGGCGCGCACGGTCGCACCGCCCGCCATCACCATGCTGCGGGAGGCATAAGTCCCGGTCGAATAGGGTGTCAGGCCGGTATCGCCGTGCGTCACCATCACCTTGTCGGGATCGATGCCGAGCACCTCGTGCGCCATCTGCGCCATCGAGGTCTCCATGCCCTGGCCGTGGCTCTGCACGCCGATGCGAAGCTCGAGACCGCCATCGGGCGTGAGGCGCACCGTCGCCTGCTCGTAACCGGGGACCATGGCAACGCCCCAGCTCGCGAACACCGACGTGCCGTGCGCCGTCTGCTCGACATAGGAGCCCATGCCGACGCCGAGAAGGCGGCCGTCGGGCAGCGGCTGCTGCTGGCGCTTGCGCACATCGGCGAGTCCGATCATCTCTGCCGCCATGTCGACGCTCTTCGCGTAGTTGCCGCTATCGAAATGCTTCTTCGCGATCGACATGAACGGCATCTCGGCCTCTTCGACCATGTTCATGGCGCGGACCGCCGACGGCTCCTTGCCGATCTGGCGCGCAAGCGCGTCGATCGTCATTTCCATGGCGAAGCAGACGCCGGGGCGCGCGACGCCGCGATAGGGCAGCAGCGGCGGCTTGTTGGAGACGACCGTCCGCGTGCGGCAGCGGTAGATCTCGAGCTTGTAGGGGCCGGGCAGGTTGCCGTGCGCCATTGCACCTTCGAGCCCGTTCGTGAACGGGTAGACCGAGTAGGCCCCGCCGTCGACGATGACGTCGCAGTCGAGCCCGAGGATCTTGCCCTCCGGCGTCGCGTGCACCGTCACCTTGTAGTAGTGCTCGCGGCAGTTCGCGCCGGTCACGAGATGTTCGCGCCGGTCCTCGACCCAGCGGATCGGAAGCTTGAGGTGGCGCGCGAGCCAACCCGCCACCAGTTCCTCCGGCTGGAGAATGACCTTGTAGCCGAAGCCGCCGCCGACATCGGGCGCGATCACGCGCACCTGGCGCTGGTCGAGCCCCAGGAACTGGGCGAGACCGTTGCGGATGAGGTGCGGCACCTGGGTCGACGTCCACATCATCAGCTGGTCGGTGCGGTCGTCCCACTCGGCGAAGACCGCCTTGCCCTCCATCGGGTTCATCGCCTGCCGCGCCATCCGGTACTCACGGCTGACGACGACGGTTGCGCGGGCGGCGATCGACGAGAAGTCGGCGTCGGAGAAGGTCTGGAGCGCGACGTTGTCGTCCCAGTCTTCGTGGATCAGGGGAGCGCCGGGCGCGACGGCCGAGACCATGTCGACGACGGGGGGAAGCTCTTCGTACTCGACGACGGTCGCCTGGGCCAGGTCCTCTGCCGCGGCACGCGTGTCGGCGACGCAGACGGCGACCGGCTCGCCGACGAACCGTACCTTGCCGATGGCGAGCGCCGGATAGTCGGCCCCCTTGTATCCAGGCAGCTTCGACGGCGCGCGCATGTTGCGCATGCCGACCGCATCTTCGGCGATGAAGACGGCCCCCTCGAAGCCGGCAGGCTTGGTGATCGAAACGATGCGCGCATGGGCGACCGGGCTTCGAACGAATGCAAGGTCCTTCTGCCCGGGGCGCCTGATGTCCCCCGTGAAGTTGCCGCGACCGGCGAGATGGCGGTTGTCCTCCTTGCGGAGGACCCTGGCCCCGATGCCTTTTCCGTCCGTCGAGCCTCCATCGGCCATGGCGGTTGGTCCCTTTCCCGTGAAAACCCTAGGCGGCCTGCTGCGGCCGCGCGAAATGCATCAGCGCCCGGAAAGGCACCAGCATCGCAAGCGCCAGCGCGAGCTTGACCGCGTAATCGCCGAGACCGAGCGTCACCCACGGCACGCCCGTTCCGACGAACGCGATCGAGAAGAAAAGCGCGGTATCGAGTGCGGAAGCGACCGACGAGGAAATGAGCGGCGCGCTCCACCATGCGCCGGCGCGGCGCAGCCGGTTGAAGATGCCGATGTCGAGAAGCTGTGCGGCGAGGAACGCCGTACCCGACGCGATCGCGATCCGGGGAGTCGCAAGCAGGATCGAAAGCAGGACCGCCGCCGCGAAGCCCGCGAAGACGACCTGCCGCGCTTTGGCCGGGCCAAGCGCGCGGTTCGTCAAATCGGTCACGAGGAACGCGACCGGGTAAGTGAACGCCCCCCATGTCAGCCAGTCGTTGATCGGGTACTGCACGAGCACGTTCGATGCCGCGACGATCGCCGTCATGGCGATCACCCCGAGCACGACCCCGCGATGTATGGCGGTCATGTCCGTCGTCCGTCCTTTCACAGAATTCCGAGCACGTTCTCGGGCGGGCGCCCGAGCGCGTATTTGCCGTCCTTCGCGACGACCGGCCGTTCGAGCAGGATCGGGTTCGCCAGCATCGCATCGATCAGATCGTCGCGTCCGAGCCTCGGATTGTCGAGCCCGAGTTCCGCATAGGGGGCTTCCTTCCTGCGCATCAGGTCGCGCGGCTCCATGCCGAGCCCCTTGAGGATACGCTTCATCTCGGCCTTGCTCGGCGGCGTCGTGAGATATTCGACGACCTTCGGGGCGACGCCTTTCTCTTCAAGCAGCGCGAGCGTAGCGCGCGACTTGGAACAGCGCGGATTATGATAGATGGTAACGGTCACGGCCCGCCTCCTTTTTGTCCCTTCCAGTTCAATGCCGGTTCGGACCTGCGGGGTCAAGACCGAAGAAAGGAACCCCGATGAGCTTCGATTTCTGCGGTCTTCTCGATCGTTTCACGGCTGCGGTGGAGGGTGCCGACGGCGCCGGTCTCGCGGCTCTTTTCACCGAAGAAGGCATCTACCACGATACGTTCTACGGCGCGTTCCGGGGCCGAGCCGAGATCGCCCGGATGCTCGACGAGCGGTTCTGGGGCGACGCCACGCGCTTCTACTGGGACATGTACGAGCCGGTTTACGATGCGGCTGCGGGGCTCGGCTACGCCCGCTGGGTGTTCAGCTACACCTCGACGATGGAAGACAGCGCCGGAAAGCGCGTCGCCTTCGACGGCATGAGCAGTTTCCGCATCGAGTCCGGCCTCATCCGCCATTACCGCGAGGTCTTTTCGGCCGGGATCGCGTTCGTCCAGCTCGGCATGCCACCGGAACGAACCGCCAAGATCCTGCAGCGGATCGCCGACAGCCACGCGGCCGATCCGGAATGGGCGCGGCACCTCGCGGGCTGAACGCCCGGTCACATGGCGAATTCGGGAAATAGGGTCAGTTCGCCTTGCGGCGGCGATCGTGATCGACGGACTGGAGCTTGAGAATCTGGGCGTTGGCGACGGCGAGGCTGACTCGCACGGTTTCGTCATTGGCCGGCATGGAACGCAGACGGTCCCGGTAGGCCATCCAGTCTTCCAGCGATGCAGACTTCGGATCGGGTTCGCCGGTAATGCCCATCGTCCGTGTCCCGCATGATTGTTATGACATTGGCACCGCGCCCGACAGGCACGCCGCTCCCCACGACAAAAATCATGCAAATCCCGTGCCACGGATCTTAATTCCGCGATTCCAAGACATTAGGGGACACCCGAAACGGTCGCGAGACGAAACCGTAAAATCTGCCGACGGTTTTCGGGGCGGAATCCCCACACTCAGGCGCTGACGAGGGTCTCCGCATCAGCAACGAGGGAAGCGGCGACGCGGACGACATCGACGCCGGCACCCGCGCGCGGTCCGTTTTCGCTTATGTGCCGCCGCCAGGCCCGCGCGCCGGGACGCCCCTGAAAAAGGCCGAGCGCATGCCGTGCCATCGCATAGAGGGGCACACCTTCGGCGGCTTCGCGTTCCATGTAGGCGATATAACCGTCGAGCGCCGCATGGCGCGACGCTGGCGGCCGGCCGCCGAGAATGTCCCGCTCGAGATCCGCGAGCAGCCAGGGGTTCTCGTAGGCGGCGCGCCCGATCATCACCCCGTCGACGTGGCGCAGATGCGCCTCTGCTTCCGTTGCCGAGACGATGCCGCCGTTGATCGAGACGTGGAACTCCGGGAAGGTCTCCTTCAGCCGGTACACGGTCTCGTACGACAACGGGGGGATTTCCCTGTTCTCCTTCGGGCTCAGCCCCTGGAGCCAGGCTTTGCGCGCGTGGATGACGAAGATCCGGCATCCCGCTTCGGCCACGGTCTCGATGAAGCCCCGGAATTCGTCCCAGGAATCCCTGTCGTCGACGCCGATCCTGGTCTTTACGGTGACAGGAATCCCGACGGCGGCGATCATTGCACGCACGCCGGCCGCGACGGCCTCGGGCTCCTTCATCAGGCACGCGCCGAAACGCGCGTTCTGGACCCGGTCGCTCGGACAGCCGACGTTCAGATTGACCTCTGAATACCCGCGGGATTCAGCCATCTCGGCCGCGCGCGCAAGGGCGTCCGGCTCAACGCCTCCGAGCTGTATCGCAACGGGCTGTTCGGCCGGATCGAAACGGAGAAAGCGTTCGGCGTCGCCGTGAAGCAGCGCGCCCGTCGTGATCATCTCTGTATAGAGAAGCGCGGTCGGCGAAATCTGGCGCAGGAAATAGCGGTCATGCCGGTCGGTGCGCTCCATCATCGGCGCAACCGATATCCGCCTGTCGAGTTCGCGCAGCGCGCCATATACGGTCTTCGATGGCGTCACGAAGTTTTCCCGAGCAACCAAAACAAAATCCCGAAGCGGGGGCTTCGGGATCGAAGATAGTCTCCGACGTCCTGGATTTACAGAGCCTGTCCCTTCCGGTCAACGGAAGGGGCCAGAAAGCCCCTTACACGCCGATCGAAGCGAAGACGGCACCGGCATAGACGGCACCGATCGCGAGTGCGGTAACTGTAAAGACGACCTGTTTCACGAGGATGCGCTTGTTGAACGGGCGGTTCATGATTCTACCCTCACATCAAACCTACTGCCTACGGACTTTAACCGTGCAAAAAGCATGCCAGATTATTTCTTGAGTTGATTCAATGTGTTGCTGAGATCGTGGACTCCGAGCTGTTAAATTTTTCGACGGCGCTGACTGCCCGCGCAATAGGCAGACTCCGGCTCACCTCTGGAAAAATTCATTGATTTCATAAAGTTATACCGAGCGCCCGGCTGGACTTTTCCGTTCGGGCGTCGTCGGGGTGTCAGGCTTGCCGACAGCCCATTCCGCAACGACGTCGGCATCGGCCTCGCGCCCCCGCCGTTCTTCGGCCACCCGAGCGAAGCGATCGGGCGGAAGCAGGCGCGCCAGTGCCCAAACCGCCATTGCACGCACAAGCGGCGACGGATCGTCGAGGAGCGCCTCGACCGACGGCGCGAGTTCCTCGGCTCCGCTGTTTCCGATGGCGATCAGGACGTTGCGGACGAAACGGTCGCGCCCGAGGCGTTTGATCGGCGAACCCGAGAACACGGCGCGGAAGGATGCGTCGTCGAGCATCACGTAGTCCTTGAGGCGCGGCCGCGTGAGATGAATGTAAGGCCGCAGCTCGGCATGGTCCGTCGGACGGGCGAACTTGTTCCACGGGCACGCGGCGAGGCAGTCGTCGCAGCCGTAGACGCGGTTGCCCATGGGAACGCGGAATTCGCGCGGGATATGGCCCTTGTGCTCGATCGTCAGGTAGGAGATGCAGCGCCGGGCATCGAGCCGGTAGGGCGCCGGAAAAGCCGCCGTCGGACACGCGTCGAGGCAGCGCCGGCAGGCTCCGCAGTGATCGCTTTCGGGCGTGTCTGGAAGGAGGTCCAGGGTGGTGAACACCTCTCCCAGAAACGTCCAGGACCCGAAACGCCGCGAGACGAGGTTGCTGTGCTTGCCCTGCCAGCCGAGTCCTGCCCGCTGAGCGACCGGCTTCTCCATCACTGGCGCGGTATCGACGAAGAGCTTCACGTCGCAATCGAAGCGTTCGCCGATCCAGGACGCCAGCGCGCGCAAGTCGCGCTTGAGCACGTCGTGATAGTCGCGGCCCCGGGCGTAGGCCGAGATGACGGCGCGGTCCGGATGATCGAGAAGGAAGGCAGGATCCTCCGACGGGGCGTAGTTGACCGCGACCGACACCACGCTCCGTGCCTCCGGCCACAGCGCGCTCGGCGAACCGCGCCGGTCCGCCGTCGTTTCCATCCAGCCCATGTCCCCGTGGAAACCTGCAGCAAGCCAGTCGGCGAGTTCGCGGGCGCCGCCGCCGTCCGGAAGCGAAAACCCGACCGCATCGAAGCCCGAAGAAAGCGCCCGGTCCCGTATCTCGCCCTTTGTATCGTCCGGGGGATCGCCTGTCCCTGCATCGTGGGTGGATTTCGCGGACGATCCGGCAGGTGGGGTCATGTCACAGCGGCTCGATGTCGCCCAAGGCCTGCTTCGCCTCGAATTCGCGGACGAAGGCAGCGAGCCGCCCCTCCCCGATCGCCGCGCGGAGGCCCTGCATCAGCTCTTGATAGTAATGGAGATTGTGCATGGTGAGGAGCATCGGACCCAGCATCTCCTTCGCCTTGAATAGGTGGTGGAGATAGGCGCGGCTGACCCGGCCGACGACGGGGTAGGCGCTGTCCGTGTCGAGCGGGCGCGGGTCCTCCGCATGGCGGGCATTGCGGATGTTGATGGTGCCGCGGCGCGTAAAGGCCTGGCCGGTGCGGCCCGAGCGCGTCGGCAGCACGCAGTCGAACATGTCGACGCCGCGCGCCACCGCACCGACGATGTCGGAAGGGGTGCCGACACCCATGAGATAGCGTGGACGGTGGGCGGGTAGCGCGGGTGCGGTGTAGTCGAGAACCCCGAACATCCGCTCCTGCCCCTCGCCGACGGCGAGACCGCCGATGGCATATCCGTCGAACCCTATGTCCGAGAGTGCGGCAACCGACTCGAGCCGGAGGTCGCGGAACAGGCTGCCCTGGACGATGCCGAACAGCCCGTATCCCGGCCGCGCCCCGAAGGCGTCCCGGCAGCGGCGGGCCCATCGCATCGACATCTGCATCGATGCGGCGGCGGCCCCCTCGTCGACGCCGTGCGCCGTGCATTCGTCGAGCACCATGGTGATCGTGGAATCCAGCAGGTTCTGGATCTCGACGGAGCGTTCGGGGGTCAGCTTGTAGCGCGTGCCGTCGATGTGCGACTGAAAGGTGACGCCCTCTTCCGTCAACTTGCGGAGGCCGGTGAGCGACATGACCTGGAAGCCACCCGAATCCGTGAGGATCGGTTTCCCCCAGTCCATGAAGCGATGCAGCCCGCCGAGCTTCGCGACCGTCTCCGCGCCGGGCCGCAGCATCAAATGGTAGGTGTTGCCGAGGAGTATCTGGGCGCCGGTACGCGCGACCGCCTCCGACGTCATGCCTTTCACGGTGGCTGCGGTGCCGACCGGCATGAAAGCGGGCGTGTCGATCTCGCCGTGCGCCGTCGAGAGCCGGCCGCGCCGCGCCGCGCCATCGGTCGCCAGCAGCGAGAAGCCGAATTCCGTCATGCCGCGCCCCGCCCGTCGTCGCGGTACAGGAAGCTCGAATCCCCGTAGGAATAGAACCGGTACCCCGCTTCGATCGCGTGGGCATAGGCCGCCTTCATCCGGTCGAGCCCGCAGAAGGCGGAGACCAGCATGAAGAGCGTCGAGCGTGGCAGGTGGAAATTGGTCATCAGGCAGTCGACGGCACGGAAGCGGTAACCGGGCGTGATAAAGATATCGGTATCGCCGCAGAACGGACGCGCAGTGCCGTCGGCGGCGGCGGCGGATTCGAGCAGCCGGAGGGAGGTCGTCCCGACGGAAACGATCCGTCGTCCCTCGGAGCGCGCCGCAGAAATGCGGCCCGCGGTGGCGGCGTCGATCTCGCCCCATTCGCTGTGCATCCGGTGGTCCGCGATGCGGTCGACCTTCACGGGGAGAAACGTCCCGGCGCCGACGTGAAGCGTCACGGTCTCGACGGATACGCCCAAGTTACCGATCTCGTCGAGCAGCCTGTCCGTGAAATGGAGGCCCGCCGTCGGCGCGGCGACAGCCCCGCGGCGGCGTGCGTAGACGGTCTGATAATCTTCTGCGTCGGAGGTCGTGGCGCCGCCCGGCCGCGAGATGTAAGGGGGAAGCGGCATCTCTCCGTGCCGCTCGAGCGCCGCGAACAGTCCTTCTGGATCGGCGAAGGCGAGGCGCACCTCGCCGTCGGCCCCTTTTTCCACGGCGCGGGCCGAGAGGCCGTCGGCGAAGTCGACGACATCGCCCACGGCAAGCTTGCGCGCGGGCCGGGCGAAAGCGCGCCAGCTTCCGTCGGGTTCCGCCTTGTGAAGCGTCACCTCGACCTTCGAGCCGCGCCGCGTACCCTTGAGCCGCGCAGGGATCACGCGCGTATCGTTGACCACGAGGACGTCGCCTGGTCGGAGCAGTGCAGGCAGGTCGCTGACCCGCCGGTCGACGAGGACGGGACCGACTTCGAGCATGCGTGCCGAATCGCGCGGGCGTGCGGGCTCGGTCGCGATCCGTTCCTTCGGCAGGTCGAAGTCGAAATCGTCCACCGAGAGCTCGGAACGGGCTTGCTTTCCGGCGGCGGGCGCGACCGTCAATTCGACTCCCATTCCCTCAGAATCTCCGCCTCGACGCGGGCATATGCCTCGTCCCTCGGAAGTTCCGGGAAGTCCCGCACGTTGTCTGCGCGGGTCCGGTTGAGACCCCATTCGTAGACATAGGCGCGCAGCGTATCGTCGGAGAGAATGAACCGGAGCAGCCGGTTCTGCACCTCGAGCGGCGGCGCCTTGTCGCCGGTCTTGGCGTGGATCGCTGCACGAAGATAGGTGACCGCATCAAGGATGAGTTGGGCCTCCTCCTTGCTCCAGAGGCGGGACGGCTCGAAATCGTTTTCCTTGAGCTGTCTGAGCTGGTCGCGGGTTACGGTTCCGGGAGTCCCCAGGCGCGGCATCGAGGCCTGCGGGACCTCCTCGACGCCGCCGTTTGCGGCGATTTCCGCCTGGCGGCGCTTCTGCGCCTTGAGCATCCGCATACGGCGCATGAACAGATAGACGGTCAATCCGATGACCGCCGCGAAGATCAGGCTTTCCATTGTCCGAGCGTTTTTTCCTGCGTCGAATGTTTATATCATAGGATGAATACGACGAGAGACACGGGAGCGGAACCCCGGGCCCGCCGCTTTCGCAATTCGCTCCGGCGCGTGCCGCCGGAAGCACGAGCAGGAGATACGATGATCTGGCTCCGTAAAGCCTTGGCTATCGCCGCTTTCGGGCTCCTTGCAGCCGCTCAGCCCGCGGCCGCGCAGGGCCTGATGAGCAGTTTTTCCTGCGAAGACATCGCCGATCCGCTGAGGGTCCGCATCGATCTCCTCGACGATGCCCCGCCGATGCTGAAGCTGCGGGAGAGCGTGGTCGTGGCCCTCGGAAAGCGCGGCGTCGCAATCGCCGCCGATGCGCCTTACGTGCTTTCCTTCGAGGCGGACCTCATCCGGCGGGCGCTCCGGCGCAAGGGACGGGACCTGGGCTCGATCAGCGATTCCACAGACGAGGACGTGAAGGCGCGGGTCAACGTGTGGTCGAACCGGGAGGACAGCCTCATCGGCGGCCGCAAGGACACCGTTGTCGCGGAAGCGGTCGACGAAGTCCGGGTCATCATCAGCATCCACCGGGTCTCCGACGGCAAGTGCGTCTGGCGGGGCGAAGCGGCGCACGACACGACGGGCCAGGACCAGTGGGCCGTCGCCAACCGCGTTGCTCCTGTCCTCGTCGACGCCATCGGCAAGGAAGCCACCAAGCGCGAATTCGACCTTCGCTGAAGCTCAGGCGGCAGCTTCCGCCGGCGCGAGCTCGAAGACCTCGGCGAGCAGCTCGTAGGAACGGAGCCGCGCCTCGAAGCGGTCGCAGATCGTGACGATCACGAACTCGTCGACCTTGTAAGCCGCCCCGAGAGCTTCGATGGCCGCTTTCACCTGCCCGGGCGTCCCCGCGATCGTCCGCGGGCGGTTATGCTCGATGATCGCCTTTTCGCGGTCGCTGTAGGGATAGTTCTTCGCCTCCTCGACCGTCGGGACGGGGCCGGTGCGCCCGGTGTAGAGCCGCAGCATCCACATGTCGCGGCTCCAGCGCAGGTCGAGCGCCTCCTCCTCGGTGTCGGCGCAGATCACGAAGATGCCGATGTTGCCTTTGGGCGCGGCGAGCGCCGCCGACGGCTCGAAGTGCTGCCGGTAGGCCTCCATCACCATCGGACCGCCCTGCGCGTTGATGAAATGCGCGAACGAGAAAGCGCAGCCGAAATAGGCGGCATAGGCGGCCGACTGGTCCGACGAGCCGAGCAGCCACAGTTCGGGATCGGTCTCGCCGGACGGCATCGCCTTTACCCTGTGGAACGGATGCTCCTCGGGCAGGCCGCCCGAGATCCAGTCACGCAGGTCCCGTATCTGGGTGGGAAAATGCTCGATGCCGAGAGCCCTGGGGCCATGAGCCAGAGCGTTGGCAGTCAGCCCGTCGGAACCCGGCGCGCGGCCGATGCCGAGATCGATGCGGCCGGGATAGAGCGCCTCGAGGATGCGGAAGCTCTCTGCGACCTTGAGCGCGGAATAATGGCTGAGCATCACGCCGCCCGACCCGACGCGGAGATGACGGGTCTGCGCCGCCACCTGGCCGATCATGATCTCCGGCGCAGAACCGGCGAGTCCGCCCGTCGAGTGATGCTCCGCGAGCCAGTAGCGATGGTAGCCCAGCCGGTCGCAGAAGCGTGCGAGCTCCAGCGTCTCGCGGAGTGCGTCCGCCGGCGTGCAGCCGGCCCGCACCGGCGACTGATCGAGTACGCTGAGCACCGCCATGTCCGGATCGTCTCCCTCCAGGTACCTGGATGGCTTACTAAATACGGAGCCCCTGGGCTAGGGATTCTGCGCGACGGGGAATACACTTCGGTCATGGCTCAAAGGGAGGCAGAACAACCGGCCGAAGGCACGGGATGGGCAGATATGTTCCGCGGCACGCGGGGCATATACACCGTCCTGCTCAACCTCGGGATCGGACTGCACGCGATCGACATATTCGTGATCACGACGATCATGCCGGTCGTCGTCACGGATATCGGCGGCGCGCGCTTCTATGCCTGGACGACGATGCTCTACATGGTCGGCACCATCGTGGGCGCCGCGAGCGGACGTTACGTCCGCTCGGTCCTCGGGCGGCGCCGCGGCTATGTCGCGGGCGGCCTGATCTTTCTCGCCGGCGCGGCCGTCTGTGCCGCTGCGCCGACGATGACGGTCCTTCTCGTCTTCCGGATGGTCGAAGGGTTCGGCGGCGGCCTTCTGATGTCGCAGTCGATGACGCTCGTCAACGACTTCTACGGCGGGCAGCTCCGGACGCGTGTGCTCGCGACCATAACGACCACATGGAGCGTGGCGTCCGTCGCCGGTCCGCTGATCGGCGGCATCTGGGGAAGTCTCGGGTGGTGGCGCGGTGCATTCCTGACCACCTGCGCGTTCACGGTGATCTTCATCGTCGCGGCCTGGCGCATCATCCCGGGATCGGATGCCGGTCAGCGCTACAAGATGCCGCTCCTCCGGCTTTTCTCGCTCGGGCTGTCGGTGGTGCTCGTGGGGACGTCGGGCCAGATGAACGCTCCTGTCGAGCAGGCAGCGCTCGTCGCCGCAGGGGCCGCCTTCATGTGGATCACGATCCGCATGGACGCGCGCGCGGAGGGCGCCCTCTTTCCGGAGCGCGTGCTTTCACTGTTCGCGCCGATCGGGACGGCCTACTGGGTATTCTTCCTGCTCGCGGCGAGCTATACGCCGCTCACGATCTTCGTGCCGCTCGCGCTGCGCCGCGTATACGAACTCGACCCGCTCTATATCGGCTACATCGCCACCGTATTCTCTCTGTCGTGGTCCGTCGGTTCGCTCGCGACGGCCGGGTGGCGGGGACGCAAGTCGCGCTTCGCCTGTGCCGGCGGTCTTGCGATTGCCGCCGTCGCATCCTTCGCCCTGTCGCAGGTGATCGGCTCCGCTTCGATCTATCTGCTGACCGGAGTGATGCTGGTCGCGGGACTCGGAATCGGAATGACAAACGTTCATATTATCTCGTGGGCGCTCGCCGCCGCCGAGCCGTCGCAAGCACAGATTACTGCCTCGGCGATGCCGGCGATGCGCTCCGTCGGGATCGCCTACGGTGCTGCCATCGCCGGTCTCGTCGCAAACGCCGCGGGCCTCGGTCAGGGGACGAGCGCGGACATCGTCCGCACTGCCCTTCCCTGGGTCTTCGGAGTCGCCTCCGTCTTTCCGCTCGCAGGAAGTCTCTGCATTCTACGCATGTACCAACTGAAGCCCGGCGTAAATTCATGACGAACGTGATCAAGACCGTGCTTATGCCGCTCGGCGATGGACGCGCAATCGACATCTCCATGCGCCGAAGCCGCCGGGCGCGGAGGATCCTGCTTCACGTTGGTGCTTATGACGGCAAGGTCGAGCTCGTGCTGCCGAATGGCGTCGCGCAGCGCGATGCGATTGCCTTCGCACGCTCGCAGACCGAATGGCTGGTCGACCAGATGTCGCGTGTCGGGGACGCCGAACCCTTCACGGACGGTGCGGCCTTCCCGCTTCTCGGGGACACGATCGCCATCCGGCTGTGCGACCGCCGGTCGCCGATCCCGCTGCTCGACGAGGGCGTCCTCCACGTCGGCGGTCGCGCCGACACCCTTCCCGGACGCGTGCGGCGATGGATCCGGTCGCGGGCGCTCAACGAGATCGAGCCGCGCGCGAAGACCATGGCGCGGGATATCGGAAAGCCGGTCAGGAAAGTCGCGGTGCGCGATACCCGGTCGCGCTGGGGCAGCTGCACCCGCGACGGCAGCCTGAGCTTCTCCTGGCGTCTCGTGATGGCACCCGAATACGTTCTGAACTACGTCGTCGCGCATGAAGTGGCGCATCTGCGCCACCTCGATCACAGCGACCGCTTCTGGGGCCTCGTATCCGAAATCTGCCCCGACCATGACACCGCCCGTGGCTGGCTCCGGCGAAACGGACCGGACCTTCACCGCTACGGGCGCGAGGAGCGCTAGGCGGCGTCCTATTCCGCGGCTGCGGCCTGCGGGAGCCCCATGTTCTTCAGCATGTTGCCGAAAACCGGGTAGGCGGGATCGAAGATCGAGCGCCCGACCTCGAAATGGTGCTGACCGTCGAGGATGAAGCGGTCGACCGACTGGCCGGCGGCTTCCCACGCATCCGCGAATTCCCGGTTCTGGCGCTGGAACTCGTCGAGCTCTCCGGTACCCCACGCCATAGTGATCGGGATCCGCGTCGACGGAATCTGGCGGATCGAACTGTTGCGGATCGCCGCTTTTTCCGTGAGATCGAGATAGGTATTGCGGTGGCTGAGGCGCACGGGCTCGAGCTCGTACATGCCGCTGCAGGGCGCCCCGCTCTTGATCAGATCGGCCGGCAGGCCGTATTCGCCGACCCAGTCGGTCACCAGCATCATGCCGCAGATATGGCCGCCCGACGAATGGCCGACGCTGTGGATCTGGTTGCGGTCCCAGCCGTATTTCGCCGCATTGTGCCAGGCCCACGCGATGGCAGCACGGTTCTGACGCACGATCTCGTCGAGCGACGCCTTGGGCGCGAGCGCGAAGTCGAGAACCAGCACGTTGACGCCTGCGGCGACGAAGGGCGGCGCAACGTAAGAGCAATGGTCCTTGCTCGACCGTGTCCAGGCACCGCCGTGGTGGTAGAGGACGACGGGCGCGCCCTTCTGCGCGGCCGGGAAGATGTCGAGGCGTTCCATCACCGTCGGCCCATAGGAGACGTTGAGAATACACTCGAGCTCCTCGCGGATCCGGGCGCTGTCCTCCGAGTTTTCCTTGAGTATCTCGCCGGAATTCGGGACCAGGGTTGCCTGGTCGTACTGCGCGTCGAGCTCTTCCTGCGAATAGGGGCCCCAGACGATCTTGCTCATGCTTCGCGAACTCCGATGTTTCAGCGAATTTGAGGCGATTCCGCGGCCCGCGCAACCGCCTTGGCCGCCTGCCGCTCCTGCCGGTCGTAGAAGGCATTGAGAAGCACGCCGAGGAAGACCACCGTGCCGCCGATCCAGATCCAGATCGGCGGAGCCTCGGCAAAGAGGATCCACCCGGCGAGGCCGGCGAAGATCAGCTTGGTGAAGTCCGCAGGCAACGCGATGGTCGCGTCCGCCTCGCGGAACGCCTGGCTGAGGGCAAGCTGTGCGCCGGTGCCGCATACGGCGATCAACGCCAGAAGCAGGAGCTGCTCCCCATTCGGCCACTGCCAGTGAAACAGCGCGGCAACGAAAGTGAAGGGCGCCTGCAGGAGCGAAGCATAAAGCGTGATCGTGAGAGAGGATTCCGTCCGCGACAGCACCTTGATCACGATCAGCGCGACAGCCCAGGCCGTCGACGACAGGAGGAGAAGAAGCGCGCCGGTCCCGACATCGGCCGACCACGGCCGCAGGATCATCAGCGCGCCGGAAAAGCCGATGGCGAGCGCGATCGCCCGCTTCGGGCTCACCTTCTCGCGCAGGAACACCATTGCCCCGATCACGGCGAACAGGGGCGCGGTGAAGCTGAGCGCAACCACCGTCGCCAGCGGCTCCATCGTGAGCGCGAGGAAATAGGCAAGCATCGCAACGACGTTCAGGAGCGCCCGCAGCCCGTGGAGCCCGAGCCGGGCCGTCCGCAGCGGATTCACGTTGAGCCCGAGGAACATCGGCGTCATCAGGCATACGCCGATCGCGTGGCGGAAGAAGGCGATGAGAAAGGGATGAAGGTCCGTCGCGAGCGTCTTTACCGATGCGTTCATGGCCGTGACGCAGATGCCGCTGAGCAGCATGAAGACCACCGCGCGCAAGGACGGCGGCACTGAACTGTATGCACGGATAACGGGCGCGGGAACGAACCGCATCTGATCCCCCGGATGACCTTCATGCATATCACGAATCCCGGAAATCTGCGCTCGCCGCTGCCTGAGGACGGAAAAGTTTCGTTAACTTCTGGCCGATAGGCTCGGGTCAGCGCTCGAAGCGACGCATCACGGCCGGTGCGCTCGCAAACGCAGGGAGCCATGGGCCGCCATGACCCAGCCGGCAGCGGAATTCGAAACCGAGAAACGCATCGCGTCCGAAGGCGACGACGAAGCGCGGCTTGCGCTTGCCCGCCGCACGGACGTACCGGCGGAGCTCCTCTACTTTCTCGCGAACGATGCCTCGGCGGCGGTCCGGCGCGTGATCGCCGAGAATCCGGCGACGCCCCGCCAGGCCGACCTGATGCTGAGCCAGGACGCGGATACCGCCGTCCGCTGCCTGCTCGCCCGCAAGATCGTGGGAACCGGTCTCGGCGACGACCAGCGGAGCCAGCTCTGGCGCATGGGTTTCACCATCCTCGAGACGCTGGCGCGCGACCAGAGCATCCGCGTCCGCCGCGCCCTGTCCGACGCGATCAAGTTCATCTTCAACGTCCCCCGCGAAGTCGCGGTCGAGCTCGCGCGCGACCCGGAGCCGAAGGTCGCCGCCCCCGTTCTCCGCCATTCGCCGGTGCTGACCGACGATGACCTCGTCGAGGGCGGCGCGCCCGACTGGGCACACCAGGCGATCGCGGCGAGACCCAAGGTCTCCGATCGGGTGAGCGCCGCTCTCGTGAAGGCGGGAGCGACGCCGACGGTGACGCGGCTCCTGAAGAACGCCAATGCGGAGATCGGCGAGCCGACGATGGAGGGCATCGTCAATCGCGCACCCGGGATCGAGGCATGGCACGAACCCCTCGTTCGCCGCCCGTCATTGCCGGAACGCCTCGCCCAAAAGATCGGCGCGTTCGTCAAAGGGCCTCTTCGCGCCGTCCTGGACCGGAAGAAAGACTCCACCGCCAGCATGTCCTGGTCCAAGGAAGAGTCCGGACAGGGAAAGGTCGGCTGGTCGCCGCGCGAGAAGAAGGGAAATGGCGTCGAATCGCCGCGCGACCGGGCTCGCCTGCTCCACGCCGAGAACAAGCTCAACGACGCCGTAATCGAAATGGCACTCAACTCCAACGAACGCGAGTTCGTGATGGCGGCGCTTGCACTTCGCGCGGGTGTCCCGCTGTGGGGTGTCGAGCGCATCGTCAAGGGCGCCACCGGCAAGGGCATGACGGCGCTGTGCTGGAAAGCCGGTATCCAGATGCGCTTCGCCATCGAACTCCAGCGCCGCCTCGCGCGCGTGCCGCCGTCGAAGGTGGTGCACGCGCGCGACGGGTTCGACTATCCGTTCAGTGACGACGAGATGCTGAGCCGCCTCGAACTTCTGCTCGCCTGACGCATCCCCTACATCAGGCCGCGGCGGATCAGGTTGAGCGCCGCCAGCAGCAGGAATCCGAACACACAGATGCGGAAGCGTTCCTCCGACAGGTGGCCGCGCAGCTTCTGGCCGAGCCACATTCCCGCAAATGCCGGAACCAGGCTGAGCGCCGAAATCGTCGCCTCGTGCGTGCCGATCGCCCCCTTACGAAGAAGCGCGACGACGAGCATCGATCCGCTGATCAGGAACGTAAGCGCAAGCGCACGGACGAAGACGTCCTTGCTGACGCCGCGCGCCTGCAAAAACAGCGCGACCGGAATGCCGACGGACCCGGTGGTCCCGGTCAGGATACCGGACAGGACCCCCGTCGGAGGCGCGACCCAGGGCGCTGCTCGCGCCGAAAGCCTGGGCCGGAAACGGGTCACGTTAATCGCCACATAGACGACCACCACCAAACCGAGGAACACGGTGAGATATCGGGGGTCGACAAGAAAAAGAATCTCGGCGCCGGCGAACGTACCGATTACCGAGCACAGGTTGATAACCCAGTACTCGCGGAGGATTTCGCCCATACGGCCGCCCTGTATCGCCTGCCACAGGTTGGTCGCGACGATGGGCAGCGCGATGAAGGCGATCGCGGTGCGCAAATCGATCACCGATCCCATGATGGAGACCGCCGTCAACGGCAGACCGAGGCCGATGATGCCCTTCACGCCGCCCGCGACGAACAGGGCGGCGGCGATGACGATGACGGTAGCGGTTTCCAGCTCTTTTCTCCCCGGCGCGGAGCATCTCACCGCGCGACAGGGTTAAGCAATTGGTAATTGCGGCCGGATAGACTGTCTCCATTCGTCGGGCGCAGAACGCCGACGTAAACGCACTTGCCGACATTGCGAAATGCCAATCGAACGACGCCGCATCATCTTTTCAGAAGATGAAGTCATTTCCGCCATCCTGATCCACTGTCGGCACTCAGGAATTGCGCTGCCGGACGCCGAAGTCGATGGCCTCGAAATAGCAATGGACGAGGACTGCAGCGTAGCGCTGAGCTTCGCCGTTAGCTCTCCCGGGGAACCGGACCAGGTCTGCCTCGATGCGGAAACCGTCCTGAACGCCGTCATCGGATATTGCAGAACGCGATCGATCCCTTTGCCGCGGGCCGCAATGAAGCGCCTCGAACCGATGAACGGCGAACTGTCGATGGTCTTCGACATGCGCCGGACGACCGGCTGGCCGCGTCGTTCGCTCGCCGCCTAGTCCTTCAGAACCGACATCAGACGGTCGATCAGCCCCGGCTTCCTTTTCGGCGGCGGCCGACGGCCGGTGCCGCGCGGAAGCGGATCGGCCATCTGCCGGCGCGGCTTGCGCGCGTTGGGGGCACCGGAATTCGGATTGTCGTAGCTGAATAGCGTGCGGAACGACCCGTCCTCGCGCACGCGGTAATAGACCACCTTGCGGATGCTCGGATCGCGGGCGCACCGCGCCTGGGCATCCGCCTCTGCGGCATTGCGGTTGGCGACGGTTTCCGAATATTCGAGGGCCCCGTCGCGGATGTTCGCTTCACCGCGGACGGAATAGATTTCCGTGATCTCGGACATGACGCAGGGTTCCGACTACTCGCTTTCCCCTTAATAGCGCAGGGCCGTTTAAAAACGGTCAAAGCGGTCGGAAAAACGCCGGAACGCGCGATCAGGCGCTGATGATCGATCCGCGCTCGATGACGAAGGCACGGTCGAGCAAATCCTTGATATGCTTGTCGTTCGACTCGGCAACGAGGACCGATTCGCCCTGCTTCTTCAGGCTCGTCATGATCTCGACCATGCGCTGAGCAAAGACCGGCGCGATGCCCTCCGACGGCTCGTCGAGCATGAGAAGCTTGTTTCCCGCCATCAGCGCGCGCGCGAAAGCGACGAATTTCTGCTGGCCGCCCGACAGCTCGGTCGCGCCCCGGTTCCGGAACTCCGCGACCTCGGGCATCAGGCCGTAGATCCATTCGAGACGCTTTTCCGCATCCTTCAGCCCGGTCGACCATACGGGAAGCATGATGTTCTCTTCCGCGCTCAGCTGCGGCACCAGGCGCCGGTCCTCCGGCATGAAGCCGATTCCGGCATGGGCCCGGCGGTGGGCGGGCGTCGCCCCGAGATTCTCGCCGTCGAACTCAAGCGTGCCGGACCGCGCCTTCAGCGCGCCCATGATAGACCGCAGCAGCGTCGTCTTGCCCGCGCCGTTGCGCCCGATCAGGCCGCACATCGTGCCGGACGGCACCTCGATGGAGACGTCGCGCAGGATCGGCGTCGCGCCGATGTTGACGTCGAGGCCGCTGATCTTAAGCATTGGCGCCTCCCTCGACATGTGCCGGATGGTATTCCTGTCCGATCACGAATTCCTTCACCTTGTCGTCGCGAAGCGCATCGGCCGTGGGGGCGTCGCAGATGACCTGCCCCTGGTAGAAGGCAAGCACGCGGCTCACGTAGCGTTCGACGATCTCCATGTCGTGCTCGATGAAGAGCACCGTGGTGTCTGCATCGCGGAGCGCCTGCATGATGATGTCCATCAGGCCGAACTTCTCTTCGACGCTGATGCCGCTCGTCGGTTCGTCGAGCATGACGAGCTTAGGATTGCGGACGGTGGCCATGGCGATGTCGAGCAGCTTGCGGACGCCCTGCGGCAATGCCGACGCCGCCATGTCGCGGTAAGCCGCGATCTGGTACTTGGCGAGCTGGGCATCGACGCGCGCAGCCCGTTCGTCGGTATCGAGCGGCGTAAGCAGCCCAAGCCCCTTCCGCTCCGCGATGCCGTAAGCCATCAGCATGTTGTCGAACACGGACTCGGACAGGAACACCTGCGAAACCTGGAACGACCGGCAGAGACCGAGACGCGTGACCTCTCGCGGCTTGAGGCCGATCAGGTTCTTTCCGAGAAAGGCGATCGAGCCGCCGGACGGCACGAGGTAACCGGTGACCATGTTGACGAAGGTCGTCTTGCCGGCACCGTTCGCGCCGATGATCCCGATCGTCTCGCCGCTGTCGATCGTGACGTTGATGTTATGCGCCGCGACGACGCCGCCGAAGTTCTTTTCGAGATCTTTGACTTCCAGAACGCGCGTCATCGCCCTACTCCGCCGCTTCGGTGCGGACGGCGTCGCCGCCCCGCCGCTTCCGCCATTCCCTCCCGATCGACCAGAGGCCGTCCGGCAGGAACATGATGATCAGCAGAAGTGCTCCGCCGAGGATGAGCTGCCAGAATTCGGGCGCGTACTCGAACGCGTATGTCCGCAGGAGCTCGTAGACGAGCGCGCCGATGAAGGTCGCGCCGACGTTGCCGGTTCCGGAAAGAATGGTGATGAAGACGAAATCGCCCGAGACCGGCCAGTAGACCATCGAATCGGGATCAACGTGGCCGATCGTGAGTGCCATGATGACGCCGCCGAGGCCGGCAAGCAGCCCCGAGATGACGTACTTGTAGTGGATCGCGCGCTCGGCGGAATAGCCGAGATACTCGACGCGGATCTCGTTCTCCCGCACCGCCATCGTCATCATCCCGAGGGTCGACTTCAGATACCAGTGAGCCGCCACCGCCGCCATGTAGGCGAACAGGACCGCAAAGGCGAACAGCGTGATCTGGTAGTTCTCGCCTTCGGGATGGAAGCCGAGGAAGCCAGAGGGGTGGATGCCGATTCCGTCGGTCGAACCGAGCGATTCCATCTTGGCGAGAACGCCATAGAGGATCATCGAGAATGCCAGATTCAGAAGGGCGAAGAAGATCGCGCGGTACTGGCGCAGCAGGAACCCGAGAATGTAGGACAACAGCCCCGCCATCAGGGTACCCGCGAGGGCGATCAGGATGATGTCGTTCAGCCCGAGCATCTGCATCAGCGCGACGGTGTATGCGCCGGTTCCGAAGAACAGGGCATGACCGAAGGACACCAGTCCCGTTCGCCAAAGTATTAGGAGCCCGATCGCCACCGAGCCGCGCGCCAGCGTCTGCAGGCCGATATTCCGCATCCAGTCGGCCAGCAGGAAATTGAGAGCGAAAAGGACGACCAGTCCGACCGTGAGCCAGACGAAGGTCTTGTCGAAAAGGCGGCTCATATCTTCCTCGCCTTGATCGGAGTGAACAGACCCTCGGGCCGGATGCAGAGGACGAGCGCCATGATCGCGTAGATCACGAAGAGCTCGACCGCCGGAAGCAGATGGACGGCGCCGGCGCGGGAGATGCCGACGATGATCGATCCGATCAGCGCACCGGGGATCGATCCCATCCCGCCGATCACGACGACGGCGAATGCGAGCACGACAACCTCGACACCGATACCGGGCTGGACGGAGATAGTGGGCGCGAGGTATGCCCCGCCGAGCGCTCCGAGAAACGTTCCGATGATGAAGGTGGTCAGAAACACCGAGGTGACGTTGATCCCCATCGCCTCGCTGACCTCGCGATCGAAGATCACCGCGAGCAGCTTTTTGCCGTACTGCGTGCGATTGAGCCCGTACCACAGCACGTAGGCGATCACGAAGGAGACGCCGATCATCGACAGATTGTAGTTGTCGAAAACGAGGCCGCCGATCTCGCTGATCCCGAGCAGCGCCATCGGCTGGAAGGCGAGATAGGGGCTCGTGCCCCAGATCAGGATGACCACATCCTCGAGAACGAGGAAGGCGGCGAAGGTCGCCAGCACGACGATGTGCTCGTCGCGGCCATAAAGGAACTTGAGAAGGCCGCGCTCGATCACGACGCCGAGAATAACGCCGAGAACGGCAGCCGACAGGAATATGATCACGAAGCCGCCGAAATCGGGGAGCGACGCTTCATACCAGATGCCGATGAAGTAAGCCGCGACATAGGCGCCGAAGGTGAAGAACGAACCGTGCGTGACGTTCAGGACCTTCTGGACACCGAAGATGACGGTGAGGCCGACGGCGACCATGAAGAGGTAGGAAGAGTAGACGAGGCCATCGACTAGGATGACGAGAAGTAACTGGAAATCCAACGTAAAGCCCCTGTTTCGAAGAAGCGCCTCTTAAGGGCGCATTCCCTGCTTCACGGGTAGAACCCAAACAAAATCCGGAGGCGGGTCGGACCGCCTCCGGATCGTTTCGTTCAATTGCCTAGCACTTGGCGCCCTTCATGCCGCCCTTGAGCCAGTCGTCCGACTTGACGCCTTCCGGGGGGTTGACGCAGGCGGGCGGGAAGATCACGACGTCCTTCAGGACCGTTTCCTTCCGCTTCTCGTCCCATACGGTCACGCCCCAGCGGTCGTCCGTCACGGCCTGATGGCCCTTCGCGAGGCCCATCTCGACCTTCCCGACGAAGGTCGGGAATGTCGCGCCCGTGAGCGCCGCGATCACCTCGTCGGTGCTCGGGAACTTGCCGGCCTTCTTCGCCGCCGCGTCATACGCGTACTTCGCGGCGAGAACGCCCTGGGCATACTGGTAGCTCGGCTGGGCCGGCGGCTCGCCATAGGCCTTCCGGTATTCCTTCTGGAACCACTGGTTCAGAGGCGTCGGATCGTCAACGACGTACATGCCGTACGGCCCACGCGTCCCGACCATGATTCCCTGCGGGAACTTGTCGCCGAGGCGATATGCGACCGTCTCGCCGACGGTGAAGACGAACATCTTCCGCTGGAAGAGGCCGCGTGCGGCCGCCTGTCCCATGAACGCCTCGAGATCGCCGCCCCAGAAGCTGGAGTGGACGAGGTTCTCCTTGGCGCGCGAGAGCGCGGAGATTTCCGTGCCGTACTGGCCGGCGAACAGCTTCGGGAACTGGTGCTGGTCGGCCGCCTTCGCGTTCGGGACGAGCGTCGCCATCGCGAGTTCGAAGTCGCGCAGCGAATCCTGGCCCCAGGCGTAGTTCTGGTTGATCCCGACGTAGCCCTTGACCTTGTCCTTGTAGCGGGACGCGATATAGCGAGCGGCGGAGACGTTGTTCGCCGTCGCGGTGTTGATCGTCCGGAAGACGTACTTCGGATCGGTGACGAGTTCCTCGAAAACGCGCGGCGTGCCGCAGATCGTCTGGATGGTGAGGATCTTGAGCTCTTCGGAGACCGGGGCCGTGGCCGCGCAGGTGCCGGACGAGATGATGCCGACGATCAGGTCGACATTTTCCTTCTGGACCTTGTTGCGCATCTCGGTGACCTGCTTCGTGTTGCCACCGGCCTCGTCGTAGAAAATCGGCTCGATCTCGCGACCGCCGATGCCTTTCGTATTGTACGGAGCAGGCAGCTCGCCGTTGTTGATGCCGCGAATGATCAGCTCTGCGCCGTTCTTCGCCGGAATGCCGAAGGCCGCGGCCGCCGCGCCGGTCAGGAACGACGGAACCGCCATTTTGACCTTCTGCGCATAAGCAGCGCCTCCACCGAGCGCAATCGCGCCGGCGAGTCCGGCGCCGACAAGGCGCACGGCAAGTGTATTCTTACTCAGTACCATTTTTGGACCTCCCAATCTGGTCACGCTGAAAACGTCTGTTTTCGTTGCGGCTTTTGCCGATTGCTCTGACTCTAGAGGATTTACGGGAAACGTCCAGTCCCGAAACGGACCAAATTCGGAGCATTCGTTCAGCATGGTCCCGTCCGGCCGGCCACGCCAGATAGCGTCAGCAGGCCGACAAGGGAATCGAAGCTCTCAGCGAGGTCGAGGACCGCGACCGTCTCGACTACGCGTTCCACCGCTTCGGCGGAATGCCCCCCGTATTCGGCGCACTGGCGGAATTTCTCGGCGACGTCGTCGTAGGACATCGGCGCACGTGTGCTGCCGGCGGCATGATCCGCACGCCTGCCAAGGGTGCGGCCGTCAGTGAGCTCGACCTCGACCAGCGTCGTCACGTTGGTGAAATCCGGGCCCGCCTCGTCATATGCGGAGAACGCGATGCGCTTCATCATATCGCGGACATCGCCCCTCGCGAGAACCGCGTCCGTAAACTCGCCAAGACCGGCCTGCCCTTCGACGGCGATAAGCGCGAGGGTGAACTCCATCGAGAACTTGCCCTGCATTGCGTTTGCGGGATCATGATGGATGAGCGTGTTCAGAACCCGTTTGTTCGTCCGTACGCGGATGGACCTGATATCTGCGGAGGAAACCGCGCCGTCGCGCATGAGCTTCAGAAGGGCCGCCGCCCCGGGATGGGTCAGCGCGCCGTTGGGATGCGGTTTGATCCAGACGCCTGGGTCCTCGAACACCCAGCGTGTGCCAAGCTTGCCGACGATCTCGCCGGCGTCGTAGCCGCCGCCTGCGGCCGCGAAATACCCGACGGGCCCGTCGAGCGCATCCGCCGCCGCGGTCATTCCGCGCCGCGCGAGATCGGCGGCGACGATGCCGCAGTCGGCGGAATGGCCGGCGTGCAGGATCTCGGCCATCGTCCCGAAGTTTCGCCGGACGCCGCTCGCGAAGCTCGCGGCGAGCCCCTGGGCGCGGACGTGACCTTCCCGGTCGAGGCCCATGAGCCGGCCTGCCGCTGCCGCCGCGCCGAAGCCGGTCAGAGTCCCCGTCGCATGGAAGCCGTCGCCGTAGTGGCGCGCGGCCATCGCATGGTTGAGGCGCGAAGCGATCTCGACACCGATCAGATAGGAGAGGAGGAATTCCGCGCCCGTGCCGCCGCGCGCCTCGGCGAGCGCCAGCGCCGCCGGGAGCACGGCGCCGCTCGCATGGATGCCGCCCGTCCGGTCCGCCCGGACCTGCGGCGTCGTGTCGTCGAAATTGTCCGCATGGATCGCCGTGCCGTTCGCCCACGCGGCGAAGCGGGGCGGCGCGAAGAGCGCGGTACCGACGATCGAGGCCGCACCTCTCCCCGGTGCTGATGTCGCAATACCCTGGTCCGATAGATGGCCGCAAACGATCGCGCTGGCCTCCGAAACCGATCCGGCAAGCGCGAGACCGATGGAATCGAGGACATGCACCTTCGCACGCTCAATCACCGCCGACGGCACGTCCCCGATATCGGCGCACACGGCGAACGCGGCGATGGCCGCCGTCACCTCTCCCGAATTCTCCCCTCCCGCCATGGCAGTCTCCCCTTACCTTCTGCGGCGAACATACTAATATGCGCCCGGTTTCACCCGCGCCCGCCGGCCGATGCTGTCCGGCGCGAATTACGGAAGAACATATTGAACTGTTCCGATGTCATCACCGGCTATCTCGACGCGGCCGGAATCCGCCATGTTTTTGGTTACCCAGGCGATCCGACCGTCGAACTGATCGAGACCGCGCGGCGTAATGGCATCGAGTTCGTACTCGCCCGCCGCGAGGGAACGGCAGGCCTGATGGCGGCGGCCTACGGCCAGATCACCGACAAGCCGGGGGTTTGCCTGTCGACCCTCGGACCGGGCTCGACCAACCTCGTCAATGCCGTCGCATCCGCCCTCCTCGACCGCACGCCGATGATCGCGCTGTCGGGGCAGATCGAGGGCAAGCGCGAGCACACCTTCACGCACCAGGTCGTCGACCATGGCGCGATATTCGGCCCGATCAGCAAGTGGAGCGCGCCGATCCGCCCAGACACGGTCGCGACGGTGATGCGCCGCGCCTTCCGCACGGCGACCGCCGAACGGCCGGGCCCCGTCCATATCACCACCGGCGCCGACGTCGTCGGCGCAGACGCGATCGATTCCGAGATCCGCCTGCCGCCGCTCCGGCGCCACGGCGGCGGCTTCGAAGTCTTCTCGACCGACGGACGCGCCGACACCGCCGCGATGCTGCGCGGTGCCCGCCGGCCCATCATCGTCGCCGGCATCGCCGCGAGCCGCACCGGCGCGGGTGCGGCGCTGACGACCTTCGCCGAGGAAGCCGCGATCCCGGTCGTCGTCGCGCCGATGGCGAAGGGTGTGATTGCCGAGGATCATCCGTTTTATGCCGGCACGCTCGACATGGCCTGCAACCAACTCGTCTGGGACTTCCTCTCCGGCGCCGACCTGATCGTCGCCGCGGGCTTCGACGCGGTCGAGCTGATCAAGCCGTGGACGCCGCGGGCGCGCGTGATCCATGTCGACACAACGCCCAACACGGACCAGATCTATCAGGCGGACGTCGAGCTCGTCGGCGACATTTCGGCCGCGCTCGACCAGCTCCGCACAGAGGCCGGAAGCGCCGGCCGCTGGACGGAAGCGGAAGTCGCCGCCCAGCGCGAGAAGCTCTTCGAGCTCTACTACACCGGCCGTACCCCGGGAAAGATGAACCCGACCGACGTCGTCGACGTCGCGCGCGCGGCGATGCCGCGCGATACCGTGGTCACGACCGACGTCGGTTCGCACAAGCTCCTCGTCGGACAGGGCTGGACGACCTACGCGCCGAAGGGCGTGCTGATGTCGAACGGCCTGTCGTCGATGGGCTTCTCGCTTCCGGCGGCCATCACCGCGAAGATGCTGATGCCGGAACGGGAAATCGTCTGCTTCACCGGCGACGGCGGGCTCGCCATGGTGCAGGGCGAGCTCCGGCTCGCGGCGAGCCTCCGTCTCGGGCTCACGGTCGTCGTCTTCTGCGACAACAGCCTCAACCGCATCGAGCTCAAGCAGATGGCGCGCCAGTACCCGTCGGCAGGCACGACGATCGATGCGACCGACGTGCCGAAGCTCGCCCAGTCGATGGACTGCGACGGCATCGAGGTCGAGACCGCGGCCGAACTGGAACGCGTGCTCACAGGCGCACGCCCCTCGGACCGCCCCCTCGTCATCGGCGCGGTGATCGATCCCGCGCAGTACGTGGCGCAGTTCTGAGGGGCTGCGGATGAGCGCCTACCAGCTCCAGAAGCTCTGCCGCGCCGTCAACAGCGACCCCGTATCGCGCAAGCGCTACTTCGAGGAACGGGAGGCTTTCGTCGGCGGCTTCGCGCTGACGGACGACGAACGGCGCGCGCTCCTCGCACTCGACATCGACGCGCTTTACGACCTCGGCGTTCATCCGCTGCTGCTCCGTCCGTTCACCATCATCAACGGCGTCTCGCAGGACGATTACCTCGCCGCCCTCAATCCGGGGAAATCCGCATGACCATCGTGTTCGCCGCCGGGGTCAGCCACGCGCCGGGCTCTACCGCCTGGCCCGAACTCGCACCGCCGGAACAGAAACAGGCGGTCTATGACGGCTACGCGACGGTCCGCGGCGACCTTGCGGCCTCGGGCGCCGAGACCGTGCTCGTCTTCACCTCCGAGCACTGGACGAACTTCTTCTTCGAGAACATGCCGCCCTTCTGCATCGGACGCGCCGAAGCCTATCGCGGTCCGGTCGAACCATGGCTCAAGGTGCCGCAGACGGAAGTACCGGGCGATCCGGCCCTCGCGAACGAGGTCATCGCCGCGCTCTTCGACGCAGGCATCAATCCGAACTATTCGGACGAGCTCAAGCTCGATCACGGCACCATGGTGCCGGTCCACTTCCTGCTGTCAGGTGCGATGAAACCGGTAGTGCCGGTCATCCTCAACACGCTCGCCGATCCCATGCCGTCGTCCGAAAGCTGTTTCCGGCTCGGCGCGGCGATAGGAGAAACGCTTCGCGCGACGAAGAAGAAGGTCGCGGTGATCGCGACCGGCGGCCTCTCGCATGCACCGGGCGAACGCGCGCAGGGTTTCATCGATGCCGAGTTCGACAAGACCTTCCTCGCGGCCATGGCGAATGCCGATATGGAGGCGCTGCGCAGCCTGAGCCACGAACGCATGGCGGCCGCCGGCGGAGGCGCTCACGAGGTCCGCGCCTGGATCGCGCTTGCGGGTGCGCTCGGCGGCTGGACAGGCGAGACGATCGCCTACGAGGCCGTGGTGCCCTGGGCGACCGGCTTCGGCCTCATGGAGTTTCATCCCGCCGCGTGAGCGGCATCGACCGACAGAACGCCAACAAACCGAAGAAGAGGAAGAGGACCATGAAGATCTGCCGCTTTGGAAACGACCGCCTCGGCGTCGTCGTAGACGGCACCATCCGCGACGTGACCGCGGCGCAGGACCAGATCCGCGCCAAGGCCCGCTACGACATGAAGGGCGACGCGATCATTGCCGCGCTTCCCGAATGGCGCGGCAAGCTGGAGGAGATGGCGGCGAAGGCCGCGCCGATCGCCATCGACAGCGTCGAGATGCTGTCGCCGATCGCGCGCCCGGGCAAGCTCATGGCGGCGCCGGTGAACTATCTCGCGCACATCGCCGAAGCCCGCGCCGACAAGCAGATCGCGGTGATCGAACGCACCAGCAAGATCAAGGAAGCCGGCATCTTCCTCAAGTCGAACACCGCGCTGGTCGGACCCTCAGAGGGAATTCCGATCCGCTTCCCCGACCGCCGCAACGACCACGAGTTCGAGTTCGTCATGGTGATCGGCAAGGAGTGCAGCCACGTCTCACGCGAGGACGCGCTCGACGTCATCGCCGGCTACACGCTCGGCCTCGACATGACGGTGCGCGGCGCCGAGGACCGGAGCTTCCGCAAATCGTGCGACGGCTACGCCATGCTCGGCCCCTGGTTCGTCACCGCAGACGAGATCAAGGATCCGGACAACGTGGACTTCCACGGCTCGGTCAACGGCGAGATCCGCCAGAACGCGAACACGAAGGATCTCGTCCTCGATATCCGCGGGCTGATCGAATACGCCTCGATGTTCTACACGCTCTATCCGGGCGACATCATGTACACCGGCTCGCCCGAAGGCGTCAGCCAGGTGTTTCCGGGCGACGAATTGCATTTCGTCTGCCCGCAGGTCGGCGAGTTCAAGACCAGGATCCGCGCCTGGGCGGAACGTCCGGCGCCGGGCCCCTGCCCGGCGCCGACACGTCTATTTCTTCTTCGGGGATTTCCGGGTCTTTCCCACGGGCGCTTCGGCTTTGGCCGCATCGGCCTCTGCACGGCGCTTGTAGGCCGCGGCATAGATGCGGTCGCGCGTGTCGCCGACCTTGTGGTCGTGCGTGCGGATGAACTTCTTGATCGCGGGCGCGATCGTCCGGCGCCACTTGCCGCCGTTGAACACGCCGTAATGGCCTGCCCCCTTCTCGAGGTGATAGGCCTTCTTGTCGGACGAAAGATTGGGCGTGAGATCGAGCGTCGCCTTGGTCTGGCCGACGCCCGAAATGTCGTCGAGTTCGCCCTCGACGCACATGATCGCGGTGCGCTCGATCAATTCGGGCAGGACCGGATGCCAGCGCGTGATCATCTCGCCTTTGGGCAGCGAATGCTTCTGGAACACGGTCTCGACCGTCTGGAGGTAGAACTCCGCCGGCAGGTCCATGACCGCGAGATATTCCTCGTAGAAGGTGCGCTTCTTGTCGGCGGCTTCCTCGTCGCCTTCGACGAGATGGTCGAACAGCTCGCTGAGCGACGCCATGTGGCGGTCGAAGTTCATCGAGATGAAGTTGGTGAGCTGGATGAAGCCCGGATAGACCTTCCGCATCATGCCCGGATAAGGCGGCGGAACGGTCGCGATGACGTTGCTCTCGAACCACTCGATCGAATTGGCCTCGGCGAGCTTGTTGACCGCGGTCGGGTTCCGGCGGGTATCGATCGGCCCACCGATCAGCGTCATCGTGGACGGCGTGCACACGTCGCCCCAGCCCGACATCACGGACACCGCCGCGAGCACGGGAACGCTCGGCTGGCACACCGCGAGAACGTGCGTATTGGGACCGAGATAGTGCAGGAAGTCGATGACGTAATCGATGTAGTCGTCGAGATTGAACCGGTCCGACATGACCGGCACCATCTTGCAGTCCATCCAGTCGGTTATGTAGACCTCGTGGTCCGGAAGCATCGCCTCGACGGTGCCGCGGAGAAGCGTTGCGTAGTGACCGGACATCGGTGCGACGATGAGGAGCTTCGGGTCGTCCCGCTCGACATCGCGCTGGAAATGGACGAGGTGACAGTAAGCGCGCGAGATCACGGTTTCATGCGTCACCGGCACCTCGATGCCGTCGATTGTCGTGGTGTCGAGTTCCCAGTCGGGCTTGCCGTAGCGCCGGGTCACGTGCTCGAACACGTCGGCGAAACTGTTGAACTGACGGCCAAGATTCGTGAAGGCCCAGGGATTGAGCGGGCTTCCCATACCGAGACGCGCCAGGCCCGCCATCATTCGGGCCGGCGCCATCGCCAGCCGCTGGGCTTCGTGCAGGTAATACAGCAAGACTCGCCTCCGTTACCGTCCGTCAGAATACAAATGGCGCGTTAACAATTCGATAACTCTACAACTTCGGGTCGGGGCTGCCGTGCCCGAGAAGCACGCTCGAATAGAGCCCGGTCTGGACGTCCCAGACGAGGCCGACATGCTGCGCGACGGCATGGACGTCGCGCCAGGCGCGTTGCATCGGGTGGCTCCCTTCGAGCCCGCGTCCGCCGGTGAGCGGCAGGATCTCATCGATCGCCTCGCAGCAGGACCGCGCCACGTGGCCGAGATTGAGCCGGTAGCGCGCCCGGTCGGCGAGCGCGAACGCCTCTCCCGCCCGCCCCTTGGCGACGATCTCCGACCGGAGCGACGCGAAAACGGCATCGGCACCGTCGAGGAGCGCCGCCGCGCGACCGATCCGCTGATGAACTGTCGCAATCTTCGTCAGATCCGCGCCGGTCACGCTCCGTCGCGATGTCATGTCGGCGATCACGTCCTCGAGCGCGCCGAGCGCCGC
>JAYOEF010000012.1:0-35727 GCA_038106605.1 Alphaproteobacteria bacterium
CAGAAGAAGGGCGATTTCCGCCGCGCGCTCGCGATGCTGGAAAAGTCCGGCGCACTCACCGCGACCGTCGAGCGCGCCCGCGAATACGGCCTCAAGGCCCGCGACGCGCTGACGCGCTTCCCCGACTGCGAAACCCGCCGCGCGCTGATCGAGGCCGTCGAGTTCGCGATCTACCGGTCTTACTGAGCCCGCGTCTCAGCGGCCCCGGAAGACCGGCTTCCGCTTCTCCATGAAGGCCTTCTGGCCCTCCTTGTAGTCCTCGCTCGCGAAGCAGGCCTCGATCTGCGCCTGTACGGTCGCCATGTCGCGGCGGCTCTCGTCGCGCTGGGTATTCCGGATCGAGGTCTTGACCGAGCGGAGCGTCAAGGGCGCGTTGGCGGCGATGGTTTCGGCGATTCCGCGCACCGTCGCCTCGAGATCGGCGTAAGGAACGATGCGGTTCACTAGACCCATGCGGAGCGCGTCGTCCGCCGGATAGCGGTTACCGGTGAAGAGCATCTCGGCGGCGTAGGCCGGGCCGACGAGCTGCACCAGATTGTCGACGCCGCCGTAGCCGAAACCGAGCCCGAGCTTCGCGGGCGGCGCACCGAACTGGGCGTTGTCGGCCGCGATGCGGAAGTCGCACAGCATGGCGGTCAGCACGCCGGCGCCGAGACAGAAGCCATGGATCATCGCGATCATCGGCTTCGGGAACGCCGCCATTGCGGCGTTCGCCTGCTCGGACGCCTCGTCATAGAGCTTCCGCGCCTCTTCCGACGACCGCTTCGCGCCGAACTGCGAGATGTCGGAGCCGGAGATGAACGCCTTCTCGCCCGCGCCCGCGATCACGACGACGCGCACGTCGTCGTCCGCCTCGAAGTCGGCCATGATGCCGGGGATCGCTCGGCGCATGTCGTAGGTGACGGCGTTGAGCTTCGCCGTCTGGTCGTAGATCATCCAGCCGATGCCGCCTTCCTTGCGGGCGATCATCCTGCCGGGTGCGGGTTCAGCCTTCGCGGCGGCCTCTGCCATGGTTCTTCCTTTCCTAGACGACGGCCGCGTCGCGGAACTTCGCGATGGCGGCCTCGTCGTAACCGAGATCCCTGAGTATTGCGTCCGTATGCTCGCCGAGCTCGGGCGTCGCCGTCCGGATGTCCTTCGGCGCGCGGCTCATGTTCACCGCCTGGCCGACCACCTCGATGTCGCCGAGCGTGGGCGAATGGACGGGTGCGGCGATGCCGAGATGCTTCACCTGCTCGTCGTCGAACATCTTGTCGATCGTATAGATCGGCCCGCAGGGCACGCCGTCCTTGTTGAACTGTTCGATCCATTCGGCGCTGGTGCGCGACTTCGTGTACTCCGCGATGTCGTCGTTGAGCGCGTCGCGGTTCTCCTGGCGGAGCTTGTTGGTCGCGTATTTCGGGTTGTTGAGCATCTCGTCGGCGCCGAGAGAGCGGCACAGGCGCTCGAACATTTCCTGCCCGCCGGCGGCGATGTTGAAATGGCCGTCGGAGCACGGATAGACACCGGTCGGGATCGAGGTCGGGTGGTTGTTGCCTGCCTGCGGCGCAACCTCATGGCCGATCAGCCAGCGCGCAGCCTGGAAGTCGAGCATGGAGACCTGGGCCTCGAGCAGCGATGTATGGATCCACTGGCCCTCGCCAGAGACCTCGCGCTCCAGCAGCGCGACCATGATGCCGATCGCGGCATAGAGGCCGGACGAGAGGTCGGCGACCGCAGTGCCGACGCGCACCGGCCCCTGCCCCGGCAGCCCGGTGATCGACATCAGCCCGCCCATGCCCTGTGCGATCTGGTCGACGCCGGGCCGGTTGACGTAGGGCCCGTCCTGGCCGAAGCCCGAGATCGAGGCGAGCACGATGCGCGGATTGATCTTCTTCAGCGTCTCGTAATCGACGCCGAGCCGGTATTTCACATCCGGCCGGTAGTTCTCGACGACGACGTCCGCGGTCTCGACGAGCTTGTAGAAGATGTCGCGCCCGGCCTTCTCCTTCAGGTTCAGCGTCATCGACCGCTTGTTGCGGTGGAGGTTCTGGAAATCCGGCCCGTTTCGGTCGCCGGTGATGCCCTCCTTGATGCCGGCGGCGGGCGGCAGCTCGATCTTGATGCAGTCGGCGCCCCAGTCGGCGAACTGGCGGACGCAGGTGGGCCCCGCGCGAACACGCGTCAGGTCGAGCACGCGGAAGCGGCTGAGCGGCAGGCGGGGGGCGGATCCCGTGTCGGGCAAGGCCGATTTCTCCCGGTTTTTCCTTATTGTTCGGGCTTCACAGTGGTGCGGCGGCCAAGCCGAGTCAACAAAGAGGTAGCTACCCCATCCCTGACCTTGCGGGCCCCGCCGCATGGCGTTATAACCGCGCCCGGCTCAGTCGGAGTGTAGCTCAGCCTGGTAGAGCACTGCGTTCGGGACGCAGGGGCCGGAGGTTCGAATCCTCTCACTCCGACCAATTTCCCCATCAGCTTCCGAATTACAATGAATTCGATGGTCGATTCTTCGAAAATCGGCAGAAGCTCATGAATGCCGACCTGAATAATCTTCTGAGAATGGCAATCGACGCCCATACAAGCGGGCGCGTATCGGAAGCCGAAGCTCTTTACAAAAAGATACTCGGCGTGCAGCCGGCACATGCGGCGACGAACTTCAATATCGGCCTGTTGTATGCGAACGCGGGAGGCCATGCGTCCGCGCTTCCCTATCTCAAGAAATCCGTCCGCCACGCCCCGGAGAACCTTCAGTACTGGCTCGTGTACATTCAGTCGCTTCTTGCGCTGGACGAAATCGGCGAGGCGGAAACGTCCCTCCGGAAGGCCCATGCAAGGGGGCTGAAAGGCGACCAGTTCTCGAAGATCGACGAGTCCATCAGGATCAGGCACGTCTCCCTTCTCCTCCGCAAGGGAAACTTGCACGAGGCGTTCCGCCGGGCGAAAGCCGCCGTTGCGGCTCTCCCGAGATCCGCGCCCCTGCACAATCTCCTCGGATCCGTCTTCGCGAGCCTCGGCGACTGGGACAAGGCGATCGGCGCGTTCCAGGAGGCGATCGCGCTCGATCCGCACTTCCACCGGGCGCTCAACAACCTGGGAATCGCGCATCGGGAAAAGGGCGCGATCGACCAGGCGGTTCACGCGTTCAGGAACTGCATCGGCGTCCGGCCGGACTACCGCGACGCATACACGAACCTGGGCACGCTCTATTGCAGCATCGGACGTTTCTACGAGGCATTCCTTGTCTACAAGACAGCCATCGAGAAAAACGTCGCCGACGAAGAAACCTACAGGAACATCGCCTTCGCGCTGTCCAATTTCGCGTTTACCGGGCCGACACCGGGCGCCGCAGAAATCATTTGTCAGCTGCTCGACAACCGGCTCGCGGCGAACCCCGAGGATATCGCGCTCGCCGCGGTGAGCCTGCTCAAGTGCGAACCTTCGATCCGAAGCGCCCTATCTTCCGCATCGGATGCGGGGCCGACCCGATCGCTCGAATACGTCGTCCAGTTGTCGAACGTCCCGCTCCTGCTCAAGCTGATGGGCGCATGCCCGATCCCGGACCTCGAATTCGAGGCGCTCTTCACACGCCTGAGATGCTGGCTTCTGCTGAATGTCCGCCAATCGGCGCTGCCGCTGGATGCGATCGGGTTCCAGCAGGCCCTCGCGCTCCAGTGCGACCTCACCGAATACATCTACGCAGAAACCGCCGAAGAGACCGAGGCGGTGGCCGCCCTCGAGATATTCCTGAACGCACGTTCCGACGGAAATGCCGCTCCCGATGCGGCGACCGTCGCGTGCCTCGCGAGCTACCGGCCTCTGAATCGATACGCATGGAGCGAGGCGCTCGCCGTGCCGGCCGGAATCGAGGCACTCTATACCCGGCAGGTTTCGGATGCCCGCCTCATTCGGAATTTCTCTTCGGACCTGCCGGTTCTGCGCCGGATCGAGGACCGCACCTCGCTGCTGGTGAAAGACCAGTACGAAGAAAATCCGTATCCGCGCTGGTCGTCCACGTCGATCCCGCGCGTCCCGTTCACGATCCGGGAACTCAGCGGCTCCCTCAAGCTGAAAATGACGGACGACCGGATCAACTCTGTCGGCTCGCCCGAAATTCTCGTTGCCGGTTGCGGCACCGGAAAGCAGGCGATCAATCTTGCGGCAAGCATCAGCAACGCCCATGTGGTGGCGGTCGACCTGAGTGCGGCGAGCATCGGCTACGCGAAGCTGAAGACCCGGGAATACGGACTCACGAACATCGATTTTTACCAAGGCGATATAAAAGACTTGGGTTTGCTCGACCGGAAATTCGACATCGTCCAGTGCGGCGGCGTCCTGCACCACATGGCCGACCCGCTGGCGGGCTGGAAAAAAATCTCGGAGGTGCTGAAGCCGGGCGGCCTGATGAACATCGCGCTTTACAGCGCACTCGCACGGACGGATATCGCGAAGATCAGGAGCGATAACGATGCCGTGGGGGCCATGCGGTCGCCGGACGGCCTGACGGAATTCCGGAACCGCGTCATAGCGAACCGGGACCGCTATCCGCACTACATCACGGCATCTTCTGAATTCTACAATCGCAGCATGTTCCGCGACCTGTTCCTGCATGTCCAGGAGGTCTGCTTCACCATCGCGGAGATCGGGGAAGCGCTCCAAGACCTCGGGCTCTCGTTCTGCGGTTTCGTCCTCGACGACAACACGCGCACTAAATTCGCGTCGATCAACGCCGCGCCCGACGATCCGTACGATCTCGGCAAATGGGAGACGTTCGAGGCCGCGAATCCGGAAACCTTCCGCGAGATGTATCAGTTCTGGTGTCAGAAGGTCGCCTGAACGCGGCCGTCCCTCTCAGGAAGCGCGTTCGGATTGCCTTTGCGCTCAACCGCGCGGAACGCCAAGACCGCCGCAGAGGGAGCGGACGAGATTCATTCCGTGGCGGAACGTGGCGCCGAGCGCTTCGCGCGCCCGAGCTCGGCCGTATATCCGCGCCGTCGTCGCGGCGGCCCGCCCGATCTCCCCGATCCGGTCCGCGGCACCGCCGGAGGCAACGATGAGTTCCGTCCCGTGATCGAAATAGCCGAGCGCCATCGCCGCCAGGCCCGCGCGAAGCGCTCCCTCGCCCGAAATCGAGCCCGGCTCCCGCAGGAACAGAAGGTCGGCCTGGGCCAGCCTGCCTCGCGAATAGGGCCGGTCGGTGCGGACGAGATAGGGATCGGGCGCCCACGGCCTCGTGCGCCAGAGCGCCGGCTCCACGATCCCGGCGAGGCAGAACCGCCGCTCGCCCATGAAGGCGATCATCTCGTGGGCGAGTGGCTGGTTGCGCCGCTGCGCGATGAACGAGGCTTCCGCCTTTACGGCGGCGAGGCCGGCGATCTGGGCGGTCCCGCCCCGGAGGATGTCGAGTTCGAGCCCCTCTACGTCGAGCTTGAGCAGGTTCAGCGCTGGGATCCCGAGGGCAGCCACGGCATCGTCCATCGACCGCAGACCGATCTCCAGCCTCTGCTGCACGTCGAATAAAGCGCCGAGACCGTAGCGCCTTCCAACCGCGGGATCGTGGTCGAGGAACGATGCGCCTGCAGGATCGGCGGGAATGTTGAGCGTCGCCCGCCCGGAAGCGGCACCGATCGCCGTTTCGTAGAACCGTTCGCTTCGCCAGGCGCCCGTCGGCCGCAGCGATCGGTACGCCTCTGGGTCCGGCTCGAAGCCGACCGCGTCGACGGCGAAGGCGAACGGGGCAAACAGCGGATCGATCCCGCCGCGGGCTCCGACGTCCCAGAGGCAGAAACCCGCCTCCTCGAGATACGGAGCGAGAGGGGTCGCCGCGAGCAGGTTGGTCCTCATTTCGAGGCTATCGCCCCATGGCATAGAACTCGTCGTTCGGCCGCATGCTGGTGACGTTCGCCATCCGGTTGGACATGCCGAAGAAGGCGGAGATGGCAGCAATGTCCCAGATCTCGTCGCGGCTGAAGCCCGCACCTTCAAGCGCGGCGAAGTCGGCGTCGTCGACGGAATGCGACTCGACCGCAACCTTCATCGCGAAATCGAGCATCGCGCGTTCTCTCGGGGTGAGATCGGCCTTGCGATAGTTCGCCGATACCTGGTCCGCGATCAGCGGGTTCTTCGCGCGGATGCGCAGGATGGCGCCGTGGGCGATCACGCAATACTGGCATTCGTTCGCGCTGCTCGTCGCGACGACGATCATCTCGCGCTCCGCCGGCGTTAGACCGCCCCGCTTTTCCATCAGGGCATCGTGATAGGCCATGAAGGCGCGGAACTCGTCCGGGCGGTGGGCAAGGACGAGAAACACGTTCGGCACGAACCCGGCCTTCTCCTGCACCGCCTCGATCCGCACGCGGATGTCTTCGGGGAGCCCGGCGAGCGAAGGAACCGGAAAGCGGCTGATCGGCTTCGACCCCGTCATCTCAACCGACCGCCGTTTCGCCGGTGGACGCGATCAGCGAGAACGCGATCACGCACGGCTCGGTACCGTTGTTCACCCAGTTGTGGATCGTCCCGCGCTGGACCAGCACGTCGCCGGCTTTGAGGTGGACGACCGTGTCGTCCATCTCCATGTCGATTTCGCCCGACATGACGACGGCGTAGTCGATGCTGTCTGTCCGGTGGTTGCGCGCCGCGACGCCCGGGCCGAACTCGACGACGCGGAACACCGAGCCGCCGGTGATGGTGGTGCCGATCTGGCGCCCGCCCTTGTCCTCGCCGTCCTCGGCGAAGTCGACGGGAAGATCCCCGGTCGTCCAGATCACCTGGGCCATCTGGTTCGCGCGGCCGCTCTTCTTGTTGGCGCCGACATCGTCGATGCGGACGACGGCCTTGCCGCTGGCATCGTGTCCCGTGATCACGCGGCGGATGTTGAGTGCCATGACGTCTCTCCCCTTTTTCGAGTTGTGCGCCGACGTTAGTCGAGCCCCAGTCACCGCGCGAGAAAAACATGACTCGGGCCACATCCCTGCCTGATGTGGTTGCGTACGCGCCGCTTCGCAGTCATTAACTGGGGAACGCACACGCGGCAGGATCGCAGAATGGGCCCCATCGAGAACCTCCTCACAATGCTGACGACCTACGTCAATCGGGTCGGCCGCGTGCGGATCGGCGACCGCACGGCCCTGTACTATCTGCCGCACACCGCGAACTTCGTGATTCGCGACTTCCGGGAGCTCCAGGCGGGGCGGCGCGAGCCGGAGCTCTACGCCTGGATCCGCGCCATGCCCGCCGGATCGACGTTTTTCGACGTCGGCGCGTCCTACGGACAGGAAGCGATTTACGCGGGGGCGCTCGGACACCGCGTCGTCGCGTTCAACGGCGATCCGCAGGGAACCTATTTCCTGTCGGTCAACACAGGTTTGAACGATGGGGCGGACATCACGCCGGTCGCTGCCTTCGTCGGGCCGGAGACTTCGATCGTAGATGCCACGTTTCCGTCGAATCGCTTCTACATGCGCGGCAGACCCAAATACTGGAATATCCGCCTTCAGATTCGGCAGGTCTCGCTCGACGGTTACATCGAAAGCAGCGGAGTCGTGCCGACACACCTCAAGATCGACGTCGACGGCGCGGAAACCGGGGTCCTCAGGGGCGCGCAGTCCCTGCTTGCCAACCCCGTACTCCGGGATATCTTCATTGAGGTCGACGAAAACACGCGCGAGGCATGCGTCGCGATCCTCGAGGCCGCGGGCTTCGATCAGACCGCGGAACACGGCAGGCCGGCCCCTGACACCCGGACAGCCAATCTGATCTTTGCACGCCGCGGCAACAATTGAATCCCAGGGAGAGAAACATGGCATTTTACGAACTCCGTCAGTACAAGGTCCGCCCCGGAAAGATGGCGAAATGGCTCGATCTGATGGAGAGCCGCATCATTCCGTTCCAGGTCTCGCACGGCGCCGTCATCTGCGGCAGTTTCCAGGGCGAGACGGACGATTCCGTTTATGTGTGGATCCGCCGCTTCGAGAGCGAGACGGAGCGCGAGCGGCTCTATAAGGCAGTCTACGAGAGCGACACCTGGAAGAACGAGATCCAGCCGCTTCTCCCCGATCTGCTCGACCGCGAGGCGATGAAGGTCACGCGGATCGTGCCGACCGCGATGTCGACGCTCGCCTGAACCGGAGGACCCCCGACATGGCCGCTCAAAAGGGACCGTTCCGCGCCGACCATGTCGGCAGCCTCCAGCGCCCGGCGTGGCTGCTCGACGCCCGCACACGCTTCAAGAAGGGTGAAATCTCGGCTGCGGAACTCCGTGCCGAAGAGGACAAGGCAATCGCCGGCGCCGTGAAGATGCAGGAGGACATCGGCCTCCAGTCGATCACCGACGGCGAGTACCGGAGGGAGAACTTCCATTTCGATTTCCTCGACAAGATCGGCGGCGTCGACTTCCGCCGGATGATGCCGGAGGGCTCGGAAGGAAAGTCGATCGATCCGGAGAAGGCCCCGTTCGTCGCCTTCATCACCGAGCGGATGAAGCGCCCCGCCGCCGGTATCGAGGTCGAGAACTACAAGGTCGTCGCCGGCCTCACGAACCGGACGCCGAAGATCACCATCCCGTCGCCGACGATGACCCATTTCCGCGGTGGCCGGAACGCGATCGACAAGACCGCCTATCCCGAGATGAAGGACTTCTACTCGGATCTCGCGCGCGTCTACCGCGAGGAGTTGGCCGGCCTCGCGGATGCCGGCTGCCGTTACGTCCAGTTCGACGACACCAACCTCGCCTATCTCTGCGATCCCAACATGCGCGAAAGCACCCGGAAGCTCGGCGAGGATCCGGACGCGCTCCCGGCGACATACGCCGCGCTGATCAACGACACGATCCGCGACCGACCCGCCGACATGTCGGTCTGCATCCACATGTGCCGCGGCAACGCCCAGAGCCAGTGGTTCGCATCGGGCGGGTACGAGGCGATCGCCGAGAAGGTGTTCACGCTCACCAAGGTCGACGGCTTCTTCCTCGAGTACGACGATGCGCGTTCGGGCGGGTTCGAGCCACTGCGCTTCGTCCCGAAGGGCGGCCCGAAGATCGTCCTCGGCCTGCTGACGACCAAGCGCGGAACGCTGGAGCCGCGCGACGAAATCCTGAAGCGCATCGAGGAGGCGTCGAAATACGTCCCCCTCGACCAGCTCTGCCTGTCGCCGCAATGCGGATTTTCGTCGAACGCGATCGGCAATCTGATCAGCGTCGAGGAGCAGATCCAGAAGCTGCGCGCCGTCGTCGAGATCGCGGAGGAAGTATGGGGCTGAGCGGCGCGGGCGCATCCGCATGGATGTGACGCACGCGCGGGTCCAGAACCCGCCCTTCGGAATCCTGCTGCTGTGCGCAGGCGTCGCCATGTTCGGTTTGGGCGAAGCCTGCGTAAAGACGCTCGCGAAGGATTTCGACATCCTCCAGGTCGTCTGGGCGCGCTACACGTTCCACGCGCTCGTTTTCTTCCTGATCTTCGCGCGCTCCGGCATCCGGAGCCAGATGGTCACGCGGCGCCCGATCCTCCACCTCGCGCGGTCGGCAGCGCTTCTCGGCGGCACGATCTCGTTCTTCACTGCGCTGATCTATCTTTCGCTGCCCGAGGCGGTCGCAATCAATTTCGCGTCCCCGCTGCTGGTCACCGCGCTGTCGATCCCGTTCCTCGGTGAGAAAGTCGGGCCGCGGCGCTGGGCCGCGATCTTCGTCGGCTTCCTAGGCGTGCTCGTCATCATCCGACCCGGCCTCGGCGTCATGCACTGGGCAGCGTTCCTGCCGCTCGTCACTGCCGTGTGCTACGCGTCCTACCAGATCATGACGCGGATTGCGGGCCGCACCGAAAGCACGAAGACGAGCCTGTTCTGGACCTCGACCGTCGGCGTGATCGTCATGTCCTGCGTCGTTCCGTTCTTCTGGAAGTCCCCCGACGCGGCATCGTGGGGCCTGATGGTGGCGACGGGAGCCTTCTTCGGCTTCGGCCATTACCTGCTGATCCGCGCCTTCGAGGTCGCCCCGGTATCGACGCTGTCCCCGTTCCTCTACAGCCAGATCATCTGGGTGACGATCCTGAGCGTGATCGTGTTCGACCAGGTGCCTGACCGCGTTTCGATGATCGGTGCGGCGATCGTGATCGCAAGCGGGCTTTACATCTGGCATCGTGAAACGCGGGACCTGCGCCGCGCGAAGCGCTAGCGGTTCCGGCGGGCCGCCGGGCGCGGTCAGGCGACCGCTGCCTCCCGCTCGGCCTTGCCCCCGCCTGCCGGCCTCGGCGGCACCACCCGCTCGGACGGGAAGTGGAGGCTGACGACTGTTCCGATGCCGACCTCGCTTTCGAGCGAAAGATGCCCGCCGTGAATCTCGATCATCGAATTGACGAGCGGCAGGCCGAGACCCGTTCCCTCGTATTCGCGGGCGAGCGACGCATCGGCCTGGCCGAACGGCTCCATGATCTTGTCGAAATCCTTGGCATCGATGCCGATGCCGGTATCCCGGATATGAATGACCGTTCCACCGTCGGTTTCCCGTTCCGCCTTCACCAGGATCCGGCCACCTTTGGGCGTGAACTTGATCGAGTTGGTCAGGAGGTTGAGGAGCATCTGCTTGATCATCCGCTCGTCACCGGTCAGTTCCGGAAGCGCTGACGGAACGTCGATGTCGATCGCGAGGTCCGCGGCCTTGGCGCGCTCATCGACCAGGCGGCGGCTCGCCTCGACGACATGCGGGATATAGACCTCCGTCTCGACCAGCTGCATCTGGCCCGACTCGATCTTCGACATGTCGAGAATGTCGTTCACGACCTGCAGAAGGTGCTGGCCGCTGTTGTTGATGTCGCGGATATACTCGAGATACTGCGCCACGCCGATCGGCCCCATCATCTCGTTCTTGATGATGTCCGAGAATCCGATGATCGCGTTCAGCGGCGTGCGCAGCTCGTGGCTCATGTTGTGGAGGAACTCGGTCTTCGCACGGTTCGCGGCATTCGCCTCCTCGGTCGCGAGCCGTTGCGCCTCCTCGACCCGCTTCCGGTCCGTGATGTCGCGGAACATGTAGATGTAGACGACGCGTTCGTCCGGTGCGTCGTGGCCGTTAGAGCCCTGGAGCGTAAGGCGGGCGGAACTGACGATCAGCTCGATGGTCAGCCTGTCGCCCCGGAGCTCCAGCGAAAGTTCGATCGGCCCCACGACCGTCGCCTTCTTCATCCCGTTCTCATCGGTTTCGTAGAGGGCTTCGATTTCCGACGACCACGGAAGGACGGACCGGATGGGAGCGCCGATCAGCTCCTCCTCGTCGCGCCCGAGAAACTGGATCGCGGAAGGATTCACGAGTTCGATATTGCCGTCGCGGTCGGCGATGGCGATACCGTCGAAACTCGAATCCACCACCGCACCCATCATGGCGCGGCGGTAGAGCGATTCCATCCGCTCCCGGCGGAACATGATGCCGAGCCTGTCGATGGAACGCACGAGGCTGGCGAGATAGAGCCCGACCGGCGTCAATGCGATCGGAGCGACGTCGAGCAGGATGGGCATGCTCGCCTGGACGGCGAGCGAAGCGCCTGCAACAGCTCCGCCCGATCCAACCACCAGGAGGCCTCCTCGCTTCCACGACCAGCGGTCGATCGGCCAGGCGGACGCGGCCCCGACGAGGACCGCGATGAACGCAACTATCAGGGGATCGAACCTGTCGAGGCCGCGGTTCTGGACGATCGTGTCCGCGACGAGGGCCTGCACGATCGGTCCGGGCAGCACGAATTCGACCGGCACGGGAATCCGGTCGCCGAGTTCCAAAGCCGTGGCGCCGACGATCACGGTCTTGCCCGCGAACATCGCCGGATCGAATGCGCCGCGCAGGACGTCCGCGTAGGAAATATAGGGAAGCGTCTCGGCGAGGATCGCGTAGTCGATATTGAAGGATCGCGTGTCCGTTCCCTCGGCGTTGCCGAGCAGCGTCGCCATTCCGGGGAGCCGGATAGAATCGATTTCCTCGAACGTCGTGTAGCGCCAGACGAGACTGTCGCTCTCGACCTGCACGTTGACGTGCCCGAGACGCGCGTGGCGGGCCAGCCGCTCGATGGGCGCGGTGTAGACGAAGACGTCGTTCCCGCTTTCGTCGCGCGCCAGCTGTTTGAAGGTCGCCAGGATCGCGCGGTCTCCCGCTCGCCGGAGCGCTTCCTCGAACGCCGCGTCCGACGCCGGATTGGAGTTCGAGCTGAAATCGATATCGAGCGCGACCCGTTCCGCGCCCGCATCGAGCAGGCGATCGAGCAGCGCCGCATGGTACTCGCGCGGCCACGGCCAGACGTTGAGTTCGCGGAGACTGCGGTTGTCGATACCGACGACCACGATATTTCCCGATGCGGGGCGCGCGAGCAGCTGGAATCTGAGCGAAGCAAGCCCGCGATCGAGCGGAGCGAATCCGTCGAACAGGTAGACGGCGACGACTGCGCCGACGATCAGTATGTGCGCAAGTGTGCGTTTCATAGCTTTCGACCCGCGAAATTATGGCGGCGCCGGCCTAATCAATTGCTAAGGAGCGGGCTGAAATGGCGGACATTCCCGTCTCCTAACGAGCAACCGGCCGCCCCAAGGGGCGGCCGGTGTCCGTTAGGCCTACTGGCAGGAACCGGTGACGTCAGTGGTTGCCGTTGCCGTTGCCGTTGCCGTTCCCGTTCCCGTTCCCTCCACCGTTTCCGTTGGAGTTCCCGCCGCCGTTGCCGCCGCCATTGCTGGAGGCCGCCGACGATCCGTTACCGCCACTGTTCGCGGAGATCGACCCGCGAGCGGTTGCCGCGAACGACGAAGCATTCTGGCTGGCGCCGGCCTTGCTGTTGCCGCGCGCCGAACCGGCGTTGGCGCTTCCGTTGCCCTGTCCTGGGCCGCCGATAAGGCCCTTGGAGGCGGACAGGACGTCGACCCTGCCCGCATTGACGGACTTGGAGAGGCCCTTGGCCTGGCCGGCCCCCGCCGATCCGACGGGGTTGCCGATTACGCGGCCGGCATCCGCCTTCGACGAGGACTTGGCATCGTCGCTCTTGGCCTTGCCCTGCTTGTCGCCGCGCTCCTTCGAATCCTTGCTGCCGCCCTGCGTGCCGAGAAGCTGCATGCGGAGCCCGGGCCGCGTCGATACGGCCGCCGTCTGGCCGGGCTTGACCATCGCGATTTCGCCGGTCAGGCGGGACGTGACCTCGACGGCGCCGCGCGTAACGTGGAGCGCGCCGCCCTCGTTGTTCACCGTCACCGAGAAGACCGTACCCTTGATGACCGCGGTCAGATAGGGCGTCTTGACGTTGAACCTGTCGGAGGGGCGGGACACGATCTTGTAGAGCAACGTACCCGCGCTCTGGACGACGCTGGGCAGCGAGCTGCTCTCCCGCTTGGGGAAAACCGCGCCGCTGTTGGGAGACGCCTCGACCACGTCGCCGCCCTGGGTTATGACCGCGCGTCCGGATTCGGACGTCTTGATCTCGGACCCGGGGGCCACGTCGGCACCGCTCTTCGCAGCGACCCAGTTACCGCCAGGCGTCTTGATCTTCACATCGCCCACGACGCTCTGGATGTTCCAGGGCTTCACGCCGTTTGCGGATGCGGAAGGCACGACGGCAATCGCCGCCGCCGCGAGCACGCCCGAGACGATCGCAAGGTTGCGAAGCCTCGGTAGTGTAGATTCGAACTGCCTGTTCGACATTTTCGGACATACCTTTCCGTTTTGGTTCGCCAAGACTTCCTTGAATCGAACACTCGAAACTACTTCGAATTTGCAGGCTTTTTGTAAGACCAAAAATTTAATACGCAATTAACTGAAACATAAATGACTGAATAAATAAATTTAAAATTTATCGAATGTTTATGGCGGGGTTCCGGCCTCCAAACGCGACCCGACCGCGCGAAAAGCCATGCTGCGGTACGATTGCGTTTCGGCAGGCGCTTAATCTTTTGTTAGAAATACAAATGTTTACATGGTTACCGAAATCTTGGGGCCGTCCTTCTGCATAGGGCCGAGTTCGTGAAGGCAAGCGTCGCGTTTTTTCCGAAGGGTGCACGCCGGCTCGCTGCTGCCGTTGGTGCTGCGATAATTTTTTTTGCAGCAACGAACGATGTCGCCGCCCAGAGCCAGGCCCAGCGGACCGTGGAGCCCGGTCAGATCGAACGCCGTATCCAGAGGAAACCCGAGGCCCCCGCCCCGTCCGCGCCGATCGCTCCCGCACTGCGGTCGCCGGAGACCGCCCCCGAGCCGCCGGACGCGGGTGCCGACTTCGTCCTCAGCGCGGTCAGCATCTCGGGCGTGACCGCTTACGATCTCGCGGAACTTGCACCTTTGTACGAGCGGTTTCTCGGACGGGTCGTCTCGACCGCGGACATCCAGGGCATCGTCAAGGCAGTCACGAAGAAATACACCGACGACGGCTATTTCCTGTCGAGCGCCAGCGCGCCGCCGCAGAACCTCGCCTTCGGCATCCTCACCATCGAGGTGAAGGAAGGCTACATCGAGAAAGTGCTATTCAAGGGCGACCGCCCGGGTCGACAGGATCTGTTCGATGCCTGGGCGGAAGCGATCACCCAGTCGATACCGGCGCGCCTTCAGGACGTCGAGCGCTACGTCCTCCTCATGGGCGACCTCCCGGGCGTGGTCGCTACACCGAGCCTCGACGATCCGCCCGGCAACGAGCCGGGTTACACGATGACCATCGCCGTCCGGCACGACCCTGTCGACGCCGGTTTCAACCTCGACAATCGCGGCACCTACCCGGTCGGCCCGCTCGAGGCATCGTTCGCCGTCGGCCTCAACTCGGTGGCCGGGCAGCTGGAACGGACACGTTTCTCGGCCTTCACGATCCCGGACGAGCCGGACGAGCTGATCTATGGCGAGATATACGAGCAGCTTCCGCTCGGCACCGGCGGAACCATCGTCTGGGGCTCGATATCGCGGAGCAAGGTCGACATCTACAGCCAGTCGCGCGCGTCGCAGCTGCAGTCGACCGGCGACCGGATATCGCTCGGCTTCTGGCATCCCCTTGTTCGTCGCCAGGAGCTTGCACTCTATGCGAACGGCCGGCTCGATTACGCAAATTCGCGGCAATCCGCGATCAACGACGATTTCAACGACCGCCTGCGCGTGGCACGCGCGGGCGTCCGCCTCTGGTTCAAGGACGGGGCGGAGGGGACCAACAACATCAACGTCGAATGGAGCAAAGGCCTCGACGTCCTCAATGCTTCCCCGCTCGGCTACCAGGTTTCGCGGACGGACGGCGAGAGCGACTTCGACAAGATCACGCTCGACGTGAACCGTATCCAGAAGATCACCGAGGATTTCTGGGCCGAACTGAACGGCCGGGGACAGTATTCGGAGCACGTGCTGCTCTCGGGCGAAGAGTTCGGGCTCGGCGGCAGCCGCTTCGGGCGCGGTTACGATCCGTCGGAAATTTCCGACTCCCGAGGGGTCGCGGGCGCGCTCGAATTTCGCCACCGGTTTCCGGTGAAGGAAGGCGTGCTCTCGAACCTCTGGTTATACGCCTTCTATGACGCCGGTGCCGTGTGGCGGACCGACACGTCCCGGGATTCGGTCGTTTCCGCCGGCGGCGGGCTCCGCCTGTTCCCGTGGGACGGCGCGGTCGCATCTGTCGAAATCGCCAAGCCGATGACGCGCACGGTCTCCGAGGAGGGGAACACCAAGCCGCGCCTTTTCTTCAACATCGGGCTGAATTTCTGAGGTTCGGCGATGTCCGGCATTCCGATGGCGCCCGGCTGCCCGGAATGATAATCCAATCGGCAGAAACCGACGGATGCCCGACGTGAAAGATCCGAGAGACCTGCCCTACTGCTATCCGCCCCATCCGAGCCCGAAGAAACCCGACTACACGCTTCCCGCGGGCGCCGTCGACACGCACTTCCACATCTTCGGCCCGCCGGAAGTGTTCCCGTGGTCGCCGCCGGAGCAGCGGGTCTATACGCCGCCGGCGTCCCCCCTTTCCCACTATCACCAGCTCATGGAGCATCTGGGGATCAGCCGCGGCGTCGTGATCCAGCCGATGGCCCACGGGCACGACAATTCCGTGACGCTCGATGCGGTCGCGCGCTCCGGCGGACGCCTGATGGGCGTCGCCAAGGTCGACGACAGCTTCACGTCGCGCGACATCGAGAAACTGCACGAGGGCGGCATCCGCGGCGTCCGTTTCAACATGTTCGTCGAACACGGCGGCACCGGCGACAAGGCCATGATCGAGCGCGTGATCGACCGTATCAGCGAATTCGGATGGTCGATCACGTTCCACGCACGTCCCAAGCACATGGTGGAGAACGGCGACTGGTTCCGCACGGTGCCGATCCCGACGATCATCGATCATTACGGGCGCATCGGCTTCGCCGACGGCACGGACCAGCCGGCGTTCCGCATCCTCCTCGACCTCCTGCGGAACCACGAGCATATCTACGCCAAGCTGTCCTGCATCGAGCGGTGCTCGACCGCCGGCCCGCCCTACGACGACGCGCTGCCCTTCGCGCATGCGATGCTGGAGGCGGCACCGGACCGCCTGCTTTGGGGCACCGACTGGCCGCATTCGCAGCGCTACAAGATTTCCGAGCAGTGCGACACCGGTGAGCTGATCGACGCGATCCCGCGGCTGATCCCGGACGAGACGCTGCGCCGCCGCATCCTCGTCGAAAACCCGCTGAAGCTGTTCGGGTTCGACGCGTAGACGCCGCTACCGCGTGTTGACGCCGGAGGCCGATACGATATTCGAGCCGGCGGGCTCCTGATAATTGACCGTATGCTCGATGCGGGTCGCGAGGCCGCCGTCGTTCACGAACTTGTAGTTAACGGTGATCTGGTTGCTGTTGCTGTTGAGACCGGGCACGTGGGTACCGACGCCGCCTTCCTGGATCTGCAATGTCTGGACCTGGCCGCTGAAGATGTCGTGCAGGAGGACGAACGTCCCGCTGGCGTTCGCGTTGTAGCCGTCCGCCGTTGCAGTGTTTACGACCACGCTTCCGGTGTGCGAGCGGGCGCCGAAATCGATCGAGTAGGAAAAATCGTAGGACGAATTCGCGGTGAACTGCACGTGTGTCGTTCCGAAGTTGAAGACGCCGCTCTGGAGCTGCGTGAGCTGCGTCAACGTCGTAATCCCGCTCAGGGCCTTCTCGACCTGAAGGGCCGAGGGGCCGGTGCCCGGCGTAGCGCCCTGGGCCTGGGTCTGCGGGCCGCCCTGGGATTGATCCTGTTGCTGCGTCCGGGGCCCGGAGTCCTGCTGTTGCGGATCCTGTCCCGGTGTGCCGTCGCGGCCGTCCGTCCGGTCCTGCGTGCCGTTGGGGCCGGTGCTCGGCGTCTGTTGCCGCGGAGCCGACCGCAGCGCGCCGTTGAGCTCGGACATCTGCTGCGGCGTCCACTGCGCTGGTGCCGTCGGCGCCGCGATGCCCGACAGCACGGTTCCGAAGTTCGGACGGCTGATCTCGACGTCGCCGCCTGCGCCGGAAACGATGATGCGACCGCCGGGCTCGCCGACGTTGTTCTCCGGGCCGGGGCCGAGCAGCACCACCTGCGACTCACCCGGCCGGACGATGCCGGCGGCGCTCGTTCCGCGAATTCCAATCACGCCGTTCGGCAGCTTCACTTCCATGTCCGACGGGCGGTTGGCCGCCACCCGGCCGGACACGAAACGGAACACGCCACGGACGACGCTCGCGCTTACCTTGCCCGCAGACTTCTCCGGATCGTAGACGAAGCGGTCGATGACGATCGCGCTCTCGGGGCCGATCGTGAAGATCGTCTCGTCGAGCAGCATGATCTGAAGACCTGCGCTGGATCCGGACTCGATCCTGTCGCCGAGGAACACCGCATCGCCGCTCGCGACGTTGCGCCCGACCGCCTGCGGCGTGCCGAACGAAACGAGCTTTACCTCGCCTCGGACCGCGGCGGCGACGCCCGCCTGCACCGCCCGGCCGGCCGCCTGCTGCGCGAAGGCGTCCGATGCTGCAGCCGCGACGGCGACCGCGAGCGCGGCAATGCCGAGTTTCAGGAGCTGATCTGGGTTTCGAAACATCATCGCGGCAGCCCTACAACCACTCTAATCCGCCTTGGAGACGCCCCCGATATCGGTGCGCCCGGCCCGCGAAACAAGCGGGAAGTCGAGAGGGTGTGACGCCGATCACACATTTTTTTCAATCGGTTAGGACGTTCAGAACGTCCATTTTCGGCTGAGACCGAGAGTAAACGTGTTGTTGCGGTAGGTATAGTCGGGAAGGTTGGACACCTGATGGTATCGTTCGGCCGACACTGCCGCCCAGCCGGAGATCGGTCTGCCCGCCTCTGCGATCGCCGGCGCTGGTGCTGACGTGGAGCCCGTTGTAATGCTGGTCCTCGACACCGGCGCCGACGAAGAGCGCCGACATTTTGGTGACCTGCCATGTCGCGAGCGTCTCGAAACGCGCGATGGTCAGGTAACGCTGATGGGCAAGCCGGATCTTCGAATAGCTGATCTTCGGCTCCACCGTCACCGGCTCGTAGGCAAGCGACAATCCCGCCTGGCCCGTCGCCGCCTCCAGGTCGAGTTGATCTTCATGGAGATGTTCCGCGCGATAGGCGGAAACGAGACCGACCGCCTTGTGCCGCCGGTTCAGTCCGAGATCGTAGTCGGCGGACATCTGGACGGTGCCGTTGGTCGAGAATTCACGGTGGCGCTCGTCGGCGTCCGAGAGAGAGACCGGCGTATCCGAGAACAGGCGCGTATTGGAATACTGCGCGCTGTTTCCGTTCCAGTCGTACTGCACGCCGAAATTCACGAGAAGCTCGGCACGAAGCCGCTTCCTCCGCTGTCCGATCTGATCGAGCAGGCCGTCGACCTCGCTGCGGAGCTCGGTCCGCATCGGCAGGTCGCGCACCGCCAGCAGTTCGCGCTCGGCGTCGTTGAGGTTGTCGAGGCGAAACAGGACCACGGCATCGAGCAGGCGCACATCGGGCCGTTGCGGATCGAGCAGCAGGATGCGCTCCAGCGTCGCGCTCGCGCCGCGGATGTTCCCCTGGCGGATCTGGGTCTGGGCGAAGCGATAGTTCAGCGCGATGTTGTCGGGATCGCGCAGGACGTCCGCATAGGTGACGTCTCCGCCGCTGTCGAGCAGCCGCTCGATGCGCGCGCGGTAGGACGCATCGCCGGTCCTTTCGAGATCCTCCTGAAGCCTCCGCTGCGCGTCCGGAAGGTCTTCGATCTGTACGTTCTGCGCCGATGCCCCCGCGCAAAAGAAAGCAAGGATAAACAATATGTTAAACGGGGAGAAATAGGCTGGAACCCGGATTACCGGCCGCCGGAAGGCGCCCCCGACAGGAAACAGCCGACGATGACCCTCGTCTCTTCGCTCGACAAACCGGTCCTTCTCGACCGTCAGCCGCACCATGCCGGAAGGACGATCTTCTGCGAAGTAAGCCGGGGCGATGTCGCCTACGTGATCGAAAAGGGAACCGTGGACATCGTCCGCGACGGGCCAGACGGCCGGGTCCGGCTGGCGCGGCTCAAGCAGGGGTCGATCTTCGGAGAGATGGCCCTGCTCGACGACGCCCCGCGGATGGCGAGCGCGATCGCCGTCGAACCCACGGTGCTGATCACCATCAAGCGGGAAACGCTGCGGCGCAAGCTCGAGCTGGCGGACCCGTTCATCGCCAAGATGCTTCTTATGATGATGGCCAATCTGCGCAGCCTGACCGACGATCACGTGAGCAAACGCGCGCTTCCGACATGGCTCGAGGGGAATTGCCTCGACCTCGACTTCTGCCCCGAGGAGGTCGCGAGTTCGCTCGCGGCGGCCCCCTTCGTCCGGCGGGGCAAGGCGAAAGGCTGAAGCGTTCAGAGTTCCGGCACCCGAAGCGGCCGACAGGTGTCGGCGCCCAGCAGGGCCGCGCCGGTACGTTCCTGCAGTTCTTCGAAGCTGATGCCTTCCACCTTCTCGCGGACGACCATCCGGCCATCGACGACATCGACGACGGCGATATCCGTATAGACGGTATCGACCACCTCCGGACCGGTCAGCGGAAACGTGCAGCGATCGAGCAGCTTGTGACCGCCATCCTTCGTCGTGTGGTCCGTCATGACGAAGACTTTCCGCGCACCGACGGCGAGATCCATGGCGCCGCCGACCGCGGGGACCGACTGCGGTCCGCCTGTCGACCAGTTCGCGAGATCGCCGCGCGCCGAAACCTGGAAGGCGCCGAGGACGCAGATGTCGATATGGCCGCCGCGGATCATCGCGAAGGAATCCGCATGGTGAAAGAAGGCGCCGCCGGGAAGCAGCGTCACGGGCTTCTTGCCGGCATTGATCAGGTCGTAATCCACCTCGTTCGCGCCGGGTTCGGGCCCCATCCCGAGGATGCCGTTCTCGCTGTGGAAGACGATCTCGCGCCCGTCGGGAATGTAATTCGCGACCTGTTCGGGCATGCCGATGCCGAGATTGACGTAGGCGCCGTCCGGAATGTCCTGGGCGACGCGCCAGGCGACCTGGCGGCGGGATAGCCTGTCGGTCATGCCGATGCTCCGGGCTTGTAGTGGATACCGGCCTCGATCATCGCCCGCTCGCTCGCGGGGTCCGCGACCTCGACGACCCGGTCGACGAAAATTCCCGGCGTGACGACGCTCTCCGGCGGGATGTCGCCGAGCGGGACGATCCGCCGCGCCTGGACGATCGTCACCTCGGCCGCCATGCACATGATCGGGCCGAAGTTCCGCGCGGCGAGACGGTAGGTCAGATTTCCCCAGCGGTCGGCCAGCTCCGCCTTCACGAGCGCGAAGTCGGCATACAGCGGGTCTTCGAGGACGTATTCCCTGCCGTTGTAAATCCGGCGTTCTTTCCCCTCCGAAAGCGGCGTGCCGATTGTCGTGCGGGTATAGAAACCGCCGATCCCGGCACCGGCGGCGCGGATCCGCTCGGCGAGCGTGCCCTGCGGGACGACCTCGAGTTCGAGCTTTCCGGCCTTGTAAAGCCCGTCGAAAACCTCGGAGGACGTCGACCTCGGAAAGGAACAGATCATCTTGCGGACGAGCCCCGCTTCGAGGAGCGCCGCGAGCCCGACATGTCCGTTGCCGGCGTTGTTGTTGACGAGGGTCAGATCCCGGGCGCCGTGATCGATCAGCGCATGGACGAGCTCGGTAGGATTGCCGGATTCGCCGAAACCGCTGATGAGCACGGTGGCGCCGTCGCCGATCAACGAAACCGCCTCGCGAAGGCTGCCGATCGTCTTGTCTATCATCGGAAAGTCAGCAGAACTGTTGAATCTTGTGTGGATTGCCGCGCCGCGCACTCTATTGCAAAACGGTCCCGGATTGCGACCCTCTTTAGGCGACTTCCGCGGCATGAAGACGCCGCTTCGATACAACGGCCTGTTGCGGGATTCGTAAATTCGGTCTCAATTAAGAGTCTCGCGGTTTCCAGACTGGGTGCCAACGCCATGAAAAGATCGGGAATCCTCTTCGCGGCCGCTGCGGCCTGCACCGCACTCGCAGGCTGCACCTCCACCTTCGAGCCGACGGCGAAGGTCCAGAAGGTCGGGTCGGCGTGGATCATCTCGGACACTGCGAGCCTGTCGCACACTCTCGTCCGGGACTAGGATTCCAAATTCTTGACCTGCGCCGAGCCGCCGCCCGACGCGGCGTTCGACCAGGGGGATTCAGCCAACGTCAGTGTCGCCCTCATCAAGCTCGGCGGCGACGACAGCGGCGGAGATTCGCAGAACTCCTCGGAGGTCGAGATGGCGGGCCGCACGCCGGCCGTGCTGATCGCGCGCGAGCTGTTCTATCGCGCCTGCGAATTCTCGTTCAATTTCAAGCTCGACAAGTCCGAGGCGACAGCGATCTACAACAAGACGCTGGATATCATCAAGGAAGGCTGGCTCAAGGAAGCCGGGCAGACGACGGTGACGGTCGGCGACAAGGTCTCGACGTCGGCGAACGAGAACATCACGGATACGAGCAGCACAGTCTCGCCGTCCTCGTCGAGCTCCTCCAGCAGCACCTCCACCACCGACGACACGACCGATACGACGGACACCACGGACAGCTCGACGAACTGACCGGGCCGCTCCCGGCAGGCTGCAAAGGCTCGATGCACCCGCGTCGGTTTCGGGTGTCGCACATCTCCGGAGGGCACAGCCATGCGCATAAACGCACGTCTCCTCGCCGTCTTGTTCTTCCTCCTCCCCGTCTGGGCAACCGATGCGGGCGCCGCCAACCGAAGCTCCGACATAAAGGCGGGCCTTCGGGAGGCCGGCATGGCGGCGCTCCCGGAGTTTCTCGACGCCGCGACGGAGAGCATCACGATCAAATTCCCGCGCGCGCTCGGCGGCGGGACGCTGAAGTTCGGCGGCACCATCGACGCGGATGCGCTGGCCGAGAAGAAATTCGTCTTCGCGACCTCCGACGAGCACAAGCTCACCTGGAACGACGCTTTCGGAATGTCGTTCCTCGACCTGAAGGACGTCGCCCTGAACCTTTCGATCGAGAAGGGTGCCTTCTCGATCTCGCTCGACGGCCAGCTCGGCGGGGCCTTTGCAAAGGGCGGCAAGCTACGCGCCGTCGTGATCGAGATCGCGGTGGAGGACAGGAAGCTCGCCGACTTCACTCTCTCGCTCCCCGACACCAAGCTTTCGCTTCACGCGCTCCCCGAATTCAAGACACTGCCCGGCGCGACGAAGTTTGCCATCGAGGCGCCGACGATTTCGATGCATGCGGTCGGCGGCAAGGTCGACTTCCTCAATGAGACGGTCGACGCGATGCTGTTCTACGACGGCGCGACCAAGGCCTGGAATTTCGGGATGCGCTTCGAAAAGGCGCTTAGGCTCGCCGATCTCATGGGCCACAAGCACGGCTTCCTTAAGGACCTCGGCCTGCCGAAAATGCGGATGATCACGACGACGAAGGGCCTGAAGTCCGCCTATGCCGACCTGCCGCTCGCCGTACGCAACTTCTTCACCGTGGACGGAAAGCTCCCCGAGGGCGAGCTCAGCATCCCAGAGGGCGTCAACGTCATTGCGTCGTTCGACGCGGCGGTCGCGCCAGGGAACATCCGCTCGGCGCTCGGCAAGATCGGCCTCGGCAAGGCGCTCCTCGACATCGACGGCACGGTGAACGGCATGTTCGGCGGCACGCCCTCGATCGAACTCACCGTCGACATCGACACGCCCGCGAATCACGGCTTCAAGTTCTTGAAACCGAAGCACGCGAAAGCCGAGTTCTTCATCAAGCTGTCGGACAAGGAAGAGGCGCTCGGCTTCCGCACGGCCGTCGAGATGAGCCAGGGGCACGGCAAACCCACCCTGGAGTTCGACGTCGATTTCGAGCTCGCCGAGCAGGACGGCCAGGTCGAGGTGCGCGTCGCGGGCGGAATGAAGGGCGACTGGCAGAACGCCGCGAGCATCAAGGGCCTCGTGCTCGAATCTCCCTTCATGTCGGTCGGCATCACCGAAACCGGCAGCTTCGACATGCTGATCGACGGCACCGTGATGGTCGGCAGTGAGCGCGTTCGCGCCTCCGCCGACCTGGTGCTGACGCCCGAGGCCGCGGGGCTCCCGACGGCGTTCGCCTTCGCAGGGCAGATCAACAAGCTGCCGTTCGCGTCGTTCGCCGAGCATGCGAAGAAGCACGCCGCCCAGAAGAAGAGCTTTCCCAAGCTGGACGCGGAATTCCGCGATGTCACCTTCGCCTTCATGACGCCCGGCGCGCGCCTGCCCTCCGACCTTGAAGCGGAGCTCAGCATCGAGGGCGCCGGCATGGCGCTCAAAGCGGCGCTCTGGATCAATGGCAAGGAACTCGGCGGCGCGGGCGGGTTCGCGTCGACCGAAGGGGTCAAGGTGAACGGCAAGATCTCGCCCTTCAAGCTCGGTCCCCTCGACCTGAAGGATGCGACGCTCGACATCCAGGCGGGACCGGCGATCGATCCCAAGTTCGCGATGTCGGGCGACCTCGCGCTGTTCAAGGGCTACGAGGAAAAGTACCAGCTCGACCTCGAGCCCGAAAAATTCAGGTTCTCGTCCGATACAAAGTTCGGCGGGGCGTTCGATGCGACGATGATCGCCGAATCGGGCGGCCTGAGCTTCGCGCACGGCAACGACTTCGCCTTCGAGGCGGAACTCGCCGCGAACTACACGAAAATCTTCCGCGACATGGTGCAGTCGGCGCTCAAGGGCCTCAAGAAGGGCGAGAAGGACATCTCGAAGGCGGAGAACGACGTCAAGGCGGCGGAACGCAAGGTCGAGGGCATCAAGTCAAAGATTTCGGCCGAAGAGGCCAAGGCGAAACGCGCCTACGACGAGGCGACGAAGAAGATCTCGGATGCCGAGAAGAAGGCGGAATCGATCCAGCACACGATCGACTACAACAAGAAGAAGGCGCACGACCTCGATCGCGACGCGCGAAACGACGCCAAGCACCTGCGCTTCGGCAAGGCAGCCGAGAAGGGCACCGAAGAGGCTGGTATCAAGACGGCGATCGTCTCGGAAGAAGCCGCGTTGAAAACGGCCAAGTGGGCACTCGATACGGCGAAGAAATCCGTCAAGGTGGTGCCCGTCGACGCCGCGCCCGCCGTCGTCGCGCTCAAGACCCAGCTCGCAACCGAAGAAGCCGGTCTCAAGATCGCCCAGGGGACGCTCGAGGCCGCGAAAGGCGCGGACAAGGGCATCGAAGCCGCGGTGAAGGCCATTGGCGACGGGCTGACGGCGCTCAAGATCAACCGTCTCGGCGCGGCCGGCAGCCTCGCCGGGATCGTCTCCGGGGGCCGCGAGGGAAAGGCTCCCGTCCTGATCATCGACGTGAGCATTCACGGCAGCCGCCATGTCTACCGCGAGGGGATCGGCACGCTGAAGAGCGAGTTCCAGAAACTCGCCGACGAAATCGCAAAGGAAGTCGCGAAGGAAGTGCTCAAGGCCTTCGAAAAGGGTTGATCGCCGGCGCCCGTGGAAGTCCCTTCGGCTTCGGATTGACGCCGATTTCCGGCGGGACCAGAGTTCCCGCATGACGACGCTTTGCAGGGATTGTTTCAGCGACATGCCGGGTGTGGCGGGAACCTGCCGTTCCTGCGGTTCCGCGCGCGTGATCTCGCACGACGAGCTCGGTACGCTGTCGATCGCCCATCTCGACTGCGATTCGTTCTATGCGAGCGTCGAGAAGCGCGACCGCCCCGAGCTCCGCGACCTGCCCGTTCTCGTCGGCGGCGAGAAGCGCGGCGTCGTCGCCGCCGCCTGCTACGTCGCCCGCAGGTACGGCGTCCATTCGGCGATGCCGATGTTCCAGGCGCTCCAAAAATGCCCGCATGCGGTGGTGATCCGGCCGGACATGGCGAAATATTCTCGCATCGGCCGCGAGATCCGCGCGATGATGCGCGACGTGACGCCACTGGTGGAACCGATCTCGATCGACGAAGCCTTCCTTGACCTGACTGGGACGGAGCGTCTGCACGCCGGCGCCCCGGCGCGAACACTGGCAAAACTCGTCGCCGACATCCGCGCGCGCCACGGCATCACGGTCACCGTCGGGCTCAGTCACAACAAGTTCCTCGCCAAGCTCGGTTCCGGGCTCAACAAGCCGGACGGCTTCACCGTGATCGGCCGCGCCGAGACCGTGGAGTTCCTCGCGCCCCTGCCGGTCTCGAAGATCTGGGGCGTCGGCGAAGCCCTCGACCGCCGGCTGGAACGCGACGGCATCGCGACGATGGGCCAGTTGCAGTCGATGACGGAAGCGGACCTCGTGCGCCGCTATGGAAAGATGGGGCACCGCCTAGCGAATTTCCCGCTCGGCCGGGATTCGCGGAAGGTCGAGCCGACCGGAGAACGCAAGAGCCTGTCGAGCGAGACGACGTTTTCCGAGGACATCTCCGACCCCGAACGTCTTGCCCGCATCCTGTGGCGTCAGACCGAGCGCGTTTCCGCGGGCGTCAAGGAGGAGGAGATCGGCGGGCGGACGGTGACGCTCAAGCTCAAGACCGCCGACTTCCGGATCCGCACGCGGTCTCGGACGCTGCAGCACCTCACCCAGCTCGCGGACGTGATCTACGCCGCTGCGCTCCCGCTGATGAAAGCGGAGGCCGACGGCACCCGGTTCAGGTTGCTCGGGGTCGGACTGTCGGAACTTGCTCCGGCCGGCGACTGCGACCCAGCCGACCTCGCCGATCCGGGAGGGCAACGCCGCAAGCAGGTGGAGGGAGCGGTCGACGACCTCCGTCGCCGCTTCGGCGACAGCGCCATCGGCAAGGGCCGGACATTCGGCAGCTGAATTGATCTAAGCCGTCGTGCGGATCGAAAAACCGGAGTCGATCTGGGCGAGCCTGGCCATCAGGTAGTCGATGTTCTCGCCGCCGATCACTTCGTCGGGATCTTCGAAGTTGGTGATGATGCGCTCGATCAGCCGGCGGCGGAACCGCTCCTGATCCCTTTCGCCGCCGTCGTACTGCGTCTCCGCCGCGACCTCGATCGCCGCCGCGAAAGCAGGCTGGAGCTCCTTCGGCAGCGCCGCCTTGTCGAACAGCGAGCGCATGATGTCGCGGTCGCCTCCATGAATCATATGGCGGGTGTTGGTCAGGGGGATACGCGACATGACGGCGACGCCGCTCTCGAAGAAGTCCATGTCGCCCATGCAGAGCGCGCGCAGCAGGATCGTCGGGGTCAGGCGCCCGTTCTGGTAGAGATGGACGATAAGGCGGCGCGAATCCTGCCGCTGTCCGCCGCTGGTCAGCAGACCCAGCGTCGCCTTTTCGCGCGACTGCAGGATGAGGTCGCTCACCTGCTCGCTCGGCAGCTGATGACGCATCATCAGGTCCTGCTGGAGCTTTTCCGAGACCATGTTCACGAGCCGCTCGGTCACCTCGAGCGGCAGCTGCGACCGGCCGACCATGGACGACTTGACGAGTTCGCTGTTGCCGAATTCGTCGAGGACGCGCTGCAGCGATTTCTCGGTGATCTGGGCACCGTCGTTAGCGACCAGCGTGCCGACGACGGCCTCGTTCCGCGTCTCGATCAGCGCATCCGACACATTTGCGGACACGGTCGCCCGCGAGGCGATGGCCTTCTGCTTCTCCTCGCCCTGGCTGCGGATGATCTCGATCAGGTCCTCATCGGTTAGCACGGACGAGTAGGTGAGGATCGGAACCGAGACCTCGGAAACGTCTTCGGCGAGGCGGCGGGCGATGTCGTGCGGGAGGAACGGGCATTCCTTGAGGTGCGTCGCGAGCGCTTCGCGCACGCGGACCTCGGCGTCCCGGCACATGATGGAAAAGATCTCTTCGGCGAGCTTCTTCTCATGCGCGCCGAAGTTGGTCGAGGCGTCGTAGTACGTTGCGATCTTTGCAGCAGCGTCCGCGCGCGATTCGGGCGACGGGTCGTTCAGCAGCTTGCGGACATCTGCTTCCGTGAGCTTTGCTGTCATGCTGTGCGATGCTCCATGCCCGGCGAAACCGGTGCCGCCGGCCCTCCCCACGGCACCGGAGTCTGTGGGAAAAGCGTTAACGGGACATTAAGCCGAATGCTTTAAAGGGCAGGTTCGTGCGGGTTCGGCGCCGGTTGACCCGACAGCGTTCCACGCGGTACACCGGCCCCACGAGATGTCATTCAGCCGGGAGCGAAGTAATGAAATCCCTCGTCGTCGCCGCAGCAACCGCCGCCGCGGTCCTTATCGCCCCGATCGGTCCGGCAAGCGCCGCCGACGTGGAGGCGGGCAGCAAGGTCTTCAACAAGTGCAAGGCCTGCCATTCCCTCGCCGCGGGCAAGAACATGGTCGGCCCGAGCCTTCACGGCCTCTTCGGACGCAAGGCCGGCACCGCCGACAAGTACAACTATTCCAAGGCGATGAAGGCGGCGGGCGAAGGCGGCCTGGTGTGGTCGGAGAAGACCCTCCACGAATATCTCAAGTCGCCGAAGGATTTCGTGAAGGGCAACAAAATGACCTTCATCGGGATCAAGAAGGATTCCGAGCTCGACAACCTTACGGCCTTCCTCAAGAACGCAGCGAAGTAGCGCCGGAGAAAGGTCAGCCCTTCCGCGCCAGCGCGTCGCGCACCGCGGACACCTGTTTGTCGATCGAAACGTCGAGCGCCGCCGCGATCTCGAGATCGCGGTCCTCGTAGGCATTGCCCCCGGGATGGCCGGCGGCCCATTCCGCGACGCGCCGGTCCCGCGCTTCCGCGAGCGCGACGACCTGCGGGCGGAACAGCTTCATCATCGCCGTGATCCAGCGGTTTACCGGCCAGGACGGCTGTGCATGATCGATGTCGAACATGTCGATCATGCGCACCACGTCGGGCGCGGCATACCAGGTCTCTCCGGTCACCCAGCGGTTGGTCGCGAACAGGCGGATCGGCAGACCGTGGGGATCCATCGATATCGCGACGAGGTGACAGAGGTCGTCGTTCGCATCCGCCGGGGCCACGTAGTCGGACAGCGCCGCGGGTTTGATATCGGGCAGCAGCGCCCCCGAACGCATAAAGGTGTGGAAATGCCCGTGCTCGCCGCTGCGAAGCTCCTGCGGATGGGCATGGTAGTAGTACTGTGCATGGGTTTCGTGGTCGTACACGTCGCCCGCGGGATAGTGATCCCACTCGTAGAAACTCTCTTCGGTCTTCAGGAGTTCGCCGACGATGTTGTCGCCGGTCTTCGCGAGCACGCGGATGCAGTCGACCGCTTCCTCGCCCGCGGCCAGCATCTCGCGCAGCCGTTCCGCAGGCAGGGCGTCGAAATCGACGGCAAAGTCCGTGATCGTATAGGCGTCCAGCGGCACGTCGGGTTCCTCGTTATCCGACAGAAAACATAGCGCTCCCGCGGCGATTATCGAGTTGATCTCGATAAATTCGCCGTGAAAGCCATGTGAGCATCTTTATTTCGAATATTCCGGAAATATCGTTGACAAGCATCGACCTTCCCTGCGAGGATCGTGCCATGGACATCGTCAGGATCTCGAAACGCCTCGAAGCGCTGGGCAACCCGACGCGGCTTTCCGCCTACCGCCTGCTGGTGCGGGCCGGCGAACGGGGTCTCGCGGTCGGCGATCTCCAGGACCGGCTCGGCATTCCTCCGTCCACCCTGTCGCACCACCTGCACAAGCTGATCGCGGTCGGTCTGGTCGACCAGGAGCGGCGCTCGACGACGCTGATCTGCCGCGCGAACTACGGCGCGATGCAGGAGACGCTGGGCTTCCTCATCGAAGAATGCTGTGCCGACGCCTGCGCCAACGCCGAGATTCGAGACACCGCGGAGGCGCTGTGAGAGCCGACACCTGATTTTTACTTTATATTTCTATAATTCCGGAAATAAGGAAACCAATATGGCCTCCCTCTCCTCCTCCATCGGAACGTCGGTCCGCCGCATCGACGGCGCAATCGCGGCGATCGCGGTCATCGTAGGCGTTCTCGCTGCCGCTGCACCGGACCAGGCGGCGGCATCGCTCCGCTTCGCGGGCCAGGCCCTCCTCGAAGTCGCGCCGTTCCTCCTTCTCTCGGTCGCCATCGCCGCCTACGCCAAGGCGTCCGGCGCGGAGAACCTGATCGCCCGCGCCTTCAGCGGCCGCAAGGCGACGATGATCCTGTTCGCCGCGCTGATGGGCGCGCTGTCGCCCTTCTGTTCCTGCGGCGTGATTCCGCTGATCGCCGCCATGCTGACGATGGGCGTGCCGCTTTCCGCCGTGATGGCATTCTGGCTGTCGTCGCCGATCATGGACCCGTCGATGTTCGTGCTCACCGCCGGCACGCTCGGCATCGAGTTCGCCGTTTTCAAGACCTTCGCGGCGATCGCCATCGGCCTCATCGGGGGCTTCGGGACGATGGCGCTCTCCGCGGCCGGTTTCTTCTCCGATCCGCTGCGGCCCGGCATCGGCGACGGCGGTTGCGGCGCCTCCAGCATCCGCAACCCGGGGGCCGTACGCTGGACGTTCTGGGACGAAGCGCCCCGGCGCGCGTCGTTCGGACGCTCGTTCCGGAGCAACGCGCTCTTCCTCGGCAAATGGCTCGCTCTCGCCTTCCTGCTCGAAAGCCTGATGCTCGCGTGGATTCCGGCCGAGTCCATCGCCGCCAACCTCGGCGGAAGCGGCTGGCTTCCCATCGCGGCGGCGACCTTCGTCGGCATTCCCGCCTACTTCAACGGCTACGCAGCGCTGCCGCTGGTCGGCGGACTGATCGGCCAGGGCATGACACCGGCCGCGGGGATGGCGTTCCTGCTCGCGGGCGGCGTGACCTCGATCCCGGCGGCCATCGCCGTCTTCGCGCTCGCGCGGCCTCCCGTGTTCGCAGCCTATATCGGTTTCGCGCTTATCGGCGTCCTCGGCCTCTCGACGCTGTTCATGCTGGTCGGCTGAGGACGGAGGCCTCCGCCGTCGCTAGCGGACGACGAGCACCGACCGCGTCGAATGGCGCACCACGCGCGCGGCGTTCGGACCGAGCAGGTAATCCTGAAGCTCCGGCCGGTGCGACCCCATGATGATCAGGTCGGCGCCGATCTCGTCGGCGGTCTCGATGATCGTCTTGTAGATCGTGCCCTCGCCGACGATGTGCTGGACCTTCACCGTGTCGGGAATGCGGTCGCTGACGAACTTGTGGAGAACCTCTTTCGCGGTCTCCCGCATCTTCTCCTCGTGGCCCTCGGGGAAGAACTGCGCCACCATCGGCGTACCGAACTCGGGAACGACGGTGAGCACGTGGAGCCGCGCGCCGAATGCCGCGCAATATTCGACCGCGGTCGGAAGCGCCTTCTTCCACGAACTCTCGTTGCCGAGATCGACCGGCAGAAGGATGTCGTTATACATTCGCGCCTCCCGGCCGCCCCGCGCGGCCGCGCTGCAGCCGCCAGACACCGGCAAGCACCAGCAGCGCCGGAATGAAGAAGACCTCCTTCGGCATGCGGTCGTTCTCTTCGAGGAACGCGCGGATCTCCCAGTCGAGATCGATGCCGGCCTTCGCGGCCGGACTGCCGAAGACGACATTGTCGACCAGCATCTTTCCATTCTCGAGACGAAGCTCGAGGCCGGCCTTCTGAAGCCTCGCCTCGCCACTGCCCTTGTCGCCCGGCGTGAGCAGCACCGTTTTCTCGATCTTCTTGCCGTCGAGGTTCTCGCCCGCCACCTCGATCCGGATCTCGCTGCGGGGCGGGAGTTTCGCGACCTCCTCCACGATCTTCGCAGGATCCTTATGCACGAATTCCGGCTCGACGAGATCGAGCCAGAAGCCGGGACGCAACAGCGACAGCGCGACCACGATGAGGATCGCGGACTCCCAGGCGCGGCTGCGGACGACGAAGTAGCCCTGGGTCGCCGCCGCGAACACGAGCATCGCCACGGTCGAGACGACGAAAACCACGATCCCGTCGATCCAGCCGACATCGATCAGGAGAAGATCGGTATTGAAGATGAAGATGAAGGGCAGCAGCACCGTGCGCAGCGAATAGAAGAACGCGGTGAAACCCGTCCTGATCGGGTCGCCGCCGGAGACGGCGGCCGCGGCGAACGAGGCGAGACCCACCGGCGGCGTCACGTCCGCCATGATGCCGAAATAGAACACGAAAAGATGGACCGCGATCAGCGGCACGATGAGACCGTTCTGGGCGCCGAGTTCGACGACCACACCCGCCATCAGCGAGGAGACGACGATATAGTTCGCCGTCGTCGGCAGTCCCATACCGAGGATCAGGCTGATGATCGCGACGAAGACGAGCATCAGCATCAGGTTACCGCCCGAGATCGTCTCGACGAACTCGGTCATCACCTGGCCGATGCCGGTCAGCGTGACCGTGCCGACGATGATGCCCGCGGCGGCCGTCGCCACTCCAATGCCGATCATGTTGCGCGCGCCAGAAACAAGCCCTTCGTTGAGCTCGGCCCAGCCGCGCCGGAAGGCGGCCGATACGTCGCCGCTCTTCCGCATCATCGCTTTGACCGGATGCTGCGTGACGAGGATCACCAGCATCAGCGCGCTCGCCCAGAAGGCGGACAGGCCGGGCGACTTGCGCTCGACCATCAGGAACCAGACGAGAACGATAATGGGCAGGATGTAATGGAGGCCGGTACGGAAGGTCGGGCCGAATTCGGGCAGTTCGACGATTTCGGCGTCGGGATCGTCCATCGCGAGGTCGGGCGACCGCGCGCCGTAGGCGAGCAACGCGACATAGGCGACGAACACCGCGACCGCGAGCGCCGGGCCTGAGACGTTCCCGAAAACCGCCTGGATGCCGAGAACGCCGTAATAGACGATACCGCAGAGGATCAGGATGCTCGCCACCGTGATGCCGAGACCGACGAGCCGCATCGGGATCGTCTTCGCCTCCCCCGGCTTGGGTAGCGCGACCATGCCCTGCTTCAGCGCCTGAAGGTGCACGATGTAGAGAAGCGCGATGTAGGAGATTAGCGCCGGCAGGAAGGCATGACGGATTACGTCGACGTAGGGAATGCCGACATATTCGACCATTAGGAACGCGGCGGCGCCCATCACGGGCGGCATGATCTGGCCATTGACGGACGATGCGACCTCGACCGAGCCCGCCTGTTCGGCGGTGAAACCGACGCGTTTCATCAGCGGGATGGTGAAAGTGCCGGTCGTCACGACGTTGGCGATGGACGAGCCCGAGATCAGGCCGGTCATCGCCGACGACAGCACTGCAGCCTTCGCGGGCCCGCCGCGCAGATGGCCGAGCAGCGAAAACGCCACCTTGATGAAGTAGTTGCCGGCACCCGCCTTGTCGAGGAGCGAGCCGAACAGCACGAACAGGAACACGAAGCTCGTGGACACGCCGAGCGCGATGCCGAATACGCCCTCCGTCGTCAGCCATTGGTGCGACATCACCTTCAGGAAGGACGCGCCCTTCCAGCGGATCGCCTCCGGCACCACGGGGCTGTCGCCGAAAAACGCATAGAGCAGGAAGACGATCGCGACAATCATCAGCGGCGGCCCGAGTGCGCGCCGCGTTGCCTCGAGAAGGACGACCATGCCGATGCCGGCGACCCAGAGGTCGAACTCGATCGGCGCGCCGGGGCGTGTCGCGAGATCCGAGTAGAACAGGTAGAGATAGGCGCTGCAGAACGCGCCGACGATCGCGCAGACCCAGTCGGCGAGCGGAATCCGGTCGCGCGGCGAGCGCTTGAACGCCGGATAGGCCATGAAGGCGAGGAACACCGCGAACGCGAGATGGATCGACCGCGTACGGGTGTCGTTGAGCACCGGCAGGATGTCGGCGACCAGGAACGGCAGCGGCGAGGCGATCCAGAGCTGGAACAGCGACCAGATCAGTGCGATCCCCGCAAGCGCGCGGCCGATGGCGCCGCCCGGGTGGCGTGCTCCGGTATCGGACGAAGCGACGAGATCCTGGAGCTCTTCGCCGGAAAGCGGTCCTTTCGGCTTATCGTCTTCAGCCAATTGTCATCCCCGGCTGCCGGACGCCGCGCCGCCGGTCAGGGACGCGAAGTCGGTTGGAGTGAGGACGCCGTATTGCGCCCGGTTTTCCAGCCGCCCTCCCTGTGCGTCCGGCCCGAAAGCGGTCGGGGAGGCCGAGGCCTCCCCGTTCCGCCGGACTAAATCCAGCCTTTTTCCTTGTAGTACTTCACCGCGCCGGCATGGAGAGGAGCCGAGAGACCGTCCTTGATCATCTCCGTCTCCTTCAGGACCTGGAACGCCGGGTGAAGCTTCTTGAAATCGTCGAAGTTCTCGAAGACCGCCTTGACGAGTTCGTAGACCACCTTGTCGGCGACGCGCGTGGAGCTCACGAAGGTCGCGCCGACGCCGAAGGTCTTCACGTCGCCCGCCGAGCCGGCATACATGCCGCCGGGGATCGTCGCGGTGCGGTAGTACGGATTGTCGGCGACGAGCTTATCTATCGCGGGGCCGGTGACGTTCACGAGCACGGACGAGCAGGACGTGGTGGCTTCCTGGATCGAGCCGTTCGGATGACCGACGACGTAGACCATGGCGTCGATCTTGTTGTCGCAGAGCGCCTGGCTCTGCTCGGCGGCCTTGAGCTCAGACGCGAGCTTGAAGTCGCCGGTCGACCAGCCCATCGCCTTGAGGACGACGTCGAGCGTGCCGCGCTGGCCCGAGCCCGGATTACCGATGTTCACCCGCTTGCCCTTGAGGTCGGTGAAATTCTTGATGCCGGCATCGGAGCGGGCGACGACGGTGAAGGGCTCGGGATGCAGCGAGAAGACCGCCCGCAGTTCCTTGAACGGCCCGGCATCCTTGAACTGCGACGTGCCGTGATAGGCGTGATACTGCCAGTCCGACTGGGCAACGCCGAAATCGAGTTCGCCCGCGCGGATCGTGTTGATGTTGTAGACGGAGCCGCCGGTCGACTCGACCGAGCATCGGATCTTGTGTTCCTTGCGGTTCTTGTTGACGAGGCGGCAGATCGCACCGCCGGCCGGATAATAGACGCCGGTAACGCCGCCGGTTCCGATCGAGATGAAGGTCTGCTGGGCTGCCGCAGGGGCGGCGGCGCCGATGCCGAATGCCCCAGCGGCAAGGACCGCGGCGGACAGACTTAAAGCGAGCTTTTTCATGACGGATCAGTCTCCCTTTTGCTGGTCCGGCATCCGGGGCTGAACCGCCCGATGACCGGAAAACTCGGCCGCGCCGGTTCGGCGCGCTACGCCACGCCGCACGAACGCGCGGTACGGGCAGAATGAACCGCCGGCAACGAGCCGACAGTATGACAAAAGCATGCCCGTCCCACGCCTGCAGGTCAATGCCGGGACGCCCGGACTCGGGTCGTTCAGGATGCGAGGGCCGCCTCGACCGCACCTTCGAGGCGGTCGACGATCAGCGGGATATGTTCGGATTCGAGAATGAAGGGCGGTGCGAGAAGGATGTGCGCGCCGCGCACGCCGTCGACGGTTCCGCCCATCGGATAAACCATCAGGCCGCGGGCCATCGCCTCGGCCTTTATGCGGGCCGGGAACGCGCGCACGGGATCGAACGTCACCTTCGTTTCCCGGTCGGCGACGAGCTCGATGCCGAGGAACAGGCCGCGCCCCCTGATGTCGCCGACATGAGGGTGCTGGCCGAAGCGCTCGTCGAGCGCGCGGCGGAGCTCCGTGCCGCGCGCGTTCACGTTGGCGAGAAGGCCGCGCCGCTCGATGACATCGAGGACGGAGAGCCCCGCTGCGCACGCGGCCGGATGGGCCATGTAGGTATGGCCATGCTGGAAGAAGCCGCTCCCGCCAACGACGGTCTCGAAGATGCGATCGGAAACGAGGACGGCGCCGATCGGCTGGTAGCCGGCCCCGAGCCCCTTTGCCGTCGTCAACAGGTCGGGCGCAATCCCGTCCTGCTCGCAGGAGAACATCGTCCCCGTACGGCCCATGCCGCACATGACCTCGTCGAGGATCAGTAGCACGCCGTAGCGGTCGCAGATCTCGCGAATGCGCCTGAAATAGCCGGGAACGGGCGGCACGGCGCCGGTCGTCGCCCCGACCACCGTCTCGGCGATGAACGCGAGCACTGTTTCGGGCCCGAGCTCCAGGATCTTCGCCTCGAGCTCGTCCGCGACCCTGAGCCCATAGGCCTCCGCGGTCTCGTCCGCCCTCCGGTCGCGATATTCGTAGCAGGGCGCGATGTGGTGGGTCTCGAACAGCAGCGGCTCGAACTGCGCGCGCCGCCACTGGTTGCCGCCGGCCGCAAGCGCGCCGAGCGTATTGCCGTGATAGCTCTGCCGCCGTGTGATGAGGTGACGCCGCTCCGGCTCGCCGCGCTCGACGAAGTACTGGCGCGCAAGCTTGAGCGCGGTCTCGGTCGCCTCTGAACCGCCGGAGACGAAATAGACGCGATCGAGGTTGCCGGGGGCCAGGGCGGTCAGCC
>JAYOEF010000013.1:0-33946 GCA_038106605.1 Alphaproteobacteria bacterium
GCGCTCGCCTTCGCGCGCGAGGGCGCGCGCCTCGCGGTCTCCGCGCGGACGCCGGAGGCGCTCGATGCGCTGGTGGCCGAGATCGCCGCGCTCGGCGCCGAGGCGGTATCGGTGCCGGTCGACGTGACCGATGCGGATGCGGCCAAGGCGGCGGCGAAGACCGTGCACGACCGGCTCGGCGCGATCGACGTGCTTGCGTCGACGGTCGCGGTGCCGGCGTTCGGCCCGTTCCTGGAGATCGGCGGCGACGTGTTCCGCGCCGCGCTCGAGGTGAAATATCTCGGCTACATCAACTGCATGCAGGCGGCGTTGCCCTTCATGATCGAGGCGGGCAGCGGCGCGATCGTCGCCATCACCGGCACCGGCGGCAAGAAGCCGATCGGCATCCACCTGCCGGGCGGCAGCGTGAACGCCGCGCTCAACCTTGTGCTCAAGGGCCTCGCCAACGAGTTCGGCGAGAAGGGCATACGCGTCAACGCGGTCTCGCCCGGCCCGATCCTGTCGGAGCGCCAGAAGCAGATGATCGCGGCGGGGATGAGCAACCCGGCGGCGGGCGTGCCGCTCGGCCGCCTCGGCGATCCCAAGGAGATCGCGGATGCCGTGGTCTTCCTGGCGAGCGAACGCGCGGCCTACATCACGGGAGAAGTGCTCGCGGTCGACGGCGGCGGCGTGCCGACGGTCTAACTCTCGGCGGCTCCAGCACGCCCTCAGAGGGAGAGCGGGCAGGCGCCGCGATTATCAGGGAACCAGGCGGTAGCCGCCGGGCTCGGTCACCAGCAGCTCGGCGTTTGACGGATCGCGCTCGATCTTCTGGCGCAGCCGGTAGACGTGGGTCTCGAGCGTGTGCGTCGTCACGCCCGAATTGTAGCCCCACACCTCGTTCAGCAGCGTGTCTCGGCCGATCGTGCGCTCGCCCGCGCGCAGCAGGTACTTGAGGATCGCCGCCTCCTTCTCGGTCAGGCGGATCTTGCGGTCGTTGTGCTCGGGGTCGATCAGCATCTTCGCCGCCGGGCGGAACGAGTAGGGCCCGATGTTGAACACCGCGTCCTCGCTGCGCTCGTGCTGGCGGAGCTGGGCACGGATTCGGGCGAGCAGCACGCCGAGCTTGAACGGCTTCGTGACATAGTCGTTGGCGCCCGAATCGAGCCCGAGGATGGTGTCGGCCTCGGTATCCGCGCCCGTCAACATGATGATCGGCGCGGAAACCCTGGCGCGGCGCATCAGGCGGCAGACCTCGCGCCCGTCCATGTCGGGCAGGCCGACGTCGAGGATCACGAGATCGTGGTTGCTGCCCTTCACCGCGGCGAGCGCGTCGGCGCCGCTGCCGGCCTCGGCGATCTGGAACTCCTCGTGGAGCTGGAGCTGGCCGCGCAACGCCTCGCGCAGCGCGGTGTCGTCGTCGACGAGAAGGAGAGATTTGCCGTTGACCATTGGTTCGGGCCTTTTTCTTAGGTTGGCTTTCAGGTTGGAGCCTCATCCCCGGCGGAAACCGCCGTCGGCCTCTCATCTGGCGATAATATAAGCGGTTTCAACGGCGCTCGCGAGACCGTTACAGGGTGTTTACCGCCCGGCTCCCGTCACGCAGTGGCGAATCAGCCGAGAATCCGCGCCTTCGCCGCAACGCAGAGCAGGTTGTCCGGCTCGGCGAGCGCGGTGACGACGTCGAAATGGTGGCGGCCCGGCATCTCCACCTCCTCAATGTCCGGGAGCGCGTCGCGCCAGCGGTCGACGAGAACCGCCTGCTGGCGGTGGAACTCGTCGGATTCGATGCCGCCCGCGGCGATGACCATCGCCTGCGGCCCCTGCGGCGAGAGGTCGACCGGGCTGTTGCGCGCGACCTGCTCTTCGGTGAGGCGGACGTCGGGATTGAGATAGGTGAGACGGATCGGTTCGAGATCGTAGAGCCCGCTGATCGGGCAGCCGGAACGCACGATACCCGCAGGAACCGCGGGATCGAACGCGGGCCAGTCGGTCGCCATCGTCATCGCCGTCAGGTGTCCGCCGGCCGAATGGCCGGAGACGTGGATGCGCTCCGGATCGATCCCGAGCGTGGCGGCTTCCGTCCAGCACCAGGCGACGGCGCGGCGCACCTCGCGGACGATCCGGTCCATGTCGGCGGCGGGCGCGAGCGTGTAGTTGATGGTGGCGAGCGCGATCCCGGCAGGCACGAAGCCGAGCGCCGGAAAGGCGTGGACGTTCTTGTCCATCGCCCGCCAGTAGCCGCCGTGGATGAAGATCATCAGCGGATGCGGCCCGCGCCCCGCGGGAAGGAAGAGATCGAGCTTCTCTCCCGCCGAGGCGCCGTAGGCGAGATCGCGCCGCACCTCGAAGGCGCCGTAGGCCTCGTCCGAGAGGCGCTTCCACCGCGTCATGTGGTCCTCGAAGTCGGGCACCATGCCGCGGCAGTTGTACTGGGCGTCGAGCGCCTCCTTGTCGTATTCGCGGTAAATGATCGCGCCCATCGGCTCGGAGCCCCGTTCGTCGTTGCGTTCAGCGGTATCCGCGGACTGTGCCGTCGCGGCCGCCGGGGTGCAAGCCCTGACCGGCCGGCGGCAGATATTGCCGGGCGCGGCACGGGAAAAGGCCGGGCGAGGACGGGATGGCTGGCGCTTGCTCCATACGAATCAAAGACTTGGACGATCGCCTATCGCGGTACGATTCTTGCATGCCGTCTACCGCCATGTCAGACCTTTCGCCTGCCCAGAACGCCTCGCCGCCGCCGCAGCTCCCGACCGAACGTTGGGGACAGCAGAGCCTGTATTTGGAAAAGACCGAGACCGGCAGCTTCTTCGGCCATGACGGGCCCGCGACCTTCGGCGACTTCCTCGACATCATCAATCCGCTGCAGCATCTGCCGGTGATCTCCTCGATCTACCGCGCGATCACCGGCGACGAGATCGGCGGCGGCGCGCGCGCGATCGGCGGAATGCTCTACGGCGGGCCGATCGGCATGATCGCCTCGGGCATCACTGCCCTGTTCGACGAGGCGAGCGGCGGCGATGTGGTCACCCACGTCGCCGGCCTGGTGCGCGACATCGTCGGAGACGACGCCGATACCGCCGCGAACGCGGCCGAGAACCCCGACGACGTCCGTTCGGCGGCGCAGAAGGCATCCGCAGTCGAACCGGCGGCGGGGCCAGCGGCGGGATTGGCGCCGCAGGCCGCTGCCGCGGCACTTCCGGCCGCGCAGGTTGCCGCGCAAGTTACCGCTATGCCCGCCGCAGCCGCAAACCGCATCGCTTTCAACCCCGGCGCACCGCTCGGGGTTCCGCTGACGCCGACGACAGGCAGCGCGGTGTCGGCCGTACAGACCGCGCATCCGCAGGCCAACGCCGCTCCGGCCCGGCCCGTGGCGCTCCAGTTCGCCTCGGCCGCGGCGGCGCCCGCGTTCCCGGCCCATCCCGGACGTCAGCCGTCTCGGAACTCGGTCGCGGGCCATACGGCGGCGCAGCCGCAGCGCAGCAATCCCGCCGTCAGCCAGGTGCGGCAGTCCCAGGCCGACCGCATGCTCGCCCAGTGGGCCGCGCAGCAGGTGGCGCTGCAGAATGCGCGCACCCCGTCCCCGGTCGCCGAGCCGTCGAACCGGCCCGCCGACGGCAGCGCAAACGAATCCCAGGCCGCGGCGCCACCCCCGGCTGCAGTCGCCCACCCCATGATCGCCCCGCAGAACGCAAGCCCCGAATGGTACGCGCGCGCGATGGGCGCCGCGCTGAACAAGTACGAGGCCGCCCAGGGCCTTCGTCCGGGCCCCGCCCTCGCCGGACAGTCCGCGCTGCCGCGTTGAACGGCAAGTTTGCCGTGCCGTGTTGAACGGCAAGTTCGATGTGCCGCGTTGAGCGGCACGGCATCCCGCTTTTCGGCCCCTGACCGACCCGCTATAAGCGGGCCATGACCGCGCCGGCCCCTGAATCTGTGCCTCCCGACCTCGTCGTCGCGCCCGACGGTACCGCGCGCTGGCGCGGACGTACGATGCGCTGCGCGTTGGGGCGTGGCGGCATCCGGGCCGACAAGCACGAAGGCGACGGCGCGACGCCGGCGGGCTGCTGGCGTCTCGTCCGCGCCCTCTGGCGCGCCGACCGGGGCCCGGCGCCGGAGACCGCACTGCCGGTCGCGCGCATCGGCCGCAACGACGGCTGGTGCGACGATCCGGCGAGCCCCGACTACAACCGCCCGGTGCGGCTTCCCCATCCCGCGAGCTGCGAGCGCATGTGGCGCGACGACGGTCTCTACGATGTGGTCGTCGTCACCGATCACAATGCCGGCAGCGATGGGGCGCCGCCGGTCCCGGGGGCGGGGAGCGCGATCTTCGTCCACGTCGCGCGCCCCGACTGGGGGCAGACCGAGGGCTGCGTCGCGTTTGCGGAGACGGATCTCCGGACGGTTCTCTCGGAGTGGACAGAAGCGGACCGGCTGGTGGTGACGGCGGCCTGAGGCGCGGTCAGCCGTGCGCCTCGCGCGCGCCGAAGATCGCGGTGCCGACTCTGACCTCGGTGGCGCCGAGCTTCACCGCCGTCTCGTAGTCGGCCGACATGCCCATGCTGAGGCGCGCGAGGCCGTTGCGCGCGGCGATGTCCGCGAGCAGCGCGAAATGGAGCGCCGGGTTCTCGTCCACAGGCGGGATGCACATCAGCCCGACGACGGGCAGGTTCAGCTCTTCGCGGCAGAGCCGGATGAAGGCGTCTGCCTCGGCCGGCGGAACGCCCGCCTTCTGCTCCTCCTCGCCGGTGTTGACCTGGACGAAGAGATCCGGCCGCCTGCCCTGCTTCGCGATCTCCTGCGCGAGGATGCGCGCGAGCTTCTCGCGGTCGACGGTCTGGATCGCATCGAACAGCGCCACCGCATCGGCCGCCTTGTTGGTCTGGAGCGGGCCGATGAGATGGAGCGCGGCGTTGGGAAATTCCGCCTTGAGCGCCGGCCATTTCGCCTGCGCCTCCTGCACCCTGTTCTCGCCGAAGGTGCGGTGCCCGGCCGCGAGCGCTTCGCGCACCGCTTCCGCGGGATGGGTCTTCGAAACGGCGATCAGCGAGACGCCGGCGGGGTCGCGCCCGACATCGCGGGCGGCATGTGCGATCGTTTCCCGCACGGCGCGGAGCCGGACGGCAACGGTATCGACTTCGGGTTCGGAGCCGCCTTGGGCGGTAAGGGGCGGTACGGCAGTCATAACGCGGGCAAGCCTAGCAGAAGACCCGCCCGCGCTGTAGCCGTCAGTGGTCGGCGCTGTAGGGGAAGTTCCGCTCGACGTAGGCGAGCATCTTCTCCAGAGACGTGTTGAGATCGTACTTGCCGGTGTCGACCTCGAACTCGCACTGCGCCGGCGCCTCGTAGGGCGCGGAGATGCCGGTGAACTCCCGGATCTTGCCGTCGCGCGCTCGCTGGTAGAGGCCCTTGGGATCGCGTTTCTCGCAGACGTCGAGGCCGGCCGAAACGTAGATCTCGTGGAACATGCCCTCGCCTGTCGCGGAGCGCGCCCGGTCGCGGTCCGACCGGTAGGGCGAGATGAACGCCGTGATGACGATGAAGCCCGCCTTGGCGAACAGCGAGGCGACCTCGCCGACCCGGCGGATGCTCTCCGCGCGGTCTTCGGGCGAGAAGCCGAGATTCGCGTTGAGGCCGGTCCGCACGTTGTCGCCGTCGAGCACGTAGACCTGGTAGCCCTTCTGGAACAGGCGGCGTTCGAGCTCGACCGCGAGCGTCGACTTGCCGGCGCCCGAGAGCCCTGTGAACCAGAGCACGCCGCCACGATGGCCGTTGCGCGCCATGCGCATCTCGTCCGTCACGGTGTAGTCGACCGTCGAGATGTTGGTCGACCGCCGCGTGATCAGCGCGCGCTGGTCGGGGTAACCCTCCATGTCGATTAGGCCGCCGCCGACGATGTCGTAGCCGTCGGCGAGGACGAAGCGCCCGGTGCGCGGGTTGCGGCTCGCCGGGTCTAGGGCGAGCATCGACTGCGAGCGCAGGATCACGTCGGCGACCGCATCGCGCGGCACCGCGTTCGCGTTCGCCGCCTGAAGCACCGATGTGTCGACGACGCGTTCGATCGCCTCGACGCGCACGCGCGCTTCGGCCGTGCCGATCTTGAGCTTGTAGGCGCTGCCGACGAGAAGCGGCTCCTCGCCGAGCCAGAACAGGCGCGCGCGGAGAACGTTGGTCTCCATCGGGGCGTTCTGCACGTGGCTGATCAGCTCGCCGCGCTCGACGAAAATCTGGTCTTCGAGCGTGATGCCGACGGGCTCGCCCGCCTCGGCGTAGGGAATCGGCGTCTCGGTGTTCCAGCCTTCGAGCGACTTGACGCGGACGACATGGTTCGAGGGCGAGAACACGATCTCGTCTCCGACCGACAGCCGGCCCGATTCGACGCGGCCGGCGACGATGCGCCGCGTGTCGAACTTGTAGACGTCCTGCACCGGAATTCGCAGCGGCAGGTCGACGGGCTGCGGCTGCGGCTTGAAGCCGGCGAGCGCACCGATCACCGTCTGGCCGCGGTACCACGGCGTGCGCTGCGAGCGCGTCGCGATGTTGTCGCCGTCGCGGCCCGAAACCGGGACGATGGCGGCGAGCTCGATGCCGAGCTCCTCGAGCAGGCGGCGGAAGTCGCCTTCGATCTGGGCGAAGCGCGCCGCGTCGAAATCGACCATGTCCATCTTGGTCACGGCGACCGCGATCTGGCGGACGCCGAGCAGGTGGAGGAGATAGCCGTGGCGACGCGACTGCTCGCGCACGCCCTCGTCGGCGTCGATGACGACGAGCGCCGCGTCGCATCCGGCCGCGCCCGAGATCATGTTCTTCAGGAACTCGCGGTGGCCGGGCGCGTCGATCAGCACGTAGTCGCGCGTCGCATCCGAGAAGCGGATGTGGCTGGCATCGATGGTGATGCCCTGGTCGCGTTCGGCACGGAGCGCATCGGTGACGAAGGCCCATTCGAACGGCATGCCGCGGCGCTTGCACATCGCGGCGACGGACTCGACCTTGCCGGCTGGCAGCGAGTCGGTGTCGTTGAGGAGACGGCCGACCAGCGTCGACTTTCCGTGATCGACATGGCCGACGACCGCGACCTTGAGGAGCGCGCGGTGCTGCGCGAGAGCGTATGCGGTTGCCATGTTACATGTACCCCGCTACGCGCAGACGCTCGAACGCGTCCTCGGCCTCGTGATCCATCGCCCGGCCGGAGCGCTCGGCGACGTCGGTGGTCTCCAGCTCGGCGATGATCTCGTCGATGGTGGACGCATTGCTCGCGACCGGGAAGGTGATGTCCTTGTCGCCGAGCGAGCGGTAGCGCTTGCCGTCCTTGGCGAAGTAGAGGTCGACGAGCGGGATGTTCTCTCGCTTCACGTAACGCCAGATATCGATCTCGCTCCAGTGCAGCAGCGGATGCACGCGAAGGTGGCAGCCGGGCGGCAGGTCGGTGCGGAACTGGTCCCAGAACTCGGGCGGCTGGTTGCGGAAGTCCCAGACGTTGCCCTGGCCGCGCGGGCTGAACACGCGCTCCTTCGCGCGGGTGCCTTCTTCGTCGCGGCGGATGCCGGCGATCACGCCGGTGAGCTCGAGCTCGGCGATCAGCGCGTTGAGCCCGGCGGTCTTGCGCGCGGCGGAGCGCGCCGCGGGCGGCAGGGTCCGGTCCATCTCCTCGACAGGCGGGCAGGTACGCACCGTCAGGTCGAGCTTCCATTCCTTGGCGTAGCGCGTCCGGAAGTCATACATCGCGGGGAATTTCTTCTCGGTGTCGACATGGAGCACCGGGAACGGCACGTGTCCGAAGAACGCCTTGCGGGCGAGCCAGACCATCACGTTCGAATCCTTGCCGAGCGACCACAACATCGCGAGCTTGTCGATGCGGCTATACGCTTCGCGCAGGATATAGATCGATTGGCTTTCAAGAGCGTCAAGGGGGGTCATGGATTGTCCTGTGGCCGATTGAGTTTCGAATGAACCAGACTTTGGTTACCGAACTCTTTAGACCCTCCCCAAGGCGGGAGGCTTGGTGCCACAGAAACCGCGGGGGTACAAGCCCCCGGAGGATGCACAGGTCAATTCCCGGATACGGCGGTACCCGTCTTGCGTGCATCCTCCGGCCGCGCGGTGCGCGAACCGGAGCGAAGACGCCCGAAACGAAAAAGGGCGGCCCGGAGGCCGCCCTTTCCCTTCAGGCTTGAAGTAAGCCTTAGAACTTCACGAGGATACCGGTCGTAAGCGCGTAGCCCTCGTTGCTGGCATTCGCTGCGTTCGCCGAGTCCTTGGACTCGCCCCAGAGCAGGGTGTTGTGCCAGGTCACGCCCTTGCCGAGCGCGCGCGCGTAAGCGAGCGAGACCCAGGTCGCCTTGTCGCCGTCGCCCGAGGCAACCCCACGGGAGTCGTCAGCTTCCGCCTTATTATAGACGGCAGAGAAGCTGTTCGCGCCCATCGTGTACTGCGCGCCGAGCTCAAGACCGTGGTACCCGCCCGTTGTGGTCGTACCATTAGTCTGCTGCTCGTCCTTCTTCGTGTAGCTCGCGGCAAGCTTGATGCCGCTGAACGCCACGTTAGCGCCGACCATCCAAGCCGTCGGGTTTTCCTCGTTCTCGGTCGGGTCATTGGCCGTGGTGTAGCCGCCGCCAATGTTGAACGCGACGTTGTCGAACTTTCCGCTGTACTTGACCGCAGCGGACCAGATGTCGGTGTTGCCAAGGTTGCCAGCGGTCGTCGTGACGATCTGGCCGTCATACGTCTCGCGATCGTTCTGCGCGTACGAGATCGACGCCTGGAAACCAGCCATGCTCGGCGTGGTGTAGGAGATCTGCTCGCCATCGCTGCTGAAATCGAGCTGCCACGCCGGCGTTGAACCAAGTGCCGTGGCGCCGATGCCGCTGCCGAGCGCGATCAGCTTCGTGGCGTTGAACGACAGGTTTTCACCGACGTTCGTCGCCCACGTGGCCTGCAGGCCGGTGGTCATCGACTTCGGCGCGGAATCCGACATACCGAGCTTCAGCGAACCGAAGCTGCCGTCGATGGTCATGAACGCTTCGTCGATCTGGTCGAACGTGTTGTCGCCGGAGTTGACCGCGTTGCCGGCATCGGCGACGCCCGCCTGGCCGTCGGCGTTCGTGCCGCCTTCGAGTTCGACGCGGGTCGAAATCTTGATGCCGTTGTCGAGCGTGACGTTGCCGAGGAAGTAAATCTCGACGTCGTTACGAACGTCCACGGTGCTGTCGTAACCGGCGCGGTCCTGGTTCTGGAACGACATCTTCTGGTCGTAGTAGCCGCCGAGCGCGAGCGTCGGGGCCGCAGACTTCGTCTGCGCGAGAGCCGGCGCTGCGGCCAGCATCAGCGCCGTTGCGGAAACGGCGGTAAGTTTCAGGTTTGTGTTCACTTTTTAAGTCCTTTCTTAGGGAAGCCCTCAAGACTCTCAAGATTGGCTCTTGAAAGTACGAGGTTTGTATCGCATTGTTTTTATGTAGCGAAGGTGAAAAATCAGCCGGTTCGTGCTTTTCCGCCACAGATGTGGTAAAAAAAACACAGCGTGCCGGCCGGCCATTCGGGCGCGGACAGGCCGGCGGCGTTGCGGTGCCGCAACGCATCCCGAAAGACGGCAGCGGCGCTGCGTACCGGCGCCCGATGCGTAAACCGGCGCCCGATACGTAAACCCGATACGTCAATACGTGAGATTCGAATGTATCTTAGGACAATTGCATCGGCTTTCGCGCTGCTGGCCCTCGTGAGCGGCTGCGGCGGCGACTACGGCTACGAAGGCGACCCCTACAAGGACGCGAACACCAGCACCAGCAAGGAACCCGGCGGCCCGCAGCGCAGCAACAGCTCGGTGCTCGGCGACGGCGGCCTCTTCGGATCGGTGTTGGGCAACGGCAAGAAGACCGAGGGCGGCACCGGGATCGGCGTCAACGTCTTCCTGTGGCGCGCCACGCTCGATACCCTGTCGTTCGTCCCGCTAGCCTCGGCCGACCCGTTCGGCGGCGTCGTCATCACCGACTGGTACGCCCCGCCCGAGACGCCCTACGAACGCTTCAAGGTCAACGTCTATATCCTCGGACGCGAACTGCGGACCGATTCCGTGCGCGTCGCGGTCTTCCGCCAGAACCGCAAGGGCGCGGCGGATTGGGCGGATTCCCAGGTCGCGGCAACGACGGGCACCAACCTCGAGAACGAGATCCTCGTCCGCGCCCGCCAGATGCGGGTCGCGGCCCGCAACGCCGCCAGCCAGTAACCCGCCACGCAGTAACCCATCCGGCACGGCCGACCGGTAACGGGACCGGACGACCCGGCTGTTTGAAAGCGGCCGGATTTTGCGTATAAGGCGGCGGGGAACGGCTGCGCACGCAGGGTGCGGCCGAGAGCCCAAGCAAGTCAGTCACCTTCGCCCGGACCCCGCCCGACATGACCGCCGCCGACGCCCCGTCCCGTTACGCCTTCAAGGATGCCGAAACCCGCTGGCAGGCGGCCTGGAACGACCGCGGCGCCTTCGTCGCCGCCGAGGACCGGTCACGGCCCAAATACTACGTGCTGGAAATGTTCCCCTACCCGTCGGGGCGCATCCACATGGGCCACGTGCGCAACTACACGATGGGCGACGTGGTCGCGCGCTACAAGCGGGCGCGCGGCTTCAACGTGCTGCACCCGATGGGCTGGGACGCGTTCGGCATGCCAGCCGAGAACGCGGCGATGGAGAAGAAGGTCCACCCCGCCGAGTGGACCTACGCCAACATCGACACCATGCGCCGCCAGCTCAAGATGATGGGGCTGTCGATCGACTGGGACCGCGAGATCGCGACCTGCCATCCCGACTATTATCGCCACGAGCAGAAGATGTTCCTCGACATGCTCGAGGCCGGACTGATCTACCGCCGCGAGGGCTGGGTCAACTGGGATCCGGTGGACAACACCGTGCTCGCCAACGAGCAGGTAATCGACGGCCGCGGCTGGCGCTCGGGCGCGGTCGTCGAGAAGCGCCGCCTGTCCCAGTGGTTTTTCCGCATCACCGCCTACGCGCAGGAGCTTCTCGACGCGCTGGATTCGCTGGAGCGCTGGCCGGAAAAAGTACGGCTCATGCAGGCGAACTGGATCGGCCGCTCCGAGGGGCTCCGCATCGCCTTCGAGATGGAGGGCCGGAGCGACCGGCTCGAGGTCTACACGACGCGCCCCGACACGATCTTCGGCGCGAGCTTCTGCGGCATCTCGCCCGAGCACCCGCTCGCCGCCGAACTGGCGGCGAGGGACGCGGACCTCGCCGCCTTCATCGAGGAGTGCCGGCGCACCGGCACCTCCGAGGCGGCGATCGAGCAGGCCGAGAAGGTCGGCCGCGACACCGGCCTCCGGGTGAAGCATCCCTTCGTCCCCGGCAAGACGCTGCCGGTTTACGTCGCCAACTTCATCCTGATGGAATACGGCACGGGCGCGATCTTCGGCTGCCCGGCGCACGACCAGCGCGACCTCGACTTCGCCCGCAAGTACGCGCTCCCCGTTCTCCCCGTGGTCGTTCCCGAAGGCGAGGACCCGGCGGCGTTCGAGGTCGGGACCGAGGCCTATACCGGACCCGGACGGCTCGCCAACTCCGAATTCCTCGACGGGCTTGCCGTCGACGCAGCCAAGGCCGAGATCGCCGGGCGCATCGAGACGGCGCAGTCCGGCAGGCGCGAGGTCAATTTCCGCCTGCGCGACTGGGGGATCTCGCGCCAGCGCTACTGGGGCTGCCCGATCCCGGTGATCCACTGCGAGGCCTGCGGCGTCGTGCCGGTGCCGGCGGCGGACCTGCCCGTTGAGCTGCCGCCCGACGTCACCTTCGACGTACCGGGCAACCCGCTCGACCGCCATCCGACCTGGAAGCATGTCGACTGCCCGAGCTGCGGCAAGGCGGCGCGGCGCGAGACCGACACGTTCGATACTTTCGTCGATTCGTCCTGGTATTTCGCGCGGTTCTGCTCGCCGCGCGCGGACGCGCCGACCGACCGCAACGCGGTCGATTACTGGCTGCCGGTCGACCAGTATATCGGCGGCATCGAGCACGCGATCCTGCACCTCCTCTATTCGCGCTTCTTCACCCGCGCGATGAAGAAGACCGGCCATGCCGGCCTAGACGAGCCGTTCGCGGGCCTCTTCACCCAGGGCATGATCTGCCACGAGACCTATCGCACCGAAGCCGGCACCTGGCTCGAGCCGACCGAGGTCGAGCGCGCCGACGACGGAACGTGGCACCGCCTCGGCTCGGGCGAGACGATCCGCGTCGGCCGCTCCGAGAAGATGTCGAAGTCGAAGAAGAACGTCATCGACCCCGAAGACATCATCAACACCTACGGTGCGGATACGGCACGCTGGTTCATGCTGTCCGACAGCCCGCCCGAACGCGACATGGACTGGACCGAGGCGGGCATCACCGGCGCCTGGCGCTTCGCCAACCGCCTGTGGCGGCTGGTGGCGACGCAGGCGTCCGCATTGCCGCCCCGCGGCACCGCCCCGGAAACGGACGACGCATCGACGGCGCTCCGCCGGGCGACGCACGCGGCGATCAAGGGCGTCACCGGCGATCTCGAGGCGTTTCACTTCAACCGCGCCGTCGCCCGCGTCCACGAGCTGGTCAATACGCTGTCCGAGGCGTCACCCGGCGCCGCGCTCCGCGAGGGCCTCGAAGCGGTCACCCTGCTGGTCGGCCCGATGATGCCCCACCTCGCCGAGGAGCTCTGGTCGATGCTCGGGGCCGAGGGCCTCGTCGTCGAGGCGCCCTGGCCAGCGGCGGACGAAGCGCTGCTGGTCGAAGAAAGCGTGAAGCTCGCCGTGCAGGTCCGTGGCAAGATGCGCGGAACGCTCGAGGTCGCCCGCGACGCCGGGCAGCCCGAGATCGAAGCGCTGGCGCTGGCGTTGCCGACGGTGACCGCGGCGCTGGGCGGCGACGCGGTGAAGAAAGTGATCTATGTCCCGAACCGGATCATCAACATCATCCACTGACGCGTGCCCGGCGGCGCGCCGCCACGGAGCGATCGCGGCCTCCCTCGCCGCGGCCCTCGCCGCGGGCCTGGTCCTGCTCGGCGGCTGCGGCTTCGAGCCGGTGTACGGCGAGCGCTCGCAGGCATCGGGCGACGCTCTCGCCCGTTTCGAGATCGCGCTTATCGCCGACCGCACCGGCCAGATGCTCCGCAACGAGCTGCTCGCCCGCATGCAGCCCTACGGCGAGGGGCGAACGGCGACAGGCTTCGTCCTCAAGATCGAGGTGACCGAAGCGCGCCAGGACCTCGCGATCCGGAAGGACGATTCGGCAACGCGCGCGAATCTCAGCCTCAACGCAGTCTTTCATGTCCTGCAGCCCGGCGGCAAAGAGCCGCTGTTCATCGGGGCGGCGAGCGCCGTGGTGAGCCACAACATCCTGACCTCCGATTTCGCGACGATATCCGCGCGCGAGGACGCCCGGCGCCGCGGCGTGCGCCAGCTTGCCGACCGCATCAAGGAGCGGCTCTCGGTCTGGCTGATCCAGACCGGCGGACGGCGCGTCGAATCGTGAGGCGGAGGCCGGCATGAAAATCCGCCCGGCCGCCGCCGATTCCTTCTGCAAGTCGCCGCCTGCCGAGGTTCGCGGCCTACTGATCTACGGCCCCGATCTCGGCCTCGTGCGCGAGCGCGCCGAGAACGCGGCACGCGCCGTCGCCGGCGATCTTTCGGACCCCTTCACCGTCGTCGAGTTCACAGCGGCAGCTCTTCGGGACGACCCCACCCGCCTCGCCGACGAGGCGGCGGCGCTGTCGCTCACCGGCGGACGCAGGGTGGTGCGCCTGCGCGATGCGGGCGAAGCGGTCGCCGCCGCCGCCGCGGATGCGCTGGCGACGAAGGGCGACGCGCTCGTCATCGTCGAGGCGGGCGACCTCGCAGCGCGGTCCAAGCTCCGGCTCCTCTTCGAGGCCGCGGAGAACGCCGCCGCCGTCGCCTGCTATCTCGACGAGGGCAAGGGGCTCGACGACCTCGTGCGCGACAGCCTGGCGGAAGCCGGCCTCTCCGCGCCGCGCGAGGTCGTCACGTGGATCGCCGCAAACCTCGGATCCGACCGGATGGTCAGCCGTCGCGAACTCGAGAAGCTCGTCCTCTACATGGCGGGCAAGTCGGCGGTGACCGTCGAGGACGCGCAGGAGATCATCGGCGATTCCGCGGCCGTCACGCTGGACGACATCGTGAATTCCGCGGCCGGCGGCAATCTCGAGGCGCTGACGGTCGCCCTCGCCCGCGCGCGTTTCGAGGGCGTCGCGGCGATCTCGATCCTGCGCGCCGCGGCACGCCACGTCTCGCGGCTCGAGGAAGCGGTTGCCGCGGTCGCCGGCGGGGCAAGCCCGGAACAGGCGATCAAGTCCCTGCGTCCGCCGGTATTCTACAAGCAGGAACCCGCCTTTCGCGTGCAGGTCGGACGGTGGCGGCCGCAGACGCTCGGCCGCGCCCGGGCCGAGCTCATCCAGGCGGAGCTCGATTGCAAGTCGACCGGCATGCCGGACGACGCGGTGTGCGAACGCGCGCTGATGCGCCTCGCCGCCATGGCGGGAGCGCGCGTCCCGCGCTGAGCGATCTTCAGGAAATGCGGATCATCCGGCCCATTGCCACGGTCATCAAACGGCGGCCTTCGCCGGATTTTCATCCCCATTCGACAGGGCGAGCGCTTCGTCCTCGGTCAGCCCGAGGCAGCGCCGGATCTCCGCGAGCAGCTCGCGCCGGTCGATGGGCTTGGTGACGTAGCCGTTCATCCCGGCAGCGAGGTACTTCTCGCGATCTCCATGCATGGCGTTCGCGGTGAGTGCGATGATCGGCACGTCGGAGACCGGGGACGAGAGTGCCCGGATCCGCTACGCGGCGGTGACGCCGTCCATCACCGGCATCTGGACGTCCATCAGGATCAGGTCGTAGGGGGTCCGCATCGCCGCGGCGATCGCTTCGCGGCCGTCTCCGACGGCGTCGAGGGCTGCGCAGACGGGCTCGAGCATCCAGGCGGCCACCTTGCGGTTCACGAGATTGTCCTCGGCGAGGAGAATCCGGAGACCCGTCTTTTGTCCGGGCCTGTCCGCCCGGTCCGGCTCGGCCGCCGGCTCGGGCCCGGAGGCGGAGGCAGACGGGGGAACGGAGGCAGGGGTGGGGGCGGGGGGGCGGGGGGGCGGGAGCGACAGCCCGCGCCGCATGGATGGCGAAACGGAATACCGATCCCCGGCCGGGTGCGCTCTCGAGCTCGATCGCGCCGCCGAGCATGTCGACGAGGTGCTTGCAGATCGACAGGCCGAGGCCGGTGCCGCCGTATTTCCGCGTGGTCGACGCATCGGCCTGGGTAAAGGGCGAGAACAGGCGCTGCCGCGTTTCTTCGTCTATGCCGATGCCGGTGTCCCGGACCTCGAAGGCGATCGGGGCAGCGTCGTCGGTCGGGGGAAGTGCCGATACCCGAATTCCGACGCCGCCCTCGTGGGTGAACTTGATGGCGTTTCCGATCAGATTGTTGAGCACCTGGCGGAGGCGATTGACGTCGGACCGTATCCAGTCGGCCTCAGCCGGCAGCGCGTTCTCGACGTTCAGCGAGAGCCCTTTCGCCCGGGCGACCGGCTCCCACATCGCCGCCACGGACCGGAGTAGCGCGGCAACCGAGAAATCGCCTTGTTCGATCTCCAGGCGTCCGGCCTCGATCTTCGAGAGGTCGAGAATGTCGTTGAGGAGCCCGAGCAGAGCCTCGCCGGAGTCCCGGATGATTTCGACGTTCTCGCGCTGGAACGAATCCAGCGCGGTCGACCCGAGAATCGTCGCGGCGCCGAGCACGCCGTTCATCGGCGTCCGGATTTCGTGGCTCATATTGGCGAGAAATTCCGACTTCGTGCGGTTTGCGGCCTGGGCTTCCGCCGCGGCCTCTTCGGCAATCGACTTCGCCTCCGCGAGCCGCCGTTCGCGGTCTTGCAGTTCCGTGGTGTCGGTGTTTATGACGCCGATCGCGGCGACCGCGCCGGCGGGATCGAAGATCGGGAACTTGTTGACGACGAAATGGCGGAGTTTGCCGTCGGGGTTGAGGATCTCCATTTCGTTCGTGCTGGGCTCGCCGGTCTCGATGACCTTCGAATCGTAGTAGTTGAACTCCTCTGCCCTATCGAAAGAGATCTGGCTGCCACCGACATTTCCGATGACTTCGCCCTCGGTGAAGCCGTGGATATCGAGATAGCGCTTGTTCGCCATCAGAACGCGGTGGTCCCGGTCCTTGATGAAGAGCGCCGACGGCGAATTGTCGAAGAACGCGCGGAACCGCGTTTCGCTCTCCCGGAGCGCCGCCTCGGCGCGCCGCCGCTCCCGGCTGTTGGCGACGAGAACGACGATCAGGCCGAACTGCAGCACCAGGCCCGCGGCGCCGGCGGCAACCCATTCGGGATGCTCGACGAAGATCGATTTCGGGCGGTTGATCACGACCGCTTCTTTCGGCAGCCGCGTTTCGGGCACGCCGAATCGCTGAAGCTCGCCGTGATCGACCATCACGACGTTCGGGCTGTCCGACACCACGCGCAGTCCGGCCGCGCTTCCCGATTTCAGGACCTTGGCCGCAAGTTGCGCCGCGACGCGGCCCTGTTCCCGGTGGCTGACCACCATGCCGCCGACGGCGCCGGCACCGACCGCGTGGCTCTGCGAGATGAAGACCGGCCCGGTGTACACGGCGCGGAGTCGGGCCATGAACGTCTGGAAATCGAGGCTCTGGCCCTGCGCATCGCGGTAGATCCCGTTCAGCAGGAGCGGCTCCGTCGCCGGCACCTTTGCGAGGCGGTCGAAAAGCTGGCTGTAGGACAGAACGGCGAGATCGTGGGATTCGGTGACGAGGCCGGGAGTCTTCGCGATCGCGTCGTTGAGGATCCTGTTGTTGACCAGCGCCGTTGCCGAGATTCCGTAGGTGACGTGAATCCGGGACGCATTGGGAAACAATTGGCGCGCGAGCGTCAGCGTTTCCGCATAGGACTGATGTTCGACGACGCCGACGACGCTCGGGTTTGCGTTCTGGGACAGGGCGAGCGGGACGTCGTTCACCCCGAGAAAGACCACGTTCGCGCGGCTGAAGAGGCCTTCCCGGTGACGGAGCGCAAAATGCAGGGCATTGTCGTCCGCAGCGACGACAAGGTCATAGGGCGGCAGGCGACCGAATTTGGCCGCGAGGTCGGCGCGCAACCGTTCGGCTCGGTCCTCGAAGGGAAAGCGCTTGCTGTCGAGGAATTCGGCGTCGAGGACATAGCTGTCTTCCGCGAAGCCGTTCTGCGCGAGGCCCTCGGTCAGGCCGGACCACTGGGCCGGAAACGAATGGAAGCTCGGGCTGTAGGATCCGAGATAGAGGATCCTGGGCTTGTGCGCGGTGTTACCTGCCGCTGCGCCCGGCCGGTCCTGAGAAACGATGCAGAACACGGCGAATGCCGCGAGTAAACAAAGGATTCGCTTCCCGGTGAAGCGGAGAGTGTTCGGCCGCAAGATACGAGCTTCCCCAAAGTACCTGCAGCGATTTTCCGGGGATATTCCTTAAATTGATTTAAAACCGTGCATCTTTTTTGGGCGGAGCGTCACTGCGCTGCGGAGCGGAAACCTCCGGGCGGGAGATCGTCGCCGTAGGGATCGTCCCCCGAATCGTCATGCGGGTCGTCCGGCCCGCCGCCGAAGCCACGCCCGCCACGGGTCGGGCCGGTCAGGCGCTCGATCAGGTCGTCGAGCTGCTCGAGCGACGCGTATTCAAGGGTGAGCCGCCCGCCCTTGCCGTCGAACTCGACATCGACCTTGAGCCCGAGCATGTTGCCGAGCTCGCGTTCGAGCGCGAGCGTGTCGGAATCCTTCGCGCGCGATGGCGGCTTCGCGCCCCTGCCCTTCGCCTTTCCCTTGCCCCCCTTGCTCGCCTTGCCGAGACGCTCGGCGTCGCGCACCGTGAGACCCTCGGCGATGATCTGGCGCGCGAGCGCCACGGGATCGGGCGCGCCGAGGATGGCACGGGCATGACCGGCGCTGAGCTCGCCCGTGGCGAGCAGCGCGCGCACGTCGTCCGGCAGGTCGAGCAGGCGCACCATGTTGGCCACGTGCGAGCGGCTCTTGCCGACCACCGAGGCGACCTGCTCCTGCGTCTTGCCGAACTCGCGCGCGAGGCGCGCGTAGGCTTCCGCTTCCTCGAGCGGCGACAGCTCGTCGCGCTGGATGTTCTCGATCAGCGCGACGGCGAGCGCCTCCTCGTCGGTGAAGGCGCGGACGATGACCGGCGCCTCGTGCACCTGCGCGCGCTGGGCCGCGCGCCAGCGGCGCTCGCCGGCGACGATCTCGTAGGTCTCCGGATCGCTCCGCGTCGGCCGCACGATCAGCGGCTGCAGGATGCCCTGCTCTCGGATCGACGCGGTGAGGTCGCGCAGCGCCTCGTCGTCGAAGTGGCGGCGCGGCTGCAGCGGGTTCGGAATGAGCCGGCCGATCGGCACGCGCTTCAAGCTGCCGTCGGTCTCCGCCTGGGCGACGGCCGTGCGGTCCTCGCCGAACAGCGCTTCGAGCCCGCGCCCGAGCTGGCGCGGACGCCCCTTGTCATCGCTCATCGCGTCTCTCCTTCATGCGGATTCCCGACCTGCGGAGTCCCTGACGTTCCCGGCGTCGACCCGCCGGACCCGGGGGCGGCTGCCGCAGCGGCCGCGATACTACTTTCACGTGTCTCTCTCGCCGCCCGGTCGCGGGCCTCGCGGCGCAGCATCTCGCCCGCGAGCTTGACGTAGGCCTGCGAGCCGGTGCAGTTGAGGTCATAGAGCAGCACCGGCTTGCCGTGCGACGGCGCCTCGGAGACCCTAACATTACGGGGGATTACCGTGTCGAACACGCGGCTGCCGAAATAACTGCGGACGTCCTCCTCGACCAGCGAGCTCAGCTTGTTGCGCACGTCGTACATGGTAAGCACGATGCCCTTGATCGACAACCGGGGGTTGAAAGCGTTGGTGACCCGGTCTATGGTGCGGACAAGCTGGCTCAGCCCCTCAAGCGCGAGGAACTCGCACTGCAGCGGCACCAGTACGGAATCGGCGGCGACGAGCCCGTTTAGCGTCAGGAGCCCGAGGGCCGGCGGACAATCTATGAGCACATAGTCGAACTGCTCGCCGGCGGTCCGGATGGCATCGCGCAGACAGCTCTCACGGCGCTCGATGTCGACGAGCTCGAGCTCGGCGGCGGAGAGGTCCATGGTCGAGGGCACGATCGCGAGCCCGGGCACCGCGGTCTCGATTAGGGCGTCGTCGAGCGACACCTCGCCGAGCAGCATGTCGTAGGTGCCGACCGTGCGCCGCGCGCTCGGGATGCCGAGACCGGTCGAGGCGTTGCCCTGGGGGTCGAGGTCGACGACGAGCACGCGGCGACCGACCGCCGCCAGTGCGGTCGCCAGATTGATCGCCGTGGTCGTCTTGCCGACGCCGCCCTTCTGGTTGGCCACGGCGACGATCTCGCCTGGAAGCCTGGCCGTCCCCTCTACCGCCGCTTCGGGTGCGACAGCGTCGTGGGAAGACCCGAGGGTCGTCGTATCGGTCATCGTTCAGGAACCTGAGCTGTTGCCGTTTCGCCCGTACCGCCGCCGAACGCGGACGGTCGCGGAAGCCGAACCAATCTCATCCCGCCGTTCCGGCAGATGGCGCGATGTCCGTCAGCCGGAGGATGCATGCGTCCGCCGCCGTCAGGCTCGCGAACGTCTCGATCTTCATTTTCCAGCTTTTCCGGGCAAGGGTCAATTCGTCCCGCCACTGCGCGCCCTTGAGAAATACACAGCATCGCGCATCGAGCGCGGCCGCCGTTTCGCACAGGTTTGCGAGCGGCGCGAGCGCCCGGGCGGTCAGGATATCCACAGATTTATTTTCGCCCGCGGCGACCGATTCGATCCGTGCCGTGGTGACCGTGGCGGGTGCGCCGGTCACGCGCGCCGCCTCGCGCAGGAACGCCCCCTTGCGGGCATCCGCCTCGATCAGTTCGGTCGGCCGGCCGGTGACGATGGCGAGCACGAGGCCGGGAAACCCGGCGCCGCTGCCGATATCGGTGATCGTCGGCAGCTCGGCCGGGAGGTAGGGTACGAGCTGCGCGGAATCGAGGAAATGGCGGCGCCACGGATCGTCTAGGGTCGAACGCGCAACGAGATTGACGGTGCGCTGCCATTTTTCGAGGAGGTCGGCGTAGAGACGGAGCCGGTCGAGTGTTTCACGTGAAACACCGGCGATTTCAGCAAATCTTTCAGGGCTTAAGGTCGTTTCGCCGGCCACGCGCCGCTCACCTGTGCCCGGCTCAGGCCGCCGTCCGGCGGACATGGCGGAGCAATGCCGTCAGCGCCGCCGGGGTCACGCCGGGAATGCGGCCTGCCGCGCCGATGGTCACGGGCCGCGCCCGACCGAGCTTCTCGCGCATCTCGTTCGACAGCCCGCCGATAGCGGCATAGTCGAGATCTTCGGGTAGCTCCAACCCCTCGTCGCGACGGAACGCGGCGATGTCGGCCTGCTGACGCACCAGGTATCCGGCGTAGCGGGAATCGTTGGCGATCTGCTGCAGCAGGCCGGGCGGAATCTCCGCGATTTCGGGCCAGATCCGCGCCAGCGCGCCTGGATCGTCCTCGGCCTGGGCGAGCATCTTGAGCGCCGACCGCCTCACCCCGTCCTGCGACACCGGGAAACCCGCGGCCTGGATCGCCGCCGGGGCTTCCGTCATGCGTTCGAGGCTCGCCCGTGCGGCCTCCATGGCGGTCATCTTCCGCGTGAAGGCTTCGGCACGCACCATCCCAACGCACCCCGCCCCGATGCCGGCCGGCGTAAGCCGCTGATCGGCATTGTCGGCGCGGAGCGAGAGCCGGTATTCGGCGCGCGACGTGAACATGCGATAGGGCTCCGCGGTGCCGCGCGTAATCAGGTCGTCGATCATCACGCCGATATAGGCCTCGGCGCGGTCGAGGGTAAACGGCGCGGTGTCCGCGATATCCGCGCCCGCTGAACCTGCCGACCGCCCGGCATTGATCCCGGCCATCAGCCCCTGCGCCGCCGCTTCCTCGTATCCCGTCGTGCCGTTGATCTGCCCGGCGAGGAAAAGGCCCGGAATCCGGCGGGTTTCAAGGGTCGGGCCAAGCTCGCGCGGATCGACGAAATCGTATTCGATGGCATAGCCGGGCCGGATCATCCGGACCTCTTCGAGGCCCGGGATCAGCGCCAGAAGTGCGCGCTGCACGTCCTCCGGCAGCGATGTCGAGATGCCGTTGGGGTAGACGGTGTCGTCGTCGAGCCCCTCGGGCTCCAGAAAGATCTGGTGGCGATCCCGGTCGCCGAAACGCACCACCTTGTCCTCGATCGACGGGCAATAACGCGGTCCGGTCGATGAGATCTGGCCGGAATACATCGGCGCCCGGTGCAGGTTGCCGCGGATGACCTCGTGGACCGCCTCGCTCGTGTAGGTGATATGGCAGTCGATTTGCGGCGTCTCGATGCGCCCGGTGAGCATCGAGAACGGCACCGGCGGATCGTCTCCGGGCTGGACCTCGAGCCGGCCCCAGGCGATTGTACGCCCGTCGAGCCGGGGCGGCGTTCCGGTCTTGAGCCGGCCGAGCGCAAATCCGCTGGATTCGAGCCGCTCCGAAAGGCCGAGCGCCGGCGCCTCGCCGACCCGCCCGGCCGGAATCTTGGTCTCGCCGATATGGATGAGACCGCGCAGGAAGGTTCCCGTCGTGAGAACCACCCGGGCGGCGTGCACGGTCTCGCCGCCCGCCAGCACCACACCGGCGATGCGGGGACCGTTGGACGTTTCGGTCACGGCGAGATCTTCCACCGCCGCATCCCTGATATCCAGTCCTTGAACTGCCGCGAGCGCTGCCTGCATCTCGCGGCGATAGAGCTTGCGATCGGCCTGGGCGCGCGGGCCCTGCACCGCCGGCCCCTTGCGCCGGTTGAGCACGCGGAACTGGATCCCGGCGCGGTCGATGACCCGGCCCATGAGTCCGTCGAGGGCGTCGATCTCGCGCACGAGATGGCCCTTCCCGAGCCCGCCGATGGCCGGATTGCACGACATCTCGCCGATGGTCTCGGTCTTGTGGGTGACGAGGAGCGTGCGCGCGCCGACCCGCGCCGCGGCCGCCGCGGCCTCGCAGCCGGCATGGCCTCCGCCGACGACGATAACGTCATATGCATGGCTGGAATCGTGCATACCGGATCCCGGTTTCTGGCGCCCTTGCGCCCGGGGCGGAATGTAGGCGCGGCGGCGGCCCAAGTAAAGACCGGCGGGCGACCGAACGCGCGCCTGTTTCACGTGAAACATCCCTCGCGCAATTCCAGAAAGCGCGGCAACCGATTGTTTTTATTTACCTATACAGAAATCACGGAAAATCGCGTCAAGAAGGTCCTCGACGTCTACCCGCCCGGTGATCCGCCCCAGCGCACGCGCCGCGAGCCTGAGGTCCTCCGCCATCAGCTCGGCTTCCGCAGCCGTCCGCGCCCGCTCGAGCGCCGCGAGGCAGTTCTCGAGCGCCGTCCGGTGCCGGAGACGGGTCAGCGGCGCCCCCTCGGACGCCCCGCCGCCGAGGGCGGACGCCGAGGCCGTCTCGACGGCCGTCAGAAGCTCCGGAAGGCCCGCCCCGGTGCGCGCTGAAACCGCGAGCGGCCGGAAAGCCACGAGCGCCTCGGGGATACCGCCGCCGAGGTCGATCTTGTTCACGACCGCGATCGCCGTCGCCGGGTCCTGCGCCAGAACGCCAAGGCTCGCCGCGTCCGTTTCGTTCCCGGATGCAAAGACGACGAGCCGGAGGTCGGCCTCCCCGGCCCGGTCGAGGGCCCGGCGCACCCCCTCTCGCTCGATCTCGTCCGCCGCCTCGCGGAGGCCGGCCGTGTCCGCGATCGTCACCGGCCAGCCCCCGAGATCGAGGTGGACCTCGATGACGTCCCGCGTCGTCCCGGCGGTCTCGGAAACGATGGCGACCTCGCGGGCGGCCACGGCATTCAGCAGCGACGACTTCCCGACATTGGGCGCGCCGACGATCGCGATGCGGAAGCCGTGGCGCAACCGCTCGCCCCGCCGGTTGTCCGCGAGGAACCCGGCGATCTCGACGGCGAGCGCGGCAACGCCCGCGCGCGCGGCCTCGCCCACGCCTTCCGGCAGATCCTCGTCCGGGAAATCGATCCACGCCTCGGTGTGGGCAAGAAGGTCGATCAGGCGGCCGCGCCAGGCCTCGAGCGTCGCGGCGAGACCGCCGCCCAACTGGCGCAGCGCCTGGCGCCGCTGGGCATCCGTCTCGGCATCGACGAGGTCGGCCATCGCCTCCGCCGCAGTGAGATCGATGCGCCCGGCGAGGAAGGCGCGGCGCGAGAACTCGCCGGGCTCGGCCGGCCGCAGCCCGAGCCGCGACAGTGCGCCCGCCACTGCCTCGACCGTCGCCCGGCCGCCATGGATGTGAAGCTCGGCGACGTCCTCGCCGGTGAAGCTGCCGGGGCTCGGGAACCAGAGGAGCAGCCCGTCGTCGAGCGCCTCGCCGGTTTCGGGATCGGACAGCGCGCAGCGCACGGCCCGACGCGGAACCGGAAGCGCGCTCCGCCCGCCGAGACGCAAGGCGGCTGCGCCCGCCGCCGGGCCGGACAGCCGCATCACGGCGACGCCGGCGCGGCCTTGGGCGGTCGCGAGCGCGAAGATCGTATCCCCGCCGGAAAACGCTGACTGGATCATGCCGCTGGTTTGCGCCGGAAGGCCCGGCCGGGTCAATAGGCGGCCGCGCTCAGCGCTTGCCGTCCTTGCCCTCTCCGCCGTCCTTCGGCGCGGAGCGCCCGGTCGCGGCGGCGAGCTGCTCGAAGAAGGCCTTCTGGATCTCGCCGAAGCCCTGCACGCCCGCGGTCATCCACTGCGACATGATCTTGTCTGCGTCCATGTTCGCGGCCGTCTCCTTGGCCTTCCGCGCGAACTCGGCGACGATGGCGTCGTTCACCGGCGTCACGTCGGGCAGGCCGAGGAAGCGGCGCGCCTCCTCCGGGGTGCAATCGATATCAATTGATACTTTCATGGTTGACTCCGGAGGCTTGCATGTCACTTGGGGAAAAGGCATCCCTAGCCTGCACCCGACCGCGCCGGGACGCAACCGGCAGCCTTCCCCCCGACCGATCGGCCCACGTACCGATCTCCCGACCGACCAATCAACAGAGGCCCCGATGTCGCGAAACCGTCTCGCCGAAGAGACCAGCCCCTACCTCCTCCAGCACGCGGACAATCCGGTCCACTGGTACGGCTGGGGACCGGATGCCCTCGCCGCCGCGGCGGCCGCCGACAAGCCGATCCTCCTCTCGGTAGGTTATGCGGCCTGCCACTGGTGTCACGTCATGGCGCACGAATGCTTCGAAAACGAAGCGATCGCCGGGCTGATGAACGATCTCTTCGTCAACGTGAAGGTCGACCGCGAGGAGCGGCCCGACATCGACACGATCTACATGAACGCGCTGCACCTGCTGGGCCAACAGGGCGGCTGGCCTCTGACCATGTTCCTGACACCCGACGGCCGCCCGTTCTACGGCGGCACCTACTTCCCGCCCGAACCGCGCTACGGACGGCCGAGCTTCCCGCAGGTCCTGTCCGCCATCGCCGACTACTGGACCGAGAAACGCGACAAGGCGCTGGAAACCGCCGCCGCACTCGAAGACGGGCTGCGAACCGGATGGACCCCTGCAACCCCCGCCGCGCGCGGGAATTCACATACGGGACTGCCGCTCGCCGTAAACGATCAAGCGGCGGCGCGGCTCGCCCAGGAATTCGACATGGAGGAAGGCGGCATCGGCAGCGCGCCGAAGTTCCCCAACCCGTCGATCCAGGAGCTCGTCTGGCGCGGCTGGCTGCGCTCGGGTTCCGAACGCCAGAGAGACGCGGTCCTGCTGTCGCTCGCGAAGATGAGCCAGGGCGGCATCTACGACCATCTCGGCGGCGGCTTCGCGCGCTATTCCACCGACTCGCGCTGGCTGGTGCCGCATTTCGAGAAGATGCTCTACGACAACGCCCAACTCATCGACCTCCTGACCTGGGCGTGGCAGGCAACCCACGCGCCGCTTTTCGCCCAGCGCGTCGAGGAGACCGTCGAATGGGCTCTGCGCGAGATGATCGCTCCTGTTGAAGAAGCTACCGGAGACGCCGCTTTTGCCGCCACCTACGATGCGGACTCGGAAGGCGAGGAAGGCCGCTTCTACGTCTGGAGCGCGCAGGAAATCTCGGAAATTCTCGGCGACGGCGCCGATGCCGTCCTGTTCCGCACCGTCTACGACGTCAGCGAACACGGCAACTGGGAAGGCCATACCATCCTCAACCGCAGCGCCCATCCCGAACATCTCGACCCGGAGCAGGAAAAGTCCCTCGCCGCCTGCCGCGCGAAACTCCTCGTGGAGCGCGCGAAGCGGATCTGGCCGGGCTGGGACGACAAGGTCCTCGCCGACTGGAACGGTCTGATGATCGCAGCCCTCGCCCAGGCCAGCCGGGTATTCGAACGCCCGCACTGGCTCGACGCGGCGGAACGGGCTTTCCGATTCGTCCGCGACCGCATGCAGCCGGGCGGACGGCTGCGGCACTCGTTCCGAAAGGGCCGGGCGCGTCACGCCGCGACGCTCGACGACTATGCCTGCATGATCCGCGCCGCCCTCGCGCTCCACGAGGCGACCGGCGGCGCAACCTATCTCGACACCGCGATGGCTTGGGTCGACGCGGTCGACACGCACTACGCCGACCCGCGCTCCGGCGCCTACTTCTTCACCGCCGACGATGCCGAAGCGCTGATCGTGCGCACGCGCACCGCCGCGGACAACGCCACCCCGTCCGGCAACGGCACGCTCTGCGCCGCCCTCGCCCGGCTTTACTACCTCACCGGCGAGGACCGCTACCGCAAATCGGCAGAGGCGATCGTCACCGCGTTCTCCGGCGAGGTCGAAAGCAACTTCTTCCCACTCACCGCGCTGCTCTGCGCCAACGAGATCCTGCAACGCGGCACGCAGGTGGTGATCGCAGGCGATCCCGCCGACCCCGCGACCACGGCCCTTGTCCGCGCCGCATGGGCCGCCCCCAACCTCAACCGAATCATCCAGCAGGTCGGCCCGGATGCCGACCTGCCCGAAGGCCATCCCGCGCACGGCAAGGGTCCAGTCGGCGGACGGCCCGCCGCCTATGTCTGCGTCGGCCAGTCCTGCTCGCTCCCGCTCACCGAACCGCAGGCGCTCGCGGAGGCCCTGAAGCCGGAGGCCGCTTGACCGGAATCAATCCACGATCCGCGCACGCGGCATAGGGTGGGCGAAACCGCAGGGAAACGGACAGTGACGAAACGGATCGGCTTCGTCCTCAACCCCATCGCCGGAATGGGCGGAGCCGTCGGCCTCAAGGGCACCGACGGAGTCGTCGCCGAAGCGGTGAAGCGCGGCGCGGCGCCGGTCTCGCCCGGCCGCGCCGCGAAAGCTTTGATGCGTCTCCGCCAACTCCGAGACGAGGCCGCCGATCCGCCCGAAATCGTCTGGCTTGCCGCGGCGGGCGCGATGGGGGAAGACGCGCTCCGCACCGCCGGGTTCGCGCCGTCCGAAATCGTCCACACCCCTGCAGGCGACAGTGTCCGCGAAGATACCCTGGCGGCGACCGACGGCTTCCTCGCCGCCGGCGTCGATCTCATCCTCTTCTGCGGCGGCGACGGAACCGCGCGCGACATCGCCGGACGGGCGGGCTCCGGAACGCCCGTGCTCGGCATTCCCGCCGGCGTAAAGATGTTCTCGGGCGTGTTCGGGACGACGCCGGAGCACGCTGCCGACATCCTCCACGACTGGTCGGCCGGGCGCATCGGCACCGCCGACGTCGATGTGCTCGACCTCGACGAGGAAAAGTACCGGGCGGGAGAATGGGCGGTGCGCCGCTACCACCATGCGCGCACGCCCTATGCCGCGGAATTCGTGCAGGCGGCGAAATCCGTCGTGCATGGAATAGACGAGGCGACGGCGAAGGAGGACATCGCGGCCTTCGTCCTCGAGGAATACGCAGCGCCGGGACGGCTCCTGATCCTCGGCGCGGGCACGACCGTCGAAGCGGTCGGCCGGGCGCTCGGCGTCGAGAAGACGCTCCTCGGCATCGATGCCGTCGCTGACGGACGCACGGTCGGACGAGATCTCGACGCGAAGGGACTTCGCGTCCTCCTGGCCCGCTATCCCGACCGGCGGCTCGTTCTCAGCCCTATCGGCGCACAGGGCTTCGTGCTCGGCCGCGGCACCCTGCAGATCCGCCCCGATGCGGTGCGCGAAATCGGGCCCGAGAACATCGTCGTCGTCGCCACACCGGCGAAGATCGCCGAAACGCCGGTCCTCCGCTTCGACACCGGCGACCCTGCGCTCGACGCGGCACTTTGCGGCGACGGTTATCTGCCGGTGATCACGGGCTACCGTTTCCGGAAGAGGGTGAAGGCGGCGCACTGACAGGCGGCTCCGCCTCGACGCGTTCGCCTTGGCGGATCGTTATCCGCGCGCACCGTGGCGGATCATCGTCCGCGTGACGAGGAAGAGCACGGCGGCGTTCAGGATGTGCCAGACGAAATGCGTTCCCGCCGGAAAGGCGTGGCAGGCCGGCGCATCCGCCGTGCGGAAGGCAAGCGAGACCGCGAACAGCGCCGCCGTCCCGAGGAGCGCCGGACCCGCCGGGTGCCGGCGGGCGCGGACGAGCCAGCCGCCGATCACGACCATGGCGAGAAGCGCCGCGACGTAGGACCCGCCGCGGAAACCGGTGAGCGGCGGCACCAGCACCGCGACCGCCAGCACGGCGGCGACGCCGCCGCCCGCGGCCCAGGCGGATCCCTGCGCGAACCGTCGGATCGCAAACCAGACATAGAGCAGAATGAACAAAGCGATCGGGATCACGTCGGCGAGCATTGCCCAGCGCCGGGCGAAGGTGTGGAACAGCCCGCTGCCGATCCCGATGACGAGCACGAGGCCCACGAACATCCAGGACACCGGATCGCGCCTCGCCCCCGCCTCTCCCGCGAGCAGAATGCGGCCGAGCAGCAGCGCAGTCACCACGAACGCGAGGTTCGTCAGCGCATTGAGCGGCTCGGCCCAGAGGCCGGGGGCGGTCCGTTCGCAGTAGATGTCGATATAGGTGTTCATCGTCGCGAACGGCGACCGTCCCTAGCCTTGTGGCGGAGGCTTCTCAGAGGAACGCAGCGGCGATAATCACGAGGCCGGCGACCGAAACCACCCAGACCAGCGTGCGCAGCCACGGAATTCCCGCAAGATAGACCGCCGCATAGGCAAGCCGCCCGAAGAGGAAGAGCTGGGCGCCGAGCGCGGTCTGCGGGCTGGCGGTCTGGCTCACATGGGCGGCAAGGATCAGCGCTGCGAACAGCGGCAGAGCTTCGAGCATGTTGCGGTGCGCGCGCCCCGCGCGGGCGGCCCACCCGGTCAGCTCCGGCATGTTTTCGCGGTTCCCGGCGAGCGTCGGCAAACCAGCCTGAAGCATCGCGCCCACGGTCGCGACGAGGACCTGGGCGAAGGCGAGAACGACGGCCCAGAAAAGCATCCAGAGATCGACAGTCATATCCGTGCTTCCTTTCGTTGATCGGAACGATCCTCAGATTACGCGCACCCGCCCGCATCGCGCTTAACCGCGATCAAGCGAAAACCCTGTCTTTGCGGCACGAACCGACATCACATACTAGATATAGCATCAGCTCGCCTTGTTCCCTCATATGGGCTTCGCACAGACGGAACCGGCCCGCCCCACCCTACACGGCGAATCACCGACGGGCGCCGTCATTTAATCGAAAAGCAATTGTTTGAGGCGACCTTTGCCCGGCTTAAGCGAAACCGGCGACCGGACCACTTTTCATGCCTGACGACGCGCGCCGCGCGCCGCACACCGACATTTCGATCCCGCTCGGGTTCCTCAACGACCTCGCCGGCGCGGGGTCGATGGAGGAGCTATACGAAAGGATCGCGGCCCGGCTTCCGGAAATCGTTCCGTCGGACCGGATCAGCGTCGCCCTGCCGGACGGCGAACGGATGCGCGTGATCTCGGTGGGTGGCCAGGCGATCAACGAAAATGGCGGCACCACGCGGTTGGAGGGCACGGGCGTCGGTCTCTGCTTCCGGACGCGTGAGGCGGTCCGGGTCGCCGACACGGAGACGGACGAGGAAACCCGGTTCGATCTCACGCCGCTGCGCCGCCGCGGCCTCAGAAGCGTGGTTCTTCTGCCGCTTCTCGCAGGCGACGCCTGCTTCGGAACGCTCAACATCGCGCGGCGCAGGCCGAACGCCATTTCCGACGACGACGTCGTGAATATCTCCGTCCTCGCCGCCTGGATCGCCAACCAGATCCGCTTCTACGAAACGCTCCGCCGGCTCGAGCAGTCGGAAAACCGTCTCAACACGATGATCGACCACGCCGACTCGCAGATCTTCGCGAAGACGCGCGACGGCGAGATCCTGCTCGTCAACCGCAAGTACTGCGAGGCGCGCGGTGTCGATCGGGAGAAGACCGTCGGCCACTACGACTGGGAAGTCCACGGCCAGGAGGCGGCGGAGAAGTGGCGCAAGGACGACCAGCGCGTGATCGAGACCAGCGAGCCCGTCCGCGTGGAGGCGACGATCACCGGTCCCGACGGGATCGCCCGGCCTCACATCACCTCGAAGTTTCCGATCTTCGACCCCGTCCGCGGCGAGGACATCATCTGCGCGATCTCGACCGACGTCAGCGCCCTGCGCGCGATGCAGTCCGACCTTTCGAACGCGAACACGGTGGTCGAACGCGCCCGCGAACGCCTCCGCCTCACCCAGACCTCGGTCGACCTCGCCGCCGAACCGATCCTGTGGATCGATCCGGACGGAACGGTGCGCTACGCCAATACCTCGGCAGCGGAACTGCTCGAATACGGTACCTTCGAGATCCTCGCCCTCAAGATGGCGGACATCGACCCGAGCGCTGCCGAGGCGCGCTGGTCGAAGATCGTCGAGCGCGTCCGCAGCTCCGACGGCATCGAATTCACGAGCGAATTCCGGACCAATTCCGGCAGGACGATCCCTGTCGAAGCGACCGCGCGCTACGTGAAGACCGACAGGTCGGCGACCATCTGTATCTTCTTCCGCGACGTCTCGCGCCGCCTCATGGGCCAGGCGGCGCTGGCGGAAAGCGAGCAGCGGTTTCGCGCCTTCTTCGACAACTCGCCGTCGATCATCTACATGAAGGATGCGGAAATGAACTTCCGCTACGTGAACGCACCCTACCTCGCGTTCACCGGCCTGACCGAGGCGGAGGTCATCGGCAAAAAAGGCGGCGTCCGCATCCCGCGCGCGCAGATGGGCCGGCTCGAGGAGTTCGACCGCGGCGTCATGCAAGGCGGAAAGGTCGTCCACTTCGAACACACGATGACCGGCGCCGACGGCGCTGTTCGGAACTTCATCTTCACGAAGTTTCCGGTGCACGACGCCGAGGGCAACGTCTCCGGCATCGGCGGTATCAACACCGACGTCACCGAACTGCGCGAACGCGAGGAGCAGCTCCGCATCGCCAAGGACGAGGCGGAGCGCGCAGCGCTCCGGTTCGAGGAAGCCGCCGTCAAGGCGGAGGCCGCAGACAAGGCGAAGTCGGAATTCCTCGCCTCTATGAGCCACGAGATCCGCACCCCGCTCAACGGCGTGCTCGGCATGACCTCGCTCCTCCTCGACACGACGCTCGACGACGATCAGCGCGACAAGCTGGTCACCATCCGCGAATCCGGCTCCGCCCTGCTGTCGATCCTCAACGACATTCTCGACCTGTCGAAGGTCGAATCCCATCGTCTCGAGCTCGAACGTACGGACTTCGATCTCGTCACCCTGATGCGCAGCGTCGAAGACATGTGGGCGCCGCAGGCCCGCGCCAAGGGACTCGGCTGGCGCATGACTTCGGCACCACATGTCGCCCGTTGGCTCCGGAGCGACAGCGGCCGCATCCGCCAGGTCCTGTTCAACCTCATCGCCAATGCGGTCAAGTTCACGACAGCGGGCGGGATCGAGCTGCGCACGTCCCAGCGCGCACACGACGGCGGCACGATCGAAACCCGGTTCGAGATCGAGGACACCGGCCCGGGCATCCCGTCCGGGATCGCCGACCGCCTGTTCGAGAAGTTCACCCAGGCGGATTCCTCGGTCGCGCGGCGCTATGGCGGAACCGGGCTCGGGCTCGCCATCAGCCGCGGCCTCGTCGGTCTGCTCGGCGGCGATATCGGCCTGGAAACGAAGCCCGGCGAGGGCTCTCTTTTCTGGTTTACCGTCCTCTGCCCGATGGCGGAACCGGACGACATCGAGCGGCCGGGCGAGCCCGCCGCCAGGACAGAACGCAGCGGCCGGTCGCTCCGAATCCTCGTCGCCGAAGACAACCACGTGAACCAGAAGGTCGTCACCGTGATGCTCGAAAATGCCGGACATCGCATCGATATCGCAGCGAACGGGATCGAAGCGGTCGAGGCTGTCCGCACGCGCAGCTACGATCTCGTCCTCATGGACATTCAGATGCCCGAAATGGACGGCATCAGCGCCACGCGGCGCATCCGCGAGCTGCCGCCGCCCGCGCGCGACGTGCCGATCGTCGCCCTGACGGCGAACGCCATGAAGGGCGACCGGGAACGCTATCTCGACGCCGGGATGAACGACTACGTGCCGAAGCCGATCGATCCGGCCCGGCTCGCCCGCGCCATCGGCCGCCAGACCGCGACCTACGGCGACATTCCGGCGATCGCGCCGGCATCCGCCGCCGCAGAGCCGCTCGATGCCGCGGACAGGTCGGCGCTCGACGATATGCTTGCCTCGTTCGACGACATAGGGTCGGGCGACGACATAGGGTCGGGCGACGATATCGGGCCGGGCGACACCTGACGAAAACCGGTGGCGTCGCCCTGCTTGACCGCGCATGCCGCGCGCCGCAAGCTCGCGCCATGCCCACGATCCTCGTTCCCTCGCCCGTCGGCACGCTCCACGTTCACGAAGCGGGCGGCGCCATCACCGCCATCGACTGGGCGCCGCGGGCGAAAAGCGCCAGCGAGACGCCGGGCCCGCTGCTGGCCGAGGCCGTGCGCCAGCTCGATGCCTATTTCGCGGGCGGGCTCGAAGCGTTCGACCTCCCTCTCGCGCCGGTTGGAACCGAATTCCAGAAACGGGTGTGGACGGTGATGTGCGCCATCCCCTACGGCGAAACGCTGACCTACGGCGATCTGGCCGGGCAGGCCGGCGGTTCGGCCCGTTCGGTCGGCACCGCCTGCGGCAGAAACCCCATCCCCGTGATCGTTCCCTGCCACCGGGTGATCGCGAAGGCGGGCCCGGGCGGCTACTCGGGACGCGGCGGCCTCCGGACCAAGGCGATGCTGCTCGATCTCGAATCCCGCAAGACACGTTTGCTCTAGGCGCAAGAACGGCGGTCCTTTCGCCGATGACACCCGCGCCCCCGGCGGCTATTCTGTCAGCAATAAGAAGCGTTTACCCATAAGGGGTGGCGCAACGGGGAAGAAATGGGGGGTTCGCCTTGCCGAAACGCATCGTCCAGGCCGCAACGGGCCCCCGGCCCGTACCGTCGGGCCCCGCTTGACGCCGGCGCCCCGACCCGCACTCCAGACCCACCGGACAGGCCAACGCGGCGTCAGCGCCGCCGGATCAGAGAGGAAATACCAACATGCCCAAAGCTATCGTCGTCGAGAAGACCGGCGCGCCGTCGGTTATGAAATGGCGCGACGTCGAGGTCGGCCGGCCTGAAAAGGGCCAGGTGACCGTCCGCACCAAGGCGATCGGCGTGAACTTCATCGACATCTACATGCGCTCGGGCCTCTACCCCGTGCCGCTGCCCTTCACGCCGGGCGGCGAGATGTGCGGCGTGGTGGAAGCCATCGGCGCGGGCGTCAGCGATTTCCGCGTCGGCGACCGGGTCGCCACCGGCACGGCCGGAAAGGGCTGCTATGCCGAGCTGCTCAACATCGACGCGGGCAAGCTCGTCAAGGTGCCGAAGGAAATCTCCGACGACACCGCGGCGGCAATGATGCTGCAGGGCATGACCGTGCAGTTCCTCATCCGCCAGGTCTACAAGGTGCAGAAGGGCGACACGATCCTGATCCACGCCGCGGCGGGCGGCGTCGGCCTCATCCTCTGCCAATGGGCGAAGGCCTTGGGCGCCACGGTGATCGGCACGGTCTCGTCCCCCGGCAAAGCGCGTCTCGCCAAGGCGCACGGCTGCGACTACCCGATCATCTACTCGCGCGAGAACTTCGTCGACCGCGTGCGCAAGATCACCAAGGGCGAAATGCTGCCGGTGGTCTACGATTCGATCGGCGCGGCGACGTGGCCGGCCTCGCTCGACTGCCTGAAGAAGCGCGGCATGTTCGTCTCGTTCGGCAACGCGTCGGGTCCGATCCCCGATATCAACCCGCTGATCCTGATGCAGAAGGGCTCGCTCGTCATGACGCGCCCCACCCTGTTCGACTTCGTCGCGACGCCCGAGGAGCTGCGGAAGAGCGCGGGCGAGGTGATGAAGATGATCAAGTCGGGCGCGGTCAAGATCGAGGTCAACCACAAGTACTCGCTGCGCGAGGCGTCGCGCGCCCACCAGGACCTCGCGGCGCGCAAGACGACGGGCTCGATCGTCCTCGAACCCTGAGCGGCCGGAAACGGGAAACGAAAAAGGGCGCCCCTCGGGGCGCCCTTTTCTATTCTGCGGTCCGAGAACCCTACTGGTTCATGGAATCGAAGAAGTCGTGGTTCGACTTCGTATGCTTCAGCTTGTCGAGCAGGAACTCCATCGAATCGACCGTCCCCATCGGGGTCAGGATGCGGCGCAGTACCCACATCTTCGACAGCGTGCCCTTGTCGACCAGCAGCTCTTCCTTGCGCGTGCCCGACTTGGTGATGTCGATCGCGGGGAAGGTGCGCTTGTCGGCGAGCTTGCGGTCGAGGATGATTTCCGAGTTACCGGTGCCCTTGAACTCTTCGAAGATCACCTCGTCCATGCGCGAGCCGGTATCGATCAGCGC
>JAYOEF010000014.1:0-33526 GCA_038106605.1 Alphaproteobacteria bacterium
AACGCAAAGGGCGCCACGACGCTGAATTTCGGCTCGTACGGCCTCAAGGCGATGACCCCCGGCCGCGTTACCGCGCGGCAGATCGAGGCTTCGCGCCGAGCGATCACGCGCCATATGAAGCGCTCGGGCCGCGTCTGGATCCGTATCTTCCCGGACGTGCCGGTAACGCAGAAGCCCGCCGAAGTCCGCCAGGGTAAGGGTAAGGGCTCAGTCGAGTACTGGGCGGCCAAGGTGAAGCCCGGCCGTATCATGTTCGAGATCGACGGCGTGCCGAAGGAAATCGCGAGTGTCGCCCTCGAGCTCGCCGCGGCGAAGCTCCCGGTCCGTACCCGGATCGTGACGCGCCTCGTCGGAGGGGGAGAGCACTGATGTCCGATATCGCCGATATCCGCCAGAAGACCGACGACGAACTGCGCGACCAGCTGCGCGACCTGAAGCGCGAGCAGCTGAACCTCCGGTTCCAGCGCGCGTCCGGCCAGCTCGAGTCGACGAGCCGCGTCCGTGAAGTGCGTCGCGACATCGCGCGCATCAACACTGTTATCAACGAACGCCGTCTGGCGTCGTAAGGGACGGGAAGTTATGCCCAAACGAATTCTCCAGGGGACGGTGGTCTCGAACAAGGCCGACAAGACGGTGACCGTTCTTGTCGAGCGCCAGGTGCAGCATCCGATCTACAAGAAAACCGTACGCCGTTCGAAGAAGTTCGCGGCGCACGATCCGGAGAACCGCTGCAAGGAAGGCGAGACCGTCCGCATCCGCGAATGCCGGCCGATCTCGAAGTCGAAGACCTGGGAAGTGATCTTCGAAGACGCGTGAGCCGCTGAGGTACGAGGACTAAAAAATGATCATTCCTGAATCCAACCTCGAAGTCGCCGACAACTCCGGCGCGCGCCGGGTGCAGTGCATCCGGATCATCGGCGGTTCGAAGCGGCGCTGGGCTACGGTGGGCGATCTCATCATCGTCACCGTCAAGGAAGCGATTCCGCGCGGCCGCGTGAAGAAGGGCGACGTGCACCGTGCCGTCATCGTGCGCACCTCGAAGGAAGTGCGCCGTCCCGATGGCACCTCGATCCGGTTCGACCGGAACGCTGCGGTGCTGCTGAACAACGCCGGCGAGCCGATCGGCACCCGTATCTTCGGGCCGGTGACCCGCGAGCTGCGCGCCCGCAACTACATGAAGATTATCTCGCTCGCCCCGGAAGTTCTCTGAGGCGGCGGAACGGAGCAAGAATATGGCTGCGCGAATCAGGAAAGGCGACGAGGTGATCGTCATCTCGGGCCGTGACAAAGGCAAGAAGGGCAGCGTTCTGCGCGTCATGCCCGCGGAAAACCGAGCCATCGTCCAGGGCGTCAACGTCGTCAAGCGCCACCAGCGCCAGACGCAAACGCAGCAGGGCGGCATCGTCGAGAAGGAGGGGCCGATTCACGTGTCGAACCTCGCGCTCGCCGATCCGCAGGGCGGCAAGGCGACCCGGGTCGGTTTCAAGACGCTCGAGGATGGCCGCAAGGTCCGCTTCGCCCGGCGCTCCGGCGAAGTGATTGATTGAGGTACGGATCATGGTTGCCCGTCTGAAAGAAGTTTACGACAACGAAATCCGGTCCGCGATGCAGGCCCAGTTCAACTACGCGAACCCGATGCAGATTCCGCGCATCGAGAAGGTCGTGCTGAACATGGGCGTCGGCGAGGCGGTGAACGACTCGAAGAAAGTGAACAACGCCGCCCGCGACATGACGGCGATTGCCGGCCAGAAGCCGGTCATCGTGCGCGCGCGCAAGTCCATTGCGACGTTCAAGCTGCGCGAGGGCATGCCTATCGGCGTCAAGGTCACGCTTCGCCGCGACCGGATGTACGAGTTCCTGGATCGCCTGATCAACGTCGCGCTGCCGCGCGTCCGCGACTTCCGTGGAGTCTCCGGCAAGAGCTTCGACGGCCGGGGCAACTACGCGATGGGTATCCGCGAGCAGATCATCTTCCCGGAAATCGACTACGACTCGGTCGACGAGTTCCGCGGGATGGATATCGTCGTGTGCACCAGCGCACAGAATGATGAGCAGGCATACGCGCTGCTCAAGGGTTTCAACTTCCCGTTCATAACGAACTGACGGGATTGGGAGGACCACATGGCTAAGAAAAGCGCCATTGAACGCAACGACAAGCGCCGGAAGATGGCGAAGCAGTACGCAGCGAAGCGTGCGCGCCTGAAGGCGATCGCGGACAACCGCGACCTGCCGATGGAGGAGCGTTTCCAGGCGCGGTTGAAGCTCGCGCAGCTTCCGCGAAACGGCGCTGCCGTCCGCATTCGTAACCGTTGCGAAGTTACCGGCCGTTCGCGCTCGGTGTACCGCAAGTTCAAGATGTCCCGTATCGCGCTCCGCGACCTGGCCTCGACTGGCCAGATCCCGGGTATGGTCAAGTCGAGCTGGTGACGGAGAGCTATCGATGAGCATGACTGATCCCGTCGCCGATCTTCTGACCCGCATCCGCAATGGACAGCGGGCGCACAAGACCGCCGTGACGTCGCCGAACTCGAAGCTGCGCACCAATGTGCTCGAGGTTCTCAAGCGCGAAGGCTACATCCGTGGTTACGAGACGGAAGAGCTCCGGAAGGGTATTTCCCAGATCCGGATCGAGCTGAAGTACCACGAGGGCGCGCCTGTGATCCGCCATATCCAGCGGGTCTCTACGCCGGGCCGCCGCGTCTATTCGAAGATCAAGGACCTGCCGCGGGTCTACAACGGCCTCGGCATTTCGATCCTGTCCACGCCCCGCGGGGTGATGTCGGACAGCGAGGCCCGCGCCGCGAATGTCGGCGGCGAGGTCATCTGCGAAGTATTCTAGGCCAGGGAGCCGGGAGCGAAGCCATGTCGCGCGTTGGAATATTGCCGGTGAAGGTTCCGGCCGGAGTCGATGTCCAGATCGGCGACGGTACGGTCAAGGCCAAAGGAAAGCTCGGCGAACTGTCGATGGCCGTCGTTCTCGACGCGGTTTCGGTGGCGCAGGAGGACGGCAAGCTCGTCGTCTCGCCGAAGGACGACACGAAGCGCTCGCGCATGATGTGGGGCACGACCCGCAGCCTGCTCGAGAACCTCGTGACGGGCGTTTCCGAGGGATACCGCAAGAAGCTCGACATCACGGGCGTCGGCTACCGTGCCGCGATGCAGGGCAAGGACCTCGTCCTCCAGCTCGGCTTCAGCCACGAAGTCCGCTATCCCGTCCCGGCCGGTATCAAGATCGAGACGCCGACGCAGACCGAGATCCTGATCTCCGGTTGCGATCGTCAGCAGGTCGGCCAGGTTGCCGCCGAGATCCGCAGCTACCGACCGCCGGAGCCCTACAAGGGCAAGGGTGTCCGTTACTCGGACGAATACATCATTCGCAAGGAAGGCAAGAAGAAGTAGTCATGGCCAAGACAAACGAACTGAAGGTCCGCCGGCGTGCCAGGGTGCGCCGCCAGATCCGGCGGAGCGCGAACGGCCGGCCGCGTCTTTCGGTCTTCCGCTCGAACAAGTACATCTACGCTCAGGTGATCGACGACGTGTCCGGCTTGACCGTCGCGTCCGCCTCCAGCCTCGAGGAAGCGTGCAAGGGTACCGCGAACAAGGATTCTGCGGCGGCCGTTGGCAAGCTCCTCGCGCAGCGTGCGGTGGAAAAGGGAGTCAAAGAGGTGGTGTTCGATCGCGGACCCTACCTGTATCACGGTCGCGTCAAGGCGCTGGCCGATGCGGCCCGCGAAGGCGGGCTGGCATTCTAGGAGAGAGACGGATGGCACGTAATCCGCGGCGCGAACGCGAAGAGAAGACGGAACAGAGCGACGTCATCGACAAGCTCGTCAGCATCAACCGCGTGGCGAAGGTCGTCAAAGGCGGTCGGCGCTTCGGGTTTGCGGCACTTGTCGTCGTCGGCGACCAGAAGGGCCGCGTCGGCTTCGGCTCCGGCAAGGCGCGCGAAGTTCCGGAGGCGATCCGCAAGGGCACCGAGCGGGCGAAGCGCAATATGATCCGCGTTCCGCTGCGCGAGGGCCGCACCCTCCACCACGACGTGCACGGCCGCTACGGTGCGGGCCGCGTCGTCCTTCGTTCGGCGCCCCCCGGCACGGGCATCATCGCCGGTGGCCCGATGCGCGCGGTGTTCGAGACCCTCGGCATCCAGGACATCGTCGCGAAGTCGGTCGGGACCCAGAACCCGCACAACATGATCAAGGCGACCTTCGCCGCGCTTCAGGCGCTGCAGTCGCCGCGCATGGTCGCGAACCGCCGCGGCCGTAAGGTCGGCGATATCGTCGGCCGGCGCGAAGAGGAGCAGGTGGAGGCCTAAACGATGGCAGACGACAAGAAGACGATCCGGGTCACCCAGATCGGAAGCCCGATCGGGCGTCCGAAGGACCAGCGTGCGACGCTGGTGGGCCTCGGGCTCAACAAGATGCACCGGACGCGCGAGCTGGAAGACACGCCGGCCGTCCGTGGCATGATCGACAAAGTTAAGCACCTCGTCCGGATCGAGAACTGACGTTGGACGAGCGGGGCGCGCTCTGCGCTCCAGCAGGAGAAGAAAGATGCGACTGAACGAGATCTCCGACAATCCGAGCGCCCGTCGCTCGCGAAAGCGGGTCGGCCGCGGTATCGGTTCCGGCACCGGCAAGACCGGCGGACGCGGCCATAAGGGCCAGAAGTCCCGCACCGGCGTTGCGCTCGCCGGCTTCGAGGGCGGCCAGATGCCCCTCTACCGGCGTCTGCCGAAGGGCGGTTTCAAGAACCCCTTCCGCAAGGCTTACCGGGTCGTCAATCTCGGTCGCCTGCAGCAGGCTATCGATGATGGCAAGCTCGACGCGGGCCAGAAAGTCGACGCCGCAGCGATGATCGCCGCCGGCGTGATCACAACCGCGCGAGACGGCGTGCGCGTTCTTGCAAAGGGCGAGATCAAGGCCAAGATCACGGTCGAGGTCGCGGGTGCGTCCCGCGCCGCGGTCGAGGCGATCGAGAAGGCGGGCGGCAGCGTCACGCTGACCGCGCCGGCCAAGGCCGCCGAGACCGCCTGAGGGCGCGTCGGGACCGGACTCCGGGCAAAGGGAAGGGAATGGCGTCAGCCGCCGAACAGCTCGCCTCGCAGATCAATTTCTCGAACTTCGCGAAGGCAACCGAACTGAAGAAGCGCATCTGGTTCACGCTGGGTGCGCTCATCGTCTATCGGCTCGGCACCTGGATTCCGCTTCCCGGAATAGACCCCGTCATCCTGCAGGACATCTTCAAGCAGCAGGCCGGCGGTATCCTCGGCATGTTCGACATGTTCGCGGGCGGTGCGTTCAGCCGCATGACGATTTTCGCGCTGAACATCATGCCTTACATCTCGGCGGCGATCATCATGCAGCTCCTGCAGGCGATCCACCCGCACTTCGAAGCCCTCAAGAAGGAGGGTGAGGTCGGCCGCAAGAAGATCAACCAGTACACGCGTTACGGCACCGTTCTGCTTGCGGCGTTCCAGGCGTACGGAATTGCCGTCGGTCTCGAAGGAATGAGCGGAACGCAGGGGGCTGCGGTACACGATCCGGGCCTCTTCTTCCGGGCGACCACGGTGATCACGCTCGTCGGCGGCACGATTTTCCTGATGTGGCTCGGCGAACAGATCACCTCTCGGGGCGTCGGTAACGGCATTTCGCTGATCATCTTCGCGGGTATCGTCGCCAACCTGCCGCACTCCCTCGTGGGGACCCTCGAGCTCGGCCGTACCGGCGCCCTGTCCCCGCTCGTGATCATGGGCCTGCTGCTCCTCGCGGTCGCTCTGATAACGATGATCGTCTATGTCGAGCGGGCCCAGCGGCGTGTCGTCGTCCAGTATCCGAAGCGCCAGCAGGGCAACAAGATGTTCGGCGGCGAAAGCTCGCACATCCCGCTCAAGGTCAATACCGCCGGCGTGATTCCGCCGATTTTCGCGAGTTCGCTTCTGCTGCTGCCGATCACGATCGCCAACTTCTCCGCGAATTCGGGGCCCGCATGGCTCGGCGATGTCACGGCCTATCTCGGCCATGGCCGTCCGCTCTACCTGATCCTTTATTCGGCGATGATCGTGTTCTTCGCGTTCTTTTACACCTCGGTCGTGTTCAACCCGACCGAGACCGCCGACAACCTCCGGAAATACGGCGGTTTCGTGCCCGGTATCCGACCGGGTAAGAACACGGCAGAGCACCTCGACTACATCCTGACGCGCCTTACCGTGATCGGCGCGATCTACCTGACGGGTATCAGCATTCTGCCTGAAGTCCTGATTTCGCAGTACGGCGTTCCCTTCTATCTCGGCGGCACAAGCCTCCTGATCGTGGTCACGGTGACGATGGACACTGTCGCCCAGGTTCAGTCGCACCTGATTGCCCACCAGTACGAAGGTCTCGTGCGCAAGTCGCGGCTCAAGGGGCGCCGCTGATGAACCTCATTCTTCTCGGACCGCCGGGCGCCGGAAAGGGCACCCAGGCCAAGCGCCTCGAAGACTCGCGCGGGCTGATCCAGCTCTCGACCGGCGATATGCTGCGCGCGGCCGTCGCCTCGGGCAGCGAAGTCGGCAAGAAGGCCAAGGCGATCATGGAGCGGGGCGAACTCGTTTCGGACGAGATCATGATTGCCATGATCCGCGACCGCATCCAGCTGCCGGACTGCAAGAACGGTTTCATTCTCGACGGGTTTCCGCGGACCACGGCCCAGGCCGAAGCGCTCGACAGGATGCTCGGGCAGATGGGACTGAAGCTCGATCACGTGATCGAGATGAAGGTCAACGATTCTGTCCTGGTGGACCGGATTACCGGCCGTTACAGCTGTGCCAAGTGTGGTGCCGGCTATCACGACCGGTTCCAGAAGCCGAAAAAGGACGGTGTCTGTGATGTATGCGGCTCGACCGAGTTCAGCCGCCGCAAGGACGACAATGCCGAAACGGTGACCGCGCGGCTGTCGGCCTACCACGCACAAACCGCGCCGCTGCTGCCCTATTACCAGGGCCGGGGGGTACTGAAGTCGGTCGACGGAATGGCGGAAATCGACGAAGTCACCCGCCAGATTGAAGCGGTTTTGGGGTGATGGCGATGGTTGACTTGACCGTTTCAGTCCCTATAATCCGTGCGCTTCGGTCGGCGGTGGCGTCCGGGACCGTTTTTCCTGTATCTAATCTATTCGAACGCTGAGGAGATCGCGTCGTGGCACGCATTTCGGGTGTAAACCTGCCCAACAAACCGGTGGCGATCGCGCTCACCTACATCTATGGAATCGGCCGCACGACCGCCGTCCAGATCTGTGAACAGGCGAACATCGAGAAGACGCTCCGGGCCAATGACCTGAGCGACGACGAGATCGCGCGCATCCGCGACGTTATCGACCGCGACCATACGGTCGAGGGCGACCTGCGGCGCGAGACGGCGATGAACATCAAGCGTCTGATGGACCTCGGCTGCTATCGCGGCCTGCGCCATCGCCGCGGCCTGCCGGTGCGCGGTCAGCGGACGCACACGAACGCGCGGACCCGCAAGGGCAAGGCGCGTCCGATCGCAGGCAAGAAGTAGCAACGGCGGGTAACGGGGAACAGACATGGCACGACAGGCACAGGCAGGGCGTATCCGTCGCCGCGAGCGCAAGAACATCACGTCGGGCATCGCCCACGTGAACGCTTCGTTCAACAACACGATGATCACCATCGCCGATGCGCAGGGCAACGCGATCGCATGGTCGTCGGCGGGCGCGCAGGGCTTCAAGGGCTCGCGCAAGTCGACGCCCTACGCCGCGCAGATGGCCGCCGAGGACGCTGGCCGCAAGGCGCAGGAGCACGGCATGAAGACCCTCGAGGTCGAGGTGAAGGGCCCCGGTTCCGGGCGCGAGTCCGCTCTTCGCGCACTGCAGGCGGTCGGATTCACGATCACGTCGATCCGCGACGTGACGCCGATCCCGCACAACGGTTGCCGTCCGCGGAAGCGTCGCCGCGTCTGACACGGACGCCGCGGCCCGGCAAGGGCCCGGCGGAGGCGAGACAGGGTAGAATATTTGCGGCGATCTGCCGCGAAAGGAAAACGGTATGACGGTCATCCACAAGAATTGGCAGGAACTGATAAAGCCCTCCAAGCTCGACATCGAAGCAGGCGAAGAGGCTTCGCGTTTCGCGACGATCACCGCCGAGCCGCTCGAGCGCGGCTTCGGGATGACGCTCGGCAATGCGCTACGCCGGATTCTGATGTCGTCGCTTCAGGGCGCCGCCGTCACGGCGATCCAGATCGACGGCGTGCTGCATGAATTCTCGTCGATCCCCGGTGTCCGCGAAGACGTGACCGACATCGTCCTCAACATCAAGTCGCTGGCGCTCCGTATGCACGGCGAGGGCCCGAAGCGTATCATGCTGACGGCGACCGGACCCGGTGAGATCACTGCCGGCATGATCGAGGCGACGCACGACATCGAGATCATCGATCCCGACCTCGTCATCTGCACGCTCGACGACGGTGCGCGCATCTCGATGGAGATGACGGTCGACACCGGCAAGGGCTACGTGCCCGCCTCGGAGAACCGTGCCGAAGATTCGCCCATCGGCCTCGTTCCGGTCGACGCCGTGTTCAGCCCGGTCCGCCGCGTCGCCTACCGTGTCGAGAACGCCCGCGTCGGCCAGCGCACGGACTATGACAAGCTTGTCATGGAAGTCGAGACCGACGGCACGATCACGCCCGAGGACGCCGTGGCGCTTGCCGCGCGGATTCTGCAGGACCGGCTCCAGATGTTCATCAACTTCGAGGAGCCGCGCGCGATCCAGGAGACGATCGAGACCAGCGAGCCGGCGTTCAACCGCAACCTGCTGCGCAAGGTCGACGAGCTCGAGCTCTCGGTCCGCTCGGCCAACTGCCTCAAGAACGACAACATCATCTATATCGGCGATCTGGTTCAGAAGACCGAGCAGGAGATGCTGCGCACGCCGAACTTCGGCCGCAAGTCGCTCAATGAGATCAAGGAGGTGCTGAGCCAGATGGGCCTGCATCTCGGAATGGAAATCGTCGACTGGCCGCCCGAGAACATCGAGGACATGGCCAAGCGTCTGGAGGAGCCCTACTGAGGGCCCAAGAGTACTAGGAAGAGGACAGGAAAATGCGTCACCGTCTCAGCGGCCGCAAGCTGAACCGCACGAGCGCCCATCGCAAGGCGATGTTCGGCAATCTCGCTGCCGCGCTGATCAAGCACGAGCAGATCAAGACGACGCTGCCGAAGGCGAAGGACCTGCGGTCCGTCGTCGACTCGCTAATTACGCTCGGCAAGCGCGGCGACCTGCATGCCCGCCGCATCGCGATTTCGCGCCTGCACGGCGACCGGGTGCTGGCCGAAAAGCTGTTCAGCACGCTCGCCGACCGCTACCGTGACCGCAAAGGCGGCTATACGCGCGTCCTCAAGGCGGGGTTCCGCTACGGCGACAGCGCGCCGATGGCGATCATCGAACTGGTCGACCGCGACGTCGATGCGAAGGGTCTGGACTCGGGCCCCGTGATCGAAGACGAGGTGGAAACCGAGGCGGCTGCCTGACCGGCCTGCCGGCAGAGAATACCGACGGGGCGGCCTTTGTGGCCGCCCTTTTCGTTTGTTTCCGCTGCGTTCTTCACCGGGGACGGCAAGCCAGGCGGGCTTGTCCCGCGGGACGTCCGCGCCCATTTGAATGGTCCGGGTCGGAGCCCGGATGATAGACTGAGACCATGACCCTTCACCGCATTCACGCCGCTGTCGCCGCCGCATTCCTTGCTGCCGCGGCCCTCGCGGGCGCCGCACGAATCTTGCCCGCGGCTGCCGAGGATGTCAGCGCGCCGGCGTCGCGCGAGGAAGTCCGGCTCTCCTATGCACCGCTCGTGAAATCGGCTGCGCCTGCCGTTGTGAATATCTACACGCGACGCGTCGTGCGCACCCGCCAGGTTTCACCCCTGTTCAACGACCCGTTCTTCCGCCGTTTCTTCGGCGACCAGTTCTCCTTCGGCGGCGAGACGCGGAACCGGGTGCAGAACTCGCTCGGCTCCGGCGTGATCGTGCGAGGCGACGGGCTGGTCGTCACCAACAACCACGTGGTCGACAAGGCGGACGAGATCACCGTCGTCCTTACCGACCGGCGCGAGTACGACGCCGAAATCGTCGTCCGTGACGAGAAGACGGACCTCGTCGTACTGCGCATCGACACGAAGGGTGAGACGCTGCCGTTCCTACCGCTTCGGGATTCCGATACGCTCGAAGTCGGCGATATCGTCCTCGCTATCGGCAACCCGTTCGGCGTCGGCCAGACGGTGACCAGCGGCATCGTCTCGGCGCTCGCGCGTACCGCGAGAGGGATTACCGACTACGGTTTTTTCATCCAGACCGATGCCGCGATCAACCCCGGCAATTCGGGCGGCGCTCTCGTCTCGCTCGATGGGCGCCTTGCCGGCATCAACACCGCGATTTACTCCCGGGGCGGCGGGTCGAACGGTATCGGTTTCGCAATACCGTCCAACATGGTCGCTACCGTGATAGGCAGCGCCGACGCTGGCGGGAAGATCGTCCGGCCATGGCTCGGAGCGAGCGGCCAGACCGTCGAGGCCGATATGACGGGCAGCCTCCGCCTCGCGCGGCCGTCCGGTGTCCTCGTAAACGCCGTGCACGAGGGTGGGCCCGCTGCACGTGCCGGACTTCGTGTCGGCGACGTGATCGTCTCCATCAACGACCGTGAGATCCCCGACGTCAACGCGCTCCGGTTTCGTATCGCGACCCTGAAGGTTGGCGGCAGTGCGGAGATCGGGATTGTCCGCCGCGGAGAGGCGAATACCCTGTCCGTCGCTCTCGAACGCGCTCCGGAAGTGCCGCGGCGCGATGTCACGCTGATCGAGGGCGCCAATCCCTATGCCGGCGCCGAGGTCGCGAACCTGTCGCCGGCGCTCGCCGAGGAACTCTCGCTCGACACCGAGCTTACCGGGGTGATCGTGCTCCGCGTCCGTCGAGGAGCGCCCGCCGACCGGGTGGGGCTGGAGCCGGGCGACCTGCTCCTGAAACTCAACGGCCAGGCGATCGATAGCGTATCCGCACTGAGGAAGATGGCGGCCGAAGAGGCCGATGGCTGGCGCATGGAAATCGGCCGCAATGGCCGCGTCCTGCAGCTTTTCATCCGGGGTTGAGATGGTGGCGGAGACCAAGGGCCTTTTCGAGGATGCGGCGCCCCGTCCGCTCGCCGACCGGCTGCGCCCACAGGGCCTCTCCGAGGTGCTCGGACAGGAGCATCTCCTCGGGCCCGAAGGCCCCATCGGGCGAATGAGCGCGGCCGGGCGCATGACGTCGATGATCCTCTGGGGGCCGCCGGGCACCGGCAAGACGACGATTGCGCGTCTGCTCGCGGGTAGCACCAGTCTTTATTTTGAGCCGCTGTCCGCGGTCTTCTCGGGGGTCGCCGATCTCCGCAAGGTATTCGAGCGCGCACGCGAGCGTCGTGTGGCGGGGCAGGGCACGCTTCTTTTTGTCGACGAAATCCACCGCTTCAATCGTGCCCAGCAGGACGGTTTCCTGCCCTATGTCGAGGACGGCACAGTGATCCTGGTCGGCGCCACGACCGAAAACCCTTCGTTCGAACTCAACGGCGCGCTTCTGTCGCGCTGCCAGGTCTTCGTGCTGCGCCGTCTCGACCATACCGCGCTCGAGGCGCTGCTCGTAAGGGCGGAGGAGGAGATGGGCCATTCTCTGCCGCTCGGCGCTGACGCGCGCGCAGCCCTTTGCGCGCTTGCCGACGGCGACGGACGTTATCTGCTCAATCTCGCCGAGGAACTGTTCCGTCTCAATCCAGACAAGCTCCTCGACCCCGAGGCGCTGGCGGCCACGGTACAGAAGCGCGCACCGCTCTACGACAAGTCGCAGGAGGCGCACTACAACCTGATCAGCGCGCTCCACAAGTCGCTCCGTGGCTCCGACGTCGATGCTGCGCTCTACTGGCTCGGGCGCATGCTCGACGGGGGAGAGGATCCACGTTACATCGCGCGGCGGCTGACGCGCTTCGCCGTCGAGGATATCGGAATGGCCGATCCCGCCGCGCTGCCGCAGTCGATCGCGGCATGGGAGGCCTACGAGCGGATCGGTTCACCGGAAGGAGAGCTTGCGATCGCCCAGTGCGTCGTCTATCTCGCTACCGCGCCGAAGTCGAATGCGGTCTACAAGGCGTATGGCGCGGCGATGCGGACGGCAAAGGAAACAGGTTCGCTCGCGCCGCCCAAGCACATTCTCAATGCGCCCACACGGCTGATGAAGGACATCGGGTACGGCGACGGATATGTCTACGATCACGATACCGACGAAGGCTTTTCCGGCCAGGACTACTTCCCAGACGAGATGGACCGGCGGAGCCTCTACCGCCCGGCCGAACGCGGCTTCGAGCGTGAGGTGAAGAAGCGGCTCGACTACTGGGCGAAACTCCGCGCGCGTACGCGTGACGGAGCTACCGGTTCCAATTCGGAGGCTGAGGACGAATGAAGACGCTCCTGTTTGTCGCCCTCGGCGGTGCCGTCGGTGCCACGGGCCGCTACATGGTCGGCTCGCTCGTCAGTCACCTGCCGCATGGGGGATTTCCTCTCGGGACCTTCACGGTCAATGCGGTCGGTTCGTTCGCGCTCGGCGTTCTCGCCGCGCTGATGGCAATGACCTGGAGCCCGTCGCCGGAGCTTCGCGCTTTCCTGGTCGTCTGTGTCCTCGGCGGCTTCACGACGTTTTCGGCGTTCTCGCTCGACGTGGTTCTGCTGTTCGAGCGCGGCCGGACGGCGCTTGCGATCGGTTACGTCGCGGTGACGCTCGTGGTGGCGGTCGGCGGGCTTTTCGCCGGCCTCCGGCTGGCGCGGATTCTTCTGGGATGAGTGACGTCCGACTCGTACCCGTTGCCGAGGGCGATGCCCACATCCGTCTCGACCGGTGGTTCAAACGCCATTTTCCCGCTCTCAAGCACGGCCGCCTTGAGAAGCTGCTGCGCACCGGACAGATTCGCGTCGACGGAGGCCGCGCGAAGGCTTCGACACGGTTGGCGCCCGGGCAGACGGTCCGCGTGCCGCCGCTCGGCGAAGAAGCTGCGGCGGTCGGAAGCGGGGAGGGCGCACCGAGGCGTCCCGCGATTTCCGATCAGGACCGCGACTGGATCCGCTCGCTCGTCGTCTACGAGGACAAAGAGGTGACCGCGCTCAACAAGCCGCCCGGCATCGCCGTGCAGGGCGGCCGGAAGGTTACGCGCCATATCGACGGGCTGCTCGACGCGCTCGCTGGCGAGGATGGCGAGCGGCCGCGGCTTGTCCACCGGCTCGATCGGGATACCAGCGGAGTGCTCCTCGTTGCGCGGAGCGCGCGCGCGGCGGCGTTCCTCGCGGAGGCGTTCAAAGGGCGCGATGCAAAGAAGACCTACTGGGCGCTTGTCGTCGGTGTGCCGAGCCCGCGCCGGGGCACCATCGACATGCCGCTGCGCAAAGTTGCCGGGCAGGACGGCAACGAACGCGTGGTGCGCGACGACGAGATGGGAAAATCGGCGGTCACCGACTACGAAGTGATCGATGCCGCCGGGCGAAAGGTTGCCTGGGTAGCGCTTTATCCGCGTACAGGGCGTACCCACCAGCTCCGCGTGCACTGCGCGGGGACAGGAACGCCCATTCTCGGGGATGGCAAGTATGGCGGCGAGGCGGCGCATCTCGAAGGAGTCCCCGGAGGCGATCGCCTTCATCTCCATGCCCGCGCGATCGAGTTGCCCCATCCCGCGGGCGGCACGCTCCGCGTCACCGCGCCGCTGCCGGATGCCACGGCCGAGACGTGGCAGTTCTTCCAATTCTCTCCCGAAGGCAGGTAACGTACGAATGTCCGACCGTCTCAAGCTTGCCGCGTTCGATTTCGACGGCACGCTGCTCGACAGCATCCCGTCGATTATCATCGGCGTCAGCGCCTGTTGGGAGGCGCTTGGCTTTCCCGAGGCATCGCCCGAGCAGATCCGCAACATCATCGGCCTCCCTTGGGAGCAGAGCGTCGAGCTCCTGATGCCGGGTGCCGGCCCCCGGGAAGTGTCGATGATCAAGGAGTACCACGCCGAAATCGCGCGCGGCGAACGCGCGCTGCCGGAGCGTCCCCCGGAGACGCTCTATCCCGGTGCCGTCGAGATGCTCGACGAGCTCGAGGCGCAGGGCTACCTGCTTGCCATCGTCACGAGCCGTTCGAACCGCCGTTTCCTCGACCTCGTAGAGCGCAACGGTCTGGGAGGGCGTTTCGTCACCGTGAAGACCGCGGACCAGGGGCCCGGTAAGCCCAACCCTTTCCTTCTTCTCGAAGCAATGAAGGAGGCAGGTGTGGAACCCGCTGACACTGTGATGATTGGGGACACGACATACGACATCATGACCGGGCGCAACGCCGGCGTCGGTGCGGTCGGCGTGACCTGGGGCGTGCATCCGGAGGCCGAGCTGCGCGATGCGGGAGCGCACCACGTGGCCGACGAGTTCCATGAGCTTTCGGATCTGATCGGCGCTCTCGTCGCCGGGGAAGCGGACCGATGAAGCGCTTCTACAAGGAGGTCTCGGTCGAACCGGTCGATGGCGCATACGCCGTCCGTCTGGACGGCCGTAAGGTGAAGACGCCGGCAAAGCGCGCGCTCCGCCTTCCGGGTGCGGCCCTCGCGGATGCCGTCGCAGCCGAGTGGGCTGCACAGGAGAGCGAGATCGACGCGCACGGAATGCGGCTGACGCGGCTCGCCAACACGGCGATTGACCGCGTCTCTGAGCACCGCGACGCGGTGGTCGGCGAGATCGGCCGCTACGCCGAGACCGATCTCGTCTGCTACCGCGCCGATGCACCGGAGGAATTGGTGCGGCGCCAGAAGGAGGCGTGGGATCCCCTGGTTCGCTGGATCGCTGACCGTCATGGGGTGTCTCTTGCCGTAACCGAAGGCCTCTTCCCCGTTGCCCAGCAGGATGAAAGCCTCCGCCGTGCCTCTGATGTGGTCGGCGGCTTCGACGATTTCTCGCTGGCCGGTCTCCACATGGTCACGTCGGCCAGCGGGTCGGTCGTCATCGGCCTCGCGGTCGCCGATGCGCTTATTGGCGGCGAAGCGGCCTGGGCCGCTTCGCTCGTCGACGAAACGTTCCAGATCGAGGAGTGGGGCGAGGACGCGGAAGCGACGCGGCGGCGCGAAGCCTTACTCGCTGACATCGAGGCAGCTGCCCGGTTTCTCGCGCTTGTCCGGCAGGACGGATGAAGATCGTCCGCGCCTCGATCTCCGGCCGCGTCCAGGGCGTGTGGTACCGAGCGTGGACGGCGGAGCGGGCGCAGGGCCTCAATCTGTCGGGCTGGGTGCGGAACCGCGCGGACGGAACCGTAGAGGCCGTCTTTGCGGGAGAGGCCGCAGCGGTCGACGAGATGCTCGCTGCTTGCCGCCGCGGGCCGCCGCTCGCAAAAGTCACGGGCATCGAGATTTCCGAGTTCGAGGAACCGGTGCCGTCCGGCTTCGGGACGTTGCCTACGCTGTGACCGGCGTCGTGACGAGGTGGGCGTCGAAGACGCATGCGAACGACGTCTTTAGCGCCTGATCGACCTCGGCCATCGTTGCCGGAATTCCGAGCTCGACGAGCGACGTCACGCCATGCTCGCTGATGCCGCAGGGCACGATGCCGCCGTAGTGCGACAGGTCCGGCTCGACGTTGAGAGAGATGCCGTGGAAGCTGACCCAGCGGCGCAGGCGCACGCCGATGGCGGCGATCTTGTCCTCTCGCCCGACGTAGCCGCCATAGCGTTCCCGGTCGACCCAGATGCCGACGCGGCCCTCGCGCCGTTCGCCCGAGATGCCGAACTCCGCCAGCGCCGCGATGACCCATTCTTCGAGGTTGCGGACGAAGCGCCGGACGTCCCGACCGCGCCGGTTGAGGTCGAGCATGACGTAGGCGACCCGCTGACCCGGCCCGTGATAAGTGAATTCGCCGCCTCGTCCGGTCTTGAAGACCGGGAACCTGTCGGGCTCCAGAAGGTCTTCCGGCCGGGCACTGGTGCCTGCCGTATAGAGCGGGGGATGCTCAACCAGCCAAATCAGTTCTGCTGCATTTCCCGCAGAAATCTGCGCTGCGCGGTCCTCCATTTCGGCCACCGCGGCGGCATAGTCGGTCAGGCCCGGCGAAATTCGCCACTCGACCGGAAAATCCGCGTTCATGCTGCGGGAGTCCCTTGCGGTTCTGATACCAATTTGGTATGTCACACAGCCTTGAAAAAGCAAGCAATTCGGAGATTTTCGAATCGGGCGGTCGTGGCGGAACTGGTAGACGCGCAGCGTTGAGGTCGCTGTGGGAGAGATCCCGTGGAAGTTCGAGTCTTCTCGACCGCACCAAGCTTGAACAAGGGCCCGCCGGAAACGTGCGGGCCCAGGTTTTTGCGGGCTTGCTGATCTGAGGCAAGGCCGTCCGGCGCGGGGCCGGCCGGAGCGACGGAGTGAGATCGCATGGCGGAAACCTCGGTTCAGCCGGATCCCGGCCCGGAGACCCCGCCGGTTCAGGCCGAGGACCTTCTCGGTCTCAATCCGGACGTGATCCGCGACGTGATCGTCGCGCTCGATGCCGAAGACGCGGCCGCCATCCGGCGCATCCTGAAGCCCCTCCATCCCGCCGAGATCGCCGACCTGATCGAGATGCTGCGCGGCGCGATGCGCACCCAGCTGATCGAGTTCCTGCGCCCGACGTTCGACCCCGAAATTCTCGCCGAGCTCGACTGGGGCGTCCGAGACGAGGTCGCGGAGCAGCTCGGCACCGATGCGATCGCCATGGCGATCGCCGCGCTCGATTCGGACGACGCCCTCAACCTGATCTCCGCGCTCGAGGAGACCAAGCAGCGGCGCGTGCTCCACGCCATCCCGTCGGCGCTCCGGACCATGCTGGAGGAGGGCCTCGCGTTCCCCGAGGACAGCGCCGGCCGCCTGATGCAGCGCGAGTTCGTCGCCGTGCCCGCGTTCTGGACCGTGGGTGAGGTGATCGACTTCCTGCGCGAAAGCGAGGACCTGCCGGACGATTTCTACGACATCTTCGTCGTCGATCCGCGTCACCGCCTGATCGGTTCGGTCGCGCTCAATAGGGTCCTCCGGGCCAAACGCCCGGTCCCGGTCCGCGACATCATGGAGCGCGACATCGTCACCGTTCCGGTCGCGATGGACCAGGAAGAGGTCGCCTACGTGTTCGCGCAGCAGGATCTTCTGTCCGCGCCGGTCGTCGATGCCTCCGACCGGCTGATCGGCGTGATCATGATCGACGACATCGTCGACGTCATCCACGAGGAGGCGGAAGAGGACATCATGCGCCTCGGCGGCGTCCAGGAGGACGATCTCTACCAGGCGGTGATCGAGACCGGCCGGTCGCGTTTCACCTGGCTGTTCGTCAATCTCGGCACCGCGATACTCGCGTCCGCGGTCATCGGCCTCTTCCAGGGCACGCTTGAGCATATCGTCATGCTGGCGGTCCTTATGCCGATCGCCGCCTCGATGGGAGGCAATGCCGGTACGCAGACGCTCACTGTTGCGGTCCGCGCGCTCGCGACCAAGGAACTGACGACGGCGAATGCCGCAAAGGTCCTGTCGAAAGAGGTGCTGGTCGGTACCTTCAACGGCGTTCTGTTCGCCGTGATCGTGGGCGGGGTGGCATGGGCCTGGTCCGGCAACATGGGTATCGGCGCGGTTATGGCGGTCGCGATGATCATCACCCTGATCGTCGCGGGCCTAGCCGGGGCGGCTATCCCGCTCGGACTTTCGATGACGCGGTTCGACCCCGCCATAGCTTCGGGGGTGTTCCTGACGACCGTCACCGACGTGGTCGCCTTCCTTTCGTTCCTCGGCCTCGGTGCCTGGTTCCTTCTCTGACGCGCGGATTCGGCTTGAGCTTTCCCCGTATTCTTCCCCAGGGCTTTCGCGTTTCCTGGATGTTCGCTTCGCTCGCCTGCATTGCGGGCGTGATCCTGTTCTTTATGCCGCCGCCCGAAGGATCGCCCGCCGGTCTGATGCGCGCCGCGGGTGTGGTCGTTCTTGCCATCGGGCTGTGGGCATCGGCGGCCGTGCCCGAGTACTACACGACGCTCGTCTTCTTCTTCCTCGCCATGGCATTCGGTATCGCGCCGCCCAATGTCGTCTTCTCCGGTTTCCATTCGGGGGCGATCTGGATGGTCCTAGGCGGCCTCGTCATCGGTGCCGCTGTGCAGGTCACGGGCCTCGGGCGACGGGTGGCCGAGATGCTCGTCGGGCGCACGCAGGGCACCTACTTCCAGACGATATTCGGCATCGTGTTGATCGCGATGTCTCTTTCGTTCTTCATGCCGAGCGCCACAGGGCGCGTCGTCATCATTCTGCCGATCGTGCTCGCCGTCGCCGAGCGGATGGGTTTCCAGCACGGTTCGAACGGCTATATCGCCATGTCGCTCGCGGTCGGGGCGGGGACGCTTCATCCGGGTTTCGCGATCCTGCCCGCGGGCGTGCCCAATCTCGGCCTTATGGGCGCGGCCGAGAGCCTCTACGGCATCAAGCTGATCTTCGGCGAGTACCTCTACCTCGTCTTTCCGGTGATCGGCGTCGTGACGACGCTGGTGCTGCCCTTCCTGCTGTGCCGCCTGTTCCCCGACGATACGAGGGCGGCGGCGGCGGGCGATTCGGGCGGGCACATCACGCCGGCCGAACGCAAGCTCGCGATCATCCTGGTGACCGCGCTCGCATTCTGGATCACCGACTTCTGGCACGGCGTCGCGCCCGCCTGGATCGCGATCGGCGCCTCGATTCTCTGCCTCGCGCCGCGAACCGGGATCCTCCCGACGGCCTCGATCGTGAACAAGATCAATCTCGGACCCTGGTTTTTCGTCGCCGGCATCGTGGGCATGGGGGCCGTTGTGGTGCATACCGGGCTCGGCAAGGCGGTCGCGGCGTGGCTCCTGCATTTCGTCGACATGACTCCCGGCCACGATGCGCTGAACTACGCCATCGTCGTTGCGATGGGCGGCATCATGGGGCTCGTAACGTCGATGCCGGGGCAACCCGGCATCATGAGCGCGCTTGCCGAGAACATCTCGCACGCGACCGGCTGGCCGCTACAGACCGTCCTGATGGCACAGGTGCCGAGCTGGCTCCTCGCCTTGTTTCCCTACCAGCTTCCGCCCATCGTCGCGACCATCGCACTCGCGCGGCTGCCGATGGCGCCGGTCGTAAGGTTTCTGATGTGCCTTGCGCTGTTCAGCGCCCTGGTCACGGTTCCGCTTGTATTCCTGTGGTGGCGTCTGATCGGCTTTATGGGCGGCTGAAGCCGCAGCTGAAGCCCCTGGGAATCCGGTCTCGATCCGACCGGTTAACGCCGTATTAAGGGCCCCTCGTCATACTAATGCATGGCGGTCGGGGTGGGGCTCCCGACGGTAGGCCGTGTTTTTGCTACCGGGCGTATCGATGGGGTATTCGGAGTTCGATTTCTCGCAGCTTGGCGTGATGATCGTCGACGACAACCGGCACATGCGCGCGCTTTTGTGCTCGATCATGCACGCCCTCGGTATCAGCCGGGTCAAAGAGGTTTCCGACGGCGAGACCGCACTGAAGGTCGTCGAAGAGTTCAAACCGGAACTGGTGATCACGGATTGGCACATGGACCCGATGAACGGTATCGAGCTGGTCCGGCGGCTTCGTAAATCCGGCGACGAGGCGACCCGCTATGTCCCGATCATCATGTTGACCGGGCATTCGGAACTCGCGCGCGTTCAGGAGGCCCGCGACTCCGGGATCAACGAATTTCTGGCGAAGCCGATTTCGGCCAAGTCGCTTTTCACGCGCATCGCAGCGATCATCGAAAATCCGCGCCCCTTCATCAAGACCGATGCCTATTTCGGGCCCGACCGCAGGCGCCAGGACATCGGGCCGCCTCCCGGGATCGAAGAGCGCCGCGGGGCCTCGGATGCAGACGGGGATGCTGTGGCGGCAGCTACGATGTCGGCAGCACAGGTCGAAGAACTCCTGACCACGTGAGGACAGTAAAGTGGCCAAGACGAACTTCGAGACGATCAATCCTCCAAATCCGCTGTTCAAAGCATTGAACGGCAGCGGTCCCGTGAAGATCGACCCCCGTGTGCTCGAAGCGGCAGAGGCGGCGGTGACCGGCCTTGAGGCCGATTACCGCGACTGGGCTCAGCAGGATATCGATGCGCTCAGGAGCCTCATGGACGAGATCCGCGCGGCGCCGGACGATACTCAGGCCAAGCTCAAAGAGATCTATCGCCACGCGCTCGACATGAAGGGCCAAGGCGGCGGCTTCGGCTACGACCTGATTACGGCTATCGGGGACCTTCTGACCAAGTTCATCGACGGCAAGACCGGGCTGTCTACCCGCGATCTTGAGATCGTCACGGCCCATATAGATGCGATGCAGGCCGTGATCCGCGGCGACATCAAGGGCAATGGAGGCAAGGTCGGCAGCGAGATCGTTGCCGGACTTCGGTCGATCGTACTCAAGCCGGCTGCAGCCTGAGACCGCGCCGGGGTTTTCCACAGGATTCCGGCGCGTCGCGGTAGCATGCGGCGCTCTGCCGCCGCATAGTGGCGACATGACCGTCCACCTCATCAAGCTCGCCGTCGGCATCGACGGTTTCGAACACCTTGTCCGCCGCCAGGCCGACCGCATGAAGCAGTCGCGCGCTTCGGGCGGTGATGGCCGTCTTCGCCACGTTACCCGCGCGACACCCCGGCGCTCCGACGAGATCGTCGGAGAAGGCTCGATCTACTGGGTCATCAAGGGGGCGGTCCGTGCGCGCCAGCGCATCGTTGCGGTCGAGCCCGCCGTGGGACAGGACGGGGAGGCGCGTTGCGCTCTTATCCTCGATCCCGATCTCATTCCTGTCTCGGCACGGCCGCAGCGGGCCTTTCAGGGCTGGCGTTACCTCGAAGCAGCCGACGCACCGCCCGATACGATCGGCGGTAACGACGATGCAGCCGAGCTTCCGGCGCATATGGCTGAAGAGCTTCGCGAACTCGGGCTGCTCTGACCCACGGCGGGCGGGGTGGGCTCCGTCGCCCGTATCGTTTCGCGGTGGAATGGATGCGATCCGTCAACACCGCCGCGACCGGCGGGAACACGGACCTGCTTTCCCTCGGTTCCGAGGACTGAGCAGGACCCGGCTCCCGCCGGTCGGGATCAGGCGGTGGTGGCCTTGCGGGTCCGGCGTTCCGCAAGCGCTTCGAGGCCGAGGGTGGTGCCCCCGACTACGAGAGCACCGATGCTTACGATGCCGGGGATCGCGACCCCGATGCTGGCGTCCGGGAGGATCGCAGCGAGACCGCAGATCCCCAGCAGGATTCGCTGGGGCATCGGCACGTCGCGCCGGAAGAATCCCACAAGGCCCACCGTCACGAAATAGACGCCGATGAAGGCGGTCACGCCGTCCCAGACGATGGCGAACGCCGAACCCTGCATGAGCAGCGTCGGCGACAGGACGAACATGAACGGAATGACGAACTTGGCCCAGCCGATGCGGCAGGCGGCCCAGGCCGTCTCCATTGCGCCGGCCTTGCTGATGTTCGCTGCCGCGAAGGCCGCGAGGGCGACCGGTGGCGTGATCATCGAAAGCATGCCGTAGTAGAGGATGAACATGTGCACCGCCATCTTCGGCACGCCTGCCTGCACGATCGACGGCGCGATCAGCGCCGCGAGGAGCACGTAGACCGCCGTGGTCGGCATGCCCATCCCGAGGATGATGCTGATCAGTCCCGCCATGACCAGCAGGATGAACAGGCTGCTGCCCGCGACCTTGGTCAGATAGAGCGTCAGCGCGAAGCCGAGGCCGGTGGCGTTCAGGATGCCGATCACGAAGCCCGCCGCGGCAAGCGTGATGAACAGGTCCGTCGTCGTCCGGCCGGTCGCGGCGAGGCTCCTGAAAATGTCCGACGGACGCAGGCGGAACCCGCGGTAAGGGCGCAACATGCCGGTCACGAAGATGCACGCGGTCGCGACGATCGCCGACAGTTCCGGCGACTTCTCGAAATGGAAGATCGTAAACATGAGCGCGACGAACGGCACGACGAAATGCCAGCCGTCCTTGAGGACGCCGGCGATCTCCGGGATCGCATCGGTCATCCGCTGAAGACGTCCCTTGCCGGCGATCAGGTCGACCTGGCAGTAGAGGCCCCAGTAGTAGAGGATCGCCGGGATGGTCGCGGCGAGCGCGACCTGGGCGTATGCGACCTCGAGGAACTCCGCCATCAGGAAGGCCGCGGCGCCCATGACCGGCGGCATCAGCTGTCCGCCCGTCGATCCGACGGCCTCGATGGCACCCGCATCGCGCGCAGTGTAGCCGGAACGCTTCATCATCGGGATGGTGAACACGCCGATCGAAGCGACGTTGGAAACCGCGCTGCCGGAAATCGTGCCGAATAGGGCCGAGCCGACGACGCAGATCTTCGCCGGGCCGCCGCGGCGGCGGCCCATCGCCGCGAGGGCGACGTCGCGGAAGAACTCGCCGCCACCCGAGCGGATCAGCGTCTCGCCCATCCAGATGAACATGATCACGACCGTCGATCCGATGAACAGCGGGGAACCGAACACCGCGCTGGGATCGAACGACAGGTACACGACGAGCGGAGCGAGTGACTGCGGTTTGCCGCGGATATCGGCGGGCATGAGATGCGCGACGAGCGCGTAGCCGAGGAAGGCCAGCACGACGATCAGGAGCGTCCAGCCGGTGCAGCGCCGCAGTGTTTCAAGCACCAGAACGAATACGAGTGCCGCGAGCGCCACGACCTCGGGCGTGCGGTAGGACACATCCTGCATCAGCCGCGGGAAAGATGCAGCGATCCAGAGGCATGCAATGAGCCCGACTGCGGCCAGGAAGAAGTCGATGGTCGGCGTCTTGCGATGCGGACGCCCGCGCACGGACACCGCCGAGAACGCGATCGCGATCGCGAGTCCGAGGACGGTCGCCATGAACTGTTCGTTGTGAAGGGCGAGGCCGAGATAGGTGTGGACCTCGAGCGCCCAGGCGAGGCATGTCGTGCTCAGGATCGCGCCGAGCACAGAAACGACGGCGCGGCTAGCGGGATTGAGCGGCTCGCGGATCGTTGTTTCTTCACCGCGGTCGATATCGGGACCGGCGGCATCGGCCGCGGTTTCCGGGGAGGGGGTACGGGACATTTCGGATTTACCGGAAAAAGAGGGGGCTGGCAGAAAGACCGAAGGGGCCCGAACCGGAGTTCAGGCCCCCAGCGAACGTCACAGAGGCGTTCAGTCCTTCGGCGGCCACTGACCTATCTCGGTCAGGTACTTGATCGCGCCGGGATGGAAGGGAACGCCGATATCCTCCGACATGCGGTTCGGGTCGAACCGGTTGAGCGCGGGAGTCGCCTTGACGAGGCTTTCCTTGTTGTCGTGCATCATCTTGGCGATCTTGTAGGCGGTTTCGTCCGACATCTTGTCGTTCGTCGTCAGGAAGACACTGTATGACATGAACTGCGTCGGGCCGACGACGCCGGCCATGTGCGAAGCGGGTTGGACCATCACCGGACGGACCGGCATCAGCTCGCGCATCGCCGCGACATGCTCGGGCTTGAACTCGATCGGGATGAACCGGACGCCACCGTGCGAGCTCAGCTCTGCATGGGCCTTCTGGACCTGGGCGACGCCGGGCGCGGTCGTCGCCGCATCCACCTTGCCGGCAGCCATCAGGTCGACGCCGGCGAAGAGGTTAGGGGCGGGGACTTCCTTGATGTCCTTCGGCGTGAGGCCGGCGGAGGCGAGCGCGGTCTGCTGCAGGATGCGGCCGGTCGTCATGGCGACGTAGGCACCGGGCATGCGTTTGCCCTTCAGGTCGGCGACCGTCTTGATCGGGGAGTCGGCCGGCACGACGATGCCGAGCGGCAGCGGGAAGGCGACCGTGATCAGGCGGAGGTTCGGGTTCGGCTGACGGAAAGAGCCGGTGCCCTTGAAAGAGGTGCGCGTGTCGTCGACGTTGGTGAGGCCGAGCTCTACTTCGCCGCGGTTGATCAGGGGAATGTAGGTCGACGAGCCGCCCATCGGCTGCACGCGGACCTGGGTGCCGAGCTTCTCGTCCATCACCTTCGCGATGCCGACGCTCGAGCTGTAGAAGACCGAACCCTGCGGGTTGCTGGCGATGACCATCACCTGCGCATGGGCCGACGCCGCGGACAGCAGCAGAGCCGCGCCACCCGCGATGACGTTGAATTTTCTCATGATGTGAAAGGACTCCCTAGCGGTCGGTTTTCCGACCGGCGGAGCCGGCGCGTCTTGCAATGCGCAGACCGTACCAGCCGCCCTCCGCAGCGAGGTGAGATAATCCTGCACCGAACGTCGCGCAAGATAGGCCCGCAAAAATATTTTTCGGGCCTTCAGCCCTTCAGGAGCGACTGGAGCTTGACAGCGGGGTCGGCGAGCGAGGACGCCTCGAAACTCTTCCCCGAGGTCATGAGGCGGCGGGTAAAGCGGAGGTCGCGGGGGTTGTTGACCGCCGCGGCGCCTTCGATCTTTCCGTCCTTCAGGTAGAACTCGACGAACGAGCCCGAATCGCGGTCGCCGCGGACTACCGTCTCGTCCCAGTCGGTCGGGAGACCCATGAGCTGGATGTTGGCGTCGTACTGGTCGGACCAGAACCACGGAATTTCGGAATAGGGTTCGCCCTTGCCGAGCATTGCCTTGGCGGTGGCGATCGCCTGGTTCTGGGCGTTCTCCCACGACTCGAGGCGGACGCGGCGGCCGAGAAGCGGGTTCGGATGGTTGGCGACGTCACCTGCCGCAAAGATGTCGGGATGCGACGTCCGCCCGGTCTCGTCGACGACGATGCCGTTGTCGACGGCGAGGCCGGCGGCCTGCGCGAGCTCGACATTGGGGACGAGGCCGATGCCGATCACGGCGAGATCACAGGGAATCTCGGTACCGTCGGCGAGAACAGCGCGTTCGATCCGGCCCGCACCGGCGAATTCCTTCAGGCCGCAGGACAGACGGATGTCGACGCCGTTGCGTTCGTGGAGCGCATGCACCCACGCCGACATCTCGGGCGTCAGCGCGCGAGCGCACACGCGGTCTCCGACTTCGACGACGACAGCCTTCGCCCCGCGCTTCCGGGCCGCGGCCGCGACCTCGAGCCCGATCCAGCCGGCGCCGACGACGAGAACCGTCGCTCCTTCGGTGAGCAGGGGGCGAATGGCATCGGTGTCGGCGATGGTGCGCAGCACGAAGACGCCGTCGAGATCGGCGCCCGGAATGGGAAGGGGACGCGCGCGGCCCCCGGTCGCGAGCATCAGCTTGGTCCAGCCGATCGTCTCGCCGCCGGCCAGCGTGACCGTGTGGGCGGCAGGATCGATGCTCGCCACCGTCTCGCCGAGCCGGAGTTCGACATTCTGCCCTTCGAGCGTGCCCGCCGGCCACAGCAGGCAGCTTTCCTTCTCCGCGTTGCCGAGGAGCACGTCCTTCGACAGCGGCGGGCGCTCGTAGGGGGCGTAGGGCTCATCGCCGATCACGACGATCCGGCCTTCGAAACCCTCGTCGCGCAGGGTCTTGGCGGTCCAGCCGCCGGCCTGGCCGGCGCCGATGATGACGATCGTATCGGTCGCGGTCATGCCGGGCTTGGGAACGTCAGTTGTTGGGGAGGCCGACGTAGATATCGCTGCCCTCGATCTTCACCACGTAGGTGGCAAGATCCACCGTCGCGGGCGGGGTTTCGGCCTTGCCGGTCTTGATATTGAACTGGGCACCATGGAGCGGGCACTCGATGCAGTCGCCCTCGATGTAACCGTCGGCCATCGACGCGTAGGCGTGGCTGCAGATGTCGTCCATCGCGTAAAAGGTGCCGCCGAGATTGATTACGGCGACTTCCTTGCCCTCGACGATGACCTGCATGGCCTCGTCTTCGTCGAGCTGGTCGGTCGTGGCGACTTTGTGAAAGGTGACGTCACTCATAATGGCTTCCAGTCCTCGTAGCGATGTGGCGTTTCTGGGTTCGGCGGCGTCGGTTCCGGCGGCCCGGAAGACGGTCTAAAAGACCGCCGGAGTTTATGCAAGCCGCGCTCCCGCCTCAACCGGAAAGCGGCCTGCAATTACGGCTGTCCTGCCGCGAAAAGGTCATGCACTCGGTCGAGATGGGCCCGCATTTCGGTCTGCGCGGCGGCGGCGTCCCGCGCCCTGAGGTGCCCCATGAAACGGCGCCGGCGCCGGATCACGTCGCCCGTGTCCTCGGCTGTCAGCGGCCGGTTGACCGACCGCAGAAGCTCCATCAGCGTCCGCATCAGGAGGACGAGGACCGGGTTTCCGGTGCATTCGGCCAGCAGATTGTGGAACTCCATGTTGAGTTCGGTCTTGGCCTCGACATCGCCTTCTCGCAGCAACGCCTCGGCCGCGTCGATGTTGGCGTCGAGCAGGTCGAGGTCGGCCGGCGCGGCGCGGGCGGCGACGAGCGCGACGACCGCGTCCTCGATCGCAAGCCTGGCCTCCGCGACGTTCGAGAGCGTCAAACCGCCGAGATGGAGGAGGTCCTGCATGGACTGCGACACCGCTCCCGGATCGCCTTCCGTGATGAACGCTCCGCCGCGCGCGCCTTTCTGCAGCTCGATGACGCCCCCATGCTCGAGCGAGCGCAGCGCTTCGCGCACGGCGTTGCGGCTGGTGCCGAACTGGCGGGCGAGTTCGCGCTCCGCCGGCAGCTTGTCGCCGGGGCGGAGCGCCCCCGCGCGTAGCTGCTCGCGGATGCGGTCACTGATGAGTTCGAAGGTGCGCTGCGTGCGCACCGGCGCGAAGTCCTCCATCGCGGCCTGTCCTCCTGTTCGCCGGGCACCCGCTTGACTCCTGGATCTGGAAACGGTTTAATGGTAGAACCATTAGGCTGGCGATGCAAGCCGCTCCGCAAGAGAGCGGCAGGGAGTGGGCTAATGCCGCGCCGCGGCGTGACCTCGTCCTGCGTGCCGTCTAGTGTTCGAACCGATGCTCAGCGATGGGGACTGCGATGGCGACGATCCTGAACGAGAACGCCACTCTGAAGGACAAGGTGCACTGGGAGCCGGGGTTCAACCACGTTCCCTACATGATTTACACCGATCCGGACGTCTACGCCGAGGAACAGCAGCGCCTGTTCCGCGGGCCGATGTGGAATTTCGTCGGGATCGAGAACGAAATCCCGAAGAAGGGCGATTACGTCACCAATTATGTCGGCGATACGCCGGTGATCGTGCTGCGCGACATGGACGGCGCGGTACAGGTGCTGGTGAACCGCTGCGCGCATCGCGGCAATCTCGTCTGCATCGCCAAGGAAGGCAACGAGACCGAGCTGACCTGCGTCTACCACAACTGGCGCTACGACCTGCAGGGCAACCTGAAGAGCATTGCCTTCGGCAAGGGCGTGGGCAAGGGCGCGACCAAGACCGGCGGCATGCCCGACGACTTCGACTATTCGAAGAACGGTATGCGGAGGCTTCGTGTCGAGACGTTCTTTGGCATGATCTTCGCGACCTTCTCCGAGACGGTGGAACCGTTGGCCGAATTCCTCGGCGACGAGATGCGCGAGAACATCGAGCGCCTGCTCGGCCGCGGCATGGTGCTTCTCGGCACTTATAGCCAGTACATGCCGAACAACTGGAAGCTCTACATGGAGAACACGCGCGATTCCTATCACGCGAGCATCCTCCATATGTTCCAGGCGACGTTCCGCATCAACCGCCTGTCGATGAAGGGCGGTATCAAGCTCTCGCCCGGCGAGAAGCACCACATCAGCTATTCGATCGCCGAGACCGACCGCGAGGAGACCGAGTACGATTCGAGCAAGCTGCGCGCAGTGAAGGACGGCTACACGCTCGCCGACCCGTCGTTGATCAAGAGCTGGCGCGAATACGACTGCGGCACGACGCTGGCGATCCAGACGGTCTATCCGAACTGCATCGTGCAGCAGATCTCGAACTCGCTGGCGCTGCGCCTCTGCCTGCCGAAGGGCCCGGAGGAGTGCGAACTGCTGTGGTGGGTGCTCGGCACGCCCGAGGACACGCCGGAGCAGCGCGAGATCCGCATCAAACAGTCGAACATGATCGGACCGGGCGGCGTGATATCGCTCGAGGACGGCGTCGTCGGCGGCTGGATCCAGCGCGGAACGCTGCGCGACCAGGAAAAGTCGACGGTCGTCGAGATGGGCGGTCGCGGCGTCGCGCCGAGCGGCGAGGGCCGCGCCACCGAGGTCGCAATCCGCGCCTGGTGGAAGGTCTATCGCGAATGCATGGGGATCTGACCATGGACGGAACCGCAAACATCGCCGTTGACGTCCGCCAGCGGATCGAGGACCTGATCGCCGACTATGCCCACATGATCGACGACGACCGGCTGGAGGAATGGCCGGACTACTTCGTCGAGGATTGCTACTACCGCATGATCGACCGGCACTCCTATGCGAAGGGCTACACGATCGGCATCATGGAATGCTCGAGCCGCGGTATGCTGCAGGACCGTATCCTCGCGCTGCGCGAGGCCAACGTCTTCGAGCCGCACTGCTACCGCCACCTGCTGTCCGGCACGCGGATCACCGGCGAGAAGGATGGCGTCTATACCGTCGTCACCTCCTACACGATCATCCGTACGATGCAGGAAGGCGACATGTCGGTGTTCAGCGCGGGCAAGTATCTCGACGAGGTCGTGTTCGAGGGCGGCGAGCCGAAGTTCCGCTCGCGCCTCGTGATCTGCGACTCCAATCGCGTGCATACGCTGATCGTCATCCCCATCTGACGCGCCGCGCGCCGCTGTGACCAAGCCCCGCATTGCCATCGCCATCGGCGATCCCGCCGGAATCGGCCCCGAGATCGCACTCCGCGCCGCCGCCGATCCGTCGGTGCGCGCGGCCTGCGACCTGACGCTGGTCGGCGATCGCGATATCCTGGATCTCTACGGAAACCGCTACGGCCTCGAAGTGCCGGATGCGGTTGTCGATGTCGGTGCGCTCGGCGCGACCCGCCTGAGCCCGGGCAGGAGCGACGCCGACTGCGGCCGCGCGATCCTTGCCTATGCCGGGCGCGCGATCGCCATGGGGCTTGCCGGAGAAGCGGACGCGGTGGTCGCGTGCCCGCAGACGCAATCCTCGATCAAGGCGGCCGGGATCGCCTTCGACGGCTATCCGTCCTTCGTTGCCCGCGAGACCGGCACCGACGAAGACGACGTCTTCATGATGTTGGCTTCCGACCGGCTCCGCATCGCCCACGTCACGCTCCATCTCGGGGTGCGGGAGGCGCTGGACCTCATCGACCGACCGCGTGTGATCCGCACGCTTCGCGCCGCCGACGCGGCGCTGAAGCGGATCGGTATCGCTGCGCCGAGGATCGCGGTTTCGGGTGTCAATCCGCATGCGGGGGAGGGCGGACTGTTCGGACGCGAGGAGATCGACATCGTCGCGCCGGCCATCGAAGACGCGAAGGCCGGGGGCATCGATGCGTGCGGCCCGTTCGGGGCCGACACGATGTACCTGGACGAAGGCTACGATGCCTTCGTCGTGATGCTGCACGACCAGGGCCACATCCCGGCGAAGCTCGTCGGCTTCCGCGGCACCGCGGCCTTCACCATCGGAACGCCGGTACTGTTTTCTTCGGTCGCGCACGGCAGTGCGCTCGACATCGCGGGGAAGGGGATCGCCGATCCGGGTGCGCTCGTCTGGACCCTGAAGCAGCTCGCGGGCGCTGCCTGAAACGCAACGCCCCGGCGCGAGGCCGGGGCGTAACCTTCGACAGATATTTGCGAAACGATCAGGCTTCGACGGAGAAGGCGACCGATCCGAGGCCCTGCACGGAGTTGCGCACGAACACGCCGGGCTTGAGCGCCTCGGCGGCGGTGGCGCCGCCCGCCATCACGATCCAGCCGGCCTCGAGCTTCTCTCCCGCTTCTGCGGTAAGGCGCGCCGCGGCGACGAGCGAGCGCACCGGATGACCGAGGATCGCCGACGACGAGCCGATCTGCACCGGCCGTCCGTTGAATTCCATCACCATGCCGAGATTTTCAAGGTTGCTGTCCGGGCGGCACCAGGGACCGACCACGAAGCCCGACGACGACGCGTTGTCCGCGACCACGTCCTCCAGCGAGAACTTGAAGTTCTTGTAGCGGGAATCGATGATTTCCATCGCCGGGGCGACACCGTCGACGGCGGCGAGCGCGTCGGCCGCCGTGCACGGGTAACCAAGGGGCCGCTTCAGCAGGAAGGCGATCTCTGGCTCCACGCGCGGGTGCACGTAGTTCTTGAGCGAGACCGGCGCGCCGTCCTCGACGACCATGCCGTCGGTCAGACGGCCCCAGATCATGTCGTCGATGCCCATCTGGATCATCTTCGCGCGGCTGGTGAAGCCCATCTTCATGCCGTTGCGCTTCTCGCCGCGCGCAAGGCGGCGGGCGATCGACAGGCGCTGGATCTCGTAGGCCTCGTCGACGGTGTAGGTTTCCTTGTCGGACGGCTGGGCGGTTGCCTTGGCTTTGCGCGCGGCATCGTCCAGCGTCTTCGCGATTTTCGCGACGTCGACCATTCTCATTCTCCCTTCGCGGCGTCGCCGCCTTCGCGTTCCTTGACGAGGTCGAGCGCCACGTCGACGATCATGTCTTCCTGGCCACCGACCATGCGCCGCTTCCCGAGCTCGATCAGGATCTCGCGCGTGTCGATACCGTAAGTGTCCGATGCGGTTTCCGCATGGCGCAGGAAGCTCGAATAGACCCCGGCGTAGCCGAGCGCGAGCGTTTCGCGGTCGACGCGGACCGGGCGGTCCTGCAGCGGCCGGACGAGTTCTTCCGCCGCGTCCATCAGCTTGAACAGGTCGCATCCATGGTTGAGACCCATCCGGTCGGCGACCGCGATGAAGACCTCGAGCGGCGCATTGCCGGCACCGGCGCCCATGCCGCCGAGCGAGGCGTCGACACGGGTCGCGCCGTGCTCAAGGGCGATGATCGAATTGGCGACGCCGAACGAGAGATTATGGTGCGCGTGGATGCCGGTCTGCGTCTCGGGCTTGAGGACGTCGTTGAACGCCTTGAAGCGGTCGGCGACACCGTCCATCAGGAGGGCCCCGCCGGAGTCCGTGACGTACACGCAGTGCGCGCCGTAGCTCTCCATCAGCTTCGCCTGCTCGGCGAGCTTCTTCGGCTCGTTCATGTGCGCCATCATCAGGAAGCCGGCAACGTCCATGCCGAGCTCGCGCGCGTATTCGATGTGCTGCTTGGCGACGTCCGCCTCGGTGCAGTGCGTGGCGACGCGGACCGAGCGCGCGCCCGCCTCGAAGGCTTCCCGCAGGTCGTGCACGGTGCCGATGCCGGGGAGGAGGAGGGTGGCGAGCTTGGCGTGCTTGAGCACGCTCGCCGCCGCCTCGATGTAGTCGAGGTCGGTCTCCTTGGCGAAGCCGTAGTTGAACGACATGCCGGCGAGCCCGTCGCCGTGCGAGACCTCGATCGCGTCGACTTTGGCCTCGTCGAGCGCCTTGCAGATCGCCTTGATGTGGTCGAGGCCGTACTGGTGGCGGATGGCATGCATGCCGTCGCGCAGCGTCACGTCCTGGACGTAGATCTTCTTCTTCGTGTCGATTGCCATGAGTTCCTTCTCCGGGTCAGGCCGTCGCGAAACGGCGCTCGACCACGTGCTCGGCGGTCCGCAGCGCCGCCGACGTCATGATGTCGAGATTGCCCGCGTACTTCGGCAGATAGTGGCCCGCGCCCTCGACCTCGAGGAAGATCGACGACTTGATGCCGGTGAAATCGCCGCGACCCGGGATGTGGAGCGGCTTGTTCGAACCGAAACGCTCGAACTGCACCTTCTGCTTCAGGCGGTAGCCGGGCACGTAGCTCTGCACCTCCTTCACCATCTCCTCGACCGAACGCTCGATGGTCTCCTGGTCGACCTCTTCGGAGAGCGTATAGACCGTGTCGCGCATGACGAGCGGCGGCTCCGCCGGGTTCAGGACGATGATCGCCTTGCCCTGCTTGGCGCCGCCGACGACCTCGAGGCCCTTCGAGGTGGTCTCCGTGAACTCGTCGATGTTGGCGCGCGTGCCGGGGCCGGCGGACTTCGACGAGATCGAGGCGACGATTTCGGCGTAATGGACCGGGGCGACGCGGTTGACCGCATGCACCATCGGGATCGTCGCCTGGCCGCCGCAGGTGACCATGTTGATGTTGTTGGCGTCGAGGTGCTGCTCCATGTTCACCACCGGCACGACGTAGGGGCCGATGGCCGCCGGCGTCAGGTCGATGATGATCTTGCCGTCCTTGGCGCAGAGTGCGGCGTTGTGCTTGTGCGCACCCGCCGACGTCGCGTCGAACACGATGCCGATGTCCTTCCACTCCGGCATCTTCGCGAGCCCATCGAGACCTTCGTGGGTGGTCGCAACGCCCATGCGCTGCGCGCGGGCGAGGCCGTCGGAGTTCGGATCGATGCCGACCATCGCGCCCATCTCGAGCGCGTAGGACGTGCGCATGATCTTGATCATGAGGTCGGTGCCGATGTTGCCGGAGCCGACGATGGCGACTTTGACTTTCTGGGTCATGACGATTTCCTCAGGCGGAGAAGGCGGCGCGGACGCTGCCGAGACCGTTGATGCGGGCCTCGATCACGTCGCCGGGGCCGATGGGGGCCATCGGGCCGAGGGCGCCGGTCATGATCACGTCGCCGGCCTGCAATGGCATGCCGACATCCACCATCTTGCGGGCGAGCCAGACGGCGGCGTTCAGGGGATTGCCGAGGCAGGCGACGCCGGCGCCGACGGAAACCTGTTCGCCGCCGTTCTCCATCACCATGCCGCACGACCGAAGGTCGACATCGTCGAGCAGGACGGGGCGCGTGCCGAGCACGATCATGCCGGACGACGCGTTGTCCGCGATGGTATCGAGGATGTTGATATCCCACTTGGCGATGCGGCTGCCGACAACCTCGATGGCGGGGAGCGCATAGGCAGTGGCGCCGATCAGGTCGATCAGCGTGATCTGCTCGTCGGCGAGGTCGTCGGCGAGGACGAGCGCGACCTCGGCTTCGGCCTTGGGCTGGCTGACCGAGGCGAACTCGATCTCGTCGCCGTCGACCACCGCCATGTCGGCGAAGATGATGCCGTAGTCAGGCTGGTCGACGCCAAGCTGCTTCTGCACCGCCTTCGCGGTCAGGCCGATCTTGCGGCCGATCACGCGGCGGCCTTCCTGGATCCAGATGTCGGTATTGGTCTTCTGGACGGCGTAGGCCGCATCGATGTCGCCCGCGGGGAGCGCGTCGCGCACCGGCTTCGTCGTCTTGCCGGTCTTCCATGCGGTGCGGATGCGCTTTGCCGCGTCCGCGATTGCCTTTTCCGTATCGGTCGCCATTGTGACCCCTTGGTTATGAGGTTTCGTTTCGTTCGGTTCCGGATTACGTCCGGTTCCGCCTCAGAGCTTGATGCAGATGTTCTTCTGCTCGGAGTAGAAGTTGAGCGCGTGCTGGCCGCCCTCACGGCCGAAGCCGGAGAGGCCCATGCCGCCGAACGGCGTGCGCAGATCGCGCAGGAACCAGCAGTTCACCCAGTTGATGCCGGCTTCCATCGCCTGCGACACGCGGT
>JAYOEF010000015.1:0-32908 GCA_038106605.1 Alphaproteobacteria bacterium
TGCAGGCCATCTGATGCGCCGCTTCCGTCATGCCGTAGGCCTCGACGACCGGCGCGTCGAACGTCGCCTCGAGCTCGGCCATCACCTGAGGCGGCAGCGACGAGGACGACGACCGGATCAGACGGAGGTTCTTCCGCGCGCGGGCGACGCTCTCCGGATTGCGCGAGGCGCGGGCAACGATGGTCTGGTGCATCGTCGGCACCGCCGTGTACCAGGTGGGTTCGATCTCGTCGAGCCAGGCGAACACGCGCATCGCGTTGAAACCCGGCGCGCAGTGGACGCTGGCACCGGCGCCGAGCGAGGACAGCACGGCCGCGATCAGGCCGTGGATGTGGAACAGCGGCATGATGTTGAGGCAGCGGTCGCCGGGCACGAGCCGGAGCGAGGCGCCGATGTGGCGCGCCGACGCGGTGACGTTGCGCTGGGTCAGCGGCACGATCTTCGGCCGAGAGGTGGTCCCCGAGGTATGGAGGACGAGGGCGACGTCGTCGGCCTCCGCCATGCCGCCCTTCGCGACCTTCGCGCCGGTGCTGGCGCCTTCGAGCGTGAACTTGCCGGCGACGCCGCTCGCGTCGGGCACAAGGGTGATCACCGGAATGCCGCGCGTCTTCGCGACACCGAGCGCAGGCGATTCCGAGCCCTTCTCGACGACAAGCGCCTTCGCGTTCAGATCCGACAGGTAGAAGTCGAACTCGTCCGCGCGGTATGCCGGGTTGAGGGGCGCGGTTGTCGCGCCGCAGCCGATGGTGACGAAGGCGCTCGCCATCTCGGCGGAGTTCGGCAGCACGATCGCGACGCGGTCGTTGCGGCCGACGCCTAGTTCGTTCAGCCGCGCCACCGTCGCGTCCGCAAGCGCGCGGAGACCGGCGTAGTCGAGCGTCGGGCGCTCGGGCGCACCGATCGCGATCGCGGAGGCGGCGCCGGTATCGAGCAGTTGGCGGATCGTCGTGTATTCGGACATGTTTACTTTACCCTCGCTGGATCAGGCGCCGTATTTCGCCTTCGCCTCGATGCGGCGACGGTGAAGGACGGGTTCGGTATAGCCGCTCGGCTGCTCGCGGCCCTTGAAGACGAGATCGCAGGCCGCCTGGAACGCGACGCTGCCGCCGAAGTCCGGCGCCATGTTGCGGTAGGCGGGATCGCCGGCGTTCTGCTTGTCGACGACGGCGGCCATGCGCTCGAGCGTCTTGCGCACCTGCGCCTCGGTGCAGATGCCGTGGTGCAGCCAGTTGGCGATGTGCTGGCTGGAGATGCGGAGCGTCGCCCGGTCCTCCATCAGCCCGACATTGTTGATGTCGGGAACCTTGGAGCAGCCGATGCCCTGTTCGACCCAGCGCACGACGTAGCCGAGGATGCCCTGGGCGTTGTTGTCGAGCTCCTGCTGTATCTCCTCGGGCGACCAGTTCGGCCGGTCGGCGAGCGGCAGCGTCAGGATGTCTGAAAGCTTGGCGCGGCCGCGCGACTTGAGCTCGTTCTGGCGCGCGAACACGTCGACCATGTGATAGTGGAGCGCGTGCAATGTCGCCGCAGTCGGCGACGGCACCCATGCCGTGTTCGCACCAGCGCGCGGATGGCCGATCTTCTGCTCGAGCATCGCCCCCATCAGGTCGGGCATCGCCCACATGCCCTTGCCGATCTGCGCGTGGCCCTGGAGCCCGCATTCGAGGCCGATGTCGACGTTCCAGTCTTCGTAGGCCTTGATCCAGGCGGACATCTTCATGTCGCCCTTGCGGATCATCGGGCCCGCTTCCATCGAAGTGTGGATCTCGTCGCCGGTGCGATCGAGGAAACCGGTGTTGATGAACACCACGCGCTCCTTGGCGGCGCGGATGCATTCCTTGAGGTTGACCGTCGTCCGGCGCTCCTCGTCCATGATACCCATCTTGAGCGTGTTGCGCGCAAGGCCGAGCGCGTCCTCGACGCGCGCGAAGATTTCCGAGGAGAACGCGACTTCCTCGGGCCCGTGCATCTTGGGCTTCACGATGTAGACCGAGCCCGCGCGGGAATTGCGCAGACCACCCTTGCCCTTGAGGTCGTGCAGCGCGATCAGCGAGGTGAAGATCGCGTCGTTGATGCCTTCGGGCAACTCGTTGCCGTCGGCGTCGAGGATGGAGCCGATGGTCATCAGGTGGCCGACGTTCCGGATCAGCATCAGGCTGCGGCCGTGCAGCACGACCTTCCCCTTGCCGTCCGGCGCCGTGTAGCTGCGATCCTCGTTGAGCTTCCGCGTGACCGTCTTGCCGCCCTTGTCGAAAGATTCGACGAGGTCGCCCTTCATCAAGCCGAGCCAGTTGCGGTAGGCGACGACCTTGTCCTCGGCGTCGACTGCGGCGATGGAATCCTCGCAGTCCATGATCGTCGTGATCGCGCTTTCGAGGACAACGTCGGACACGCCCGCCGCATCGTCCTTGCCGATGGGATGGCTGCGGTCGACATGAACCTCGAAATGGATGCCGTTGTTGACGAAAAGGAGCAGCGACGGCGCCGTCGCGTCGCCCCGGTAGCCGGCGAACGCCGATGCCTCCTTGAGGCCCGTCTTCGCGCCGCCCTTGAGCGAAACCGTGAGCTTGCCGCCCTCTACCGCATAGCCGACGGCGTCGGCGTGCGAGCCCGAAGCGAGCGGCGCGGCCTCGTCGAGGAACTGCCGGGCGCGCGCGATGACCTTCGCGCCGCGGACGGGGTTGTAACCGCCGCTCTTCGTCGCGCCGCCGGCCTCCGGGATCGCGTCGGTTCCGTAGAGAGCGTCGTACAGGCTGCCCCAGCGGGCGTTCGCGGCATTGAGCGCATAACGCGCGTTCATCACCGGAACGACGAGCTGCGGGCCCGCGATGGTCGAGATTTCGGCGTCGACAACGCCGGTATCGATCCTGAACGGCGCCCCTTCGGGGACGAGATAGCCGATTTCCTTCAGAAAGGCCGTGTAGGCGGCCGCATCGAGATCCTTGCCGCGGCGCTCGCGATGCCAGGCGTCGATCTTCGCCTGGATGTCGTCCCGTTTGGCGAGGAGCGCGCGGTTTTTCGGGGACAGATCGGTGAAGATCGCATCGACCGAGGCCCAGAAGGCGTCCTTTTCGATCCCTGTGCCGGGCAGGGCCTCGGCATTCACGAAATCGTAGAGAACCTTAGCGATCTGCAGATTACCGATCTTGATCCTGTCCGTCATGCCGGTGCCCTCTGTCCCACGTCCTGTTGCGACGTCCTGTCCTGATACAAGTCTTGTTCTGATCGGCGGGGCGCAAGCGGCCGAAACGGCCGTTCATCGCCTGCCGCATGCGGCGCTGTGCCGCGCTGGCGTGATCTTGGTAATCCGATTTTTTCGGCCGGGTGTCAAACGCCGAGCGAAAAAAAGCGCCCCGGTCATGGAACCGGGGCGATCATCCCTGTTTTTGACGCCTCTTCGGCTTGTTCTGGCGGGTGGGAGGGCTTCAGGCCACCCGCCGGATCGTTGGCGCGTCGCGGAACGCGAGATCGCTCGTCCGGAGATAAGCCCGTGCTGCATGCACGATGCTCTCCTCCGGACGGCTGCCAAATCGGGCGTGAAATACGTTCTGCGCGACGATCCCGGCAAGAGTCGCCGACGCAGAGCCCGACTGCAGTGAAGCAAGGTCGAAGGGTTCCCCCGCCGCGCCTGCGGACGGGCCGCGCGCGGAACGGAACGTCGGTGCCGTGCCGTCGCGTCCCTGCCGGCGGCGCGTCCGCCCGGAGGCGGCGACGCCCGCGCCGGCACGGAGGCCAGCGGCGGCGGACGGAAGATCGGAACCGAGTTTCATTAAGAAACGCCTCGAAAAACGATGAAATATTAATAGTTCGAACGCTTGACGATTTCAAGCCGATTCTTGAAAAAGCACGGCATTTTAAGCTTTTTGAATATATTTATTGGAATATATTAATGAATATTAACGTTAACATTTTAACGATTCTTGGGTTATGTGCCCGGAATTCCACGGTTTCAAATTCCAGGCCGGGCGGCCGTTAATGAATTGGCAAGACCTCGCCCCCTAATCTGCCCGGAACTATCGCTGCATGATGCGGCGCGAAGGCCTTCAAGTAGGAGGTTAACTGGTGCAGGAAGCCACGAACAGCGTACCGGCTCGTCACGAGCTCGATCGCCTGCGCGCCGCTCTCGCGGCTGCGGGCGACGTGGCGTACGAGTGGGACCTGATCTCCGACAGAATCGCATGGCTGGACGGCGCCGACGAAGCGCTCGGTCTCGATTCTGCGCGCGAGGCGGGCACCGGCGACGCCTTCGCGGCGCTCGTGGCACCGGAGTTCATAGCTGTCCGCGCCCGTGCCCGTGCCCAGATCGATGCGGGTAGCACCCGCTTCGAATGCGAATACCGGCTCGAACTGCCGCGCTACGGCGAGCGCCTGGTCCATGACCGCACCCGTGCGGATCTGGATGCGAACGGCCGCCCCATCCGGCTGACCGGCGTTCTCCGCTTCCTCGATTACGGCCCGAGGCGCGACCGGCGCCAGGACGAGCTTGCGAATTACGACGTACTCACCGGCCTGTTCAACCGGGCGCGCCTCCGCGAGGCGCTGGAGCACGCGCTGACCTTCACCGAGCGATACGAGATCAGCGGTGCGCTCCTCGTCATCGGCATCGACAAGCTGACGATGGTCAACCAGGCCTTCGGCCACCGCGCGGCCGACGCGGTCGTGCTGGCGGTCGGCGACCGCCTCGACCGATGTCTCCGCGCCAGCGACGTGATCGGACGCGTCGGCGGCGACAAGTTCGGCGTGATCCTCAGCAACGTCCATGAAAGCGAACTGGAAAGCACCACCGAGAAGCTCCTCGACGCGATGCGGAATGCGCCGGTCGATACGCTCGAAGGCCCCGTCTACGTCACCGTCTCGATCGGCGTGGTGACGTTCCCGAGCGCGATCAGCACCGCACAGGACGCGATGATGCGCGCCGAGGTCGCGCTGCAGCGGGCGAAGCAGTCGGGACGCGACTGCGCCATCACCTACAGGTTCTCCGAAGAGCAGATCTCCCACCACCGCAACTGCATCGTCATCGCCGAGCAGGTGCAGCGGGCGCTCCGCGAAAAACGCCTCCGCTTCGCCTATCAGCCGATCGTCGATGCCGCCACACACGAAGTCCGCTTCCACGAATGCCTGCTGCGCATGGTGCAGGACGAGGGCGAGGTGATCCCTGCGGCGCACTTCATGCCCGTCGTCGAGGAGCTCGGCATGATCCGGAGCGTCGACCGCATGGTGCTGGAGCGCGGCATCGAGGAGCTTGCGACCTATCCCGACGCACGCATCGCCATCAACGTCTCGGGCCTCACGACGACCGACCGGTCGTGGATGCGGAGCGCGGTCGCCATGCTGCGCGGCCGGCCCGACATCGCCCAGCGCATGGTTATCGAAATCACGGAGACGGCGGGCCTAGAGGACGTCGACGCCTGCTGCCGCTTCGTCTCGACGCTCCGCGATCTCGGCTGCGAGGTCGCGCTCGACGATTTCGGTGCAGGCTACACCTCGTTCCGCCATCTCAAGCAGCTCGCCGTCACCAAAGTGAAGATCGACGGATCCTTCGTCCGCAAGATCGGCGAGAACCCGGACAACCTCGTGTTCATCCGCACCCTGATCGATCTCGCCCGCACGTTCGAGCTCGAGACCGTCGCGGAATGCGTCGAGACGATGGAAGAGGCGGAGCTCCTCCTCAACGAAGGCGTCGATTACATGCAGGGATACGCGTTCGGGCATCCCGAACTCGACAAGCCCTGGCGCCGCAGCGAAATCGGCGCCGCCGTCCGCAGCGGCGACCCGGCAGCCCCGGCGCTCGTTCTGCTGCCGCTGCCGGTCGCCGGCTGACCGCCCGGCCGGTTAACATTCCGTCGGGCCGGTCTTTCCGCTCAGTCTTTCTTCTTGGTCGCCAGAGAGTCGAGCTGCTTCTGCATCGCCTCGAGCTGAGCCTTCATGGCGTCGATCGTCACGTTCGCGACGTCGCGCGTCGCCTGTTCGGCGGCGCCCTTCTCACCGGGCTCCTTCTCGTCCTCGCCGCTTGGGCGGAACGGCGTCATCATGTTCATCGCCTGCTCGAACATCGCCATGTTCTTGCGCCCGAGTTCCTCGAACGACGAGAACGGATACATTCCGCCGAGCGCGTTGTTCAGATAGCTCCGCATCTGCTCCTGATTGCGCGCGAACGACTGCATCGTCATGTCGAGATACTGCGGAACGAGGCCCTGCAGGTTGTCGCCGTAGAAGCTGATGAGCTGGCGGAGGAAACCCGTGGGGAGCAGATTGTTTCCCTTCGCCTCCTGCTCGACGATGATCTGCGTCAGCACGGAGCGGGTAATATCCTCGCCGGTCTTCGCGTCGAAGACGGTGAACTCGACGCCGCTCTGGACCATGGTCGCAAGATCGTCGAGCGTGACGTAGGTACTCTCGGCCGTGTTGTAGAGGCGGCGGTTCGCGTACTTCTTGATCGTGACCGTGTCCTGCGTCTCGTTTTCGGTTTCGCTTCCCTTGCGGGCCATTCTTCCAGCCTCCTACATTCCTGTAGCTTATAATCGTATGAGTCTCGCATTTTTGTTGCGTTGCATCAACGACTTGATGCGGTGCCGAAGAGGGGGCGACGGTGGCGCGGCGGGAAGGCGTGACGTATAGTCGGGACATGCCCGACGCGCCCGACCCCGAAGACCTCGCCAGGCGGTATCTCGACCTATGGCAACAGCACCTGACGCAGGCCGCCAACGACCCCGAACTTGCATCAGCGGTTGCGAAGCTCTCCGCGGTGCTCATGCCGTCCGGCTTCGCTGCCGGCTGGCCCGCGGCGGGATGGCCGATGCCCGCAGGATGGCCGATGCCCGCGGGAGCCGCCGATGACGGCGCCACGAACCGGGCCGCGGCCCCTGGCGCTGCACCTGACGGCGGCGGCGGCGATCTCGGCGAGCTCTCTGCTCGCATGGCCGCTCTTGAGGAACGGCTGGCGGCCGTGGAGCACAAACCCGCCGCCCGACGCGGAAAGCCTGCTTCAAAGCCTCGCAAGCGCGGATCCTGAGGCCTTCGCGGCCTCGCTCGCCGCCGAGCTCGCCCGCCGCCACGACGCCTTCCTGACGGGGATCGAGCGCTACCGCGCCCACCCGTTCCGGCGCGCCATCGACCCTCCCCCGCCGGTCTGGCAGGCGGGTGCGGCGCAGCTCCGCGACTACGGCATCACCGACACCGCGGGGATCGACGGCAAACCGGTCCTGTTCATCCCCTCGCTCGTCAACCGGGGCTATATCCTCGACCTGCTGCCGGAGCGGAGCCTGATGCGCTTTCTCGCCGGGCGCGGCTTCCGCCCCCTCCTGCTCGACTGGGGCACGCCGGGCGAGGCGGAGCTCGCGATGTCGCTCGATGAGGTCATCGGCGGCACGATGCGGGGCGCGCTGGAGGCGGCGAACGCCTGCGCGGGCGGCCGGCCCGTTCCGGTCGTCGGATACTGCATGGGCGGCACCATGGCCATGGCGCTGGCGGCGATCGAGCCCGAACGCGTCGGCGCACTCGGCCTCCTCGCGACGCCCTGGGACTTCCACGCCGCCTCGGGCGGCCCGCCGCCGATGGTGGCGATAGGCCGGCCGACGCTCGAGGCCATCCTTGCCGCGATGGGTTGCCTCCCGGTCGACGTGCTCCAGGCGCTGTTCTTCACCCTCGATCCCGCGCTCGGCTGGGCGAAGTTCCGCCACTTCGCCCGGATGGATGCGCGAAGCGCGCGTGCCGAGGCCTTCGTCGCTCTCGAGGACTGGCTCAACGACGGCGTGCCGCTTGCCGGCCCGGTGGCGCGCGAATGCCTGTTCGGCTGGTACGGCGACAACGCGCCGGCCACCGGCGACTGGAGCGTGTGCGGGACGCCCGTTCTGCCGGAGCGCATCCGCGTACCGTCCTTCGCCGCCATGCCGGCGGGCGACCGCATCGTCCCGCCGGCGGCGGCGGAAGCGCTCGCGGCGCGCCTGCCGAACGCCGAGGTCATCTCGCCCCGCAGCGGGCACATCGGCATGACCGTCGGCGGGAATGCACCCGAGACCCTGTGGAAACCTCTCGCGGCATGGCTGGAAAACTGCACAAAAATGCGGCGCAAGAGGAGAAATTCTCAATCTTAACAATTTATTAAGATTATTTTTTGTGCGGTGCACAAAAATTATTGCGAAAGCGGGCCGATAGGTCTATATTGCTGTCATAGTTTTGTTGCCCGTTCCATGCATCATCGGGTGACGTAAAAAACAAGGGGAGAACCAGATCATGACCGAAGTCGTTATCGCCAGCGCCGCCCGGACCCCGGTCGGATCGTTCAATGGCGCCCTCAGCACCCTCTCCGCCTCCGATCTCGGCAAGATCGCCATCAAGGCCGCGCTCGAGCGCGCCGGCGTCGCCGCGGAAGACGTCTCCGAAGTCATCATGGGCCAGATCCTGACGGCCGCGCAGGGCCAGAACCCGGCGCGCCAGGCCTCGATCGGCGCCGGCCTCCCCGTCGAGGTCCCGGCCTATGGCGTCAACCAGCTCTGCGGTTCCGGCCTCAAGTCGGTGGCCATGGGGCTCCAGGCCATCCTGAACGGCGATTCCGGCATCGTCGTCGCCGGCGGCCAGGAATCGATGAGCATGGCGCCGCATGCCTCGAACCTCCGCAACGGCACCAAGATGGGCAACACCGAGTTCATCGATACGATGATCAAGGACGGCCTGTGGGACGCCTTCAACGGCTATCACATGGGCAACACCGCCGAGAACGTCGCCGAGAAGTGGCAGATCACGCGCGAGCAGCAGGACGAGTTCGCCCTCAACTCGCAGAAGAAGGCGGAAGCCGCGCAGAAGGCCGGCAAGTTCAAGGACGAGATCGTCCCCGTCACCTATACGACCCGCAAGGGCGACGTGACCGTCGCCGACGACGAGTATCCGAAGCACGGAACGACGATCGAGGTGCTGCAGAAACTGCGCCCGGCGTTCGACCGCAACGGCACCGTCACGGCGGGCAACGCGTCCGGCATCAACGACGGCGCCGCGGCGCTCGTGCTGATGACCGCAGACGAGGCGAAGAAGCGCGGCATCGCGCCGATGGCGCGGATCGTGTCGTGGGCGCAGGTCGGCGTCGACCCGGCGATCATGGGCTCGGGCCCGATCCCGGCGAGCCGCAAGGCACTGGAGAAAGCCGGCTGGTCTGCGAGCGAACTCGACCTCGTCGAAGCGAACGAAGCGTTTGCGGCGCAGGCCTGCGCGGTGAACAAAGACCTCGGCTGGGACACCTCCAAGGTCAACGTCAACGGCGGTGCGATCGCGATCGGTCATCCGATCGGCGCCTCGGGCGCGCGCATCCTCGTGACCCTGCTGCACGAGATGCAGCGCCGCGACGCCAAGAAGGGGCTCGCGACGCTCTGCATCGGCGGCGGCATGGGTATCGCCATGTGCGTTGCCCGCGACTGAGCGCGTAACTCCGGGCCTGCAGGTGAGCGGGCCCAGCTTTTAACCGGAAAACGAAGCCGCCGGCGCCGCAGGATGCAGCGCCGCGAACGGGAGAGATTTGGAGAAAGACGATGGGACGTGTCGCAGTAGTCACCGGCGGAACCCGCGGCATCGGCGGGATGGTCTCCGAGCAGCTGCAGGCCAAGGGATACACGGTCGCCGCGGTCTACGGCGGCAACGATGCCGCGGCCGAGGAACTCAAGAAACGCACCGGGATTCCGGTCTACAAGATCGACGTCTCGGACTTCGAGGCGTGCAAGTCTGGCGTGGCGCAGATCGAGAAGGATCTCGGTCCGGTCGAGGTTCTCGTGAACAACGCCGGCATCACCCGTGACGGAACGATGCACCGCATGACCTTCGAGCAATGGCAGGACGTGATCAACACGAACCTCGGCTCGTGCTTCAACATGTCCCGCTCCGTGATCGAGGGCATGCGCGCGCGCAAGTTCGGCCGCATCGTCAACATTGGCTCGATCAACGGCCAGGCGGGCCAGTACGGCCAGGTCAACTACGCCGCGGCGAAGTCGGGCATCCACGGCTTCACCAAGGCGCTCGCCCAGGAAGGCGCGGCGCAGGGCATCACCGTGAACGCCATTGCGCCCGGCTACGTCGACACCGACATGGTCCGCGCTGTCCCGGCCGACATCCTGGAGAAGATCATCCAGCGCATCCCCATGGGCCGCCTCGGCCGCGGCGAGGACATCGCCCGCGGGGTGCTGTTCCTGGTCGCAGACGACGCCGACTTCATTACCGGATCGACGATCTCGATCAACGGCGGACAGCACATGTACTGAGGCCTGTACGGATCCCGGCCTTCGGCTAGGATCGCCGCATGAACGATGCGGCAGCAGCGAACGACGAACGGCGCCGCGCCACCCTGATCGGGAGCGGCGCCGTTCTCATATGGGGCACGCTCGCGGTGCTGACGACGGCGACCGGCGACATCCCTCCGTTCGAGCTCGTCGCGCTGTCGTTCGCGATCGGCTCGGCCTTCGCGCACGCCAAGTGGCTGATCAGGGGCGAGTCCGTGATGCGCGCGTGGCGCCAGCCGGCACGCGCCTGGGCGCTCGGGCTCGCAGGGCTCTTCGGCTACCACTTCTGCATCTTCCTCGCGCTCAAGAGCGCGCCGCCCGCAGAGGCGAACCTGATCAACTATCTCTGGCCGCTGCTGATCGTGCTGTTCTCTGCGCTTCTGCCGGGCGAGCGCCTGCGCGCGCGCCACGTCGCAGGCGCGCTCGCGGGCTTCTCGGGCGCGGCGCTCCTGGTGACCCGCGGCGGCAGCCTCGGTTTCGATGCGGCGCATGCAGCCGGCTACGGCGCGGCGCTCGCCGCTGCGGTCCTGTGGTCGGGCTACAGCGTCGCGAGCAGCCGCCTCGCCTCGGTTCCGACAGATGCGGTGGGCGCGTTCTGCCTCGGGACCGCGATCATGGCCGGGCTCGCCCATCTCGCGCTCGAGCGCACCGTCGTCCCCGAAGCCCACGAGTGGCTCGCGATCCTCGCACTCGGCATCGGCCCCGTCGGCGGCGCGTTCTTCCTCTGGGACTGGGGGCTCAAGCGCGGCAGCGTCCGCGCCCTCGGCGCCATCGCCTATGCCGCGCCCCTGATCTCGACGGGGCTCCTGATCGCTTTCGGGAAAGCGGAGCCGAGCGCCGCCATCGCCGCGGCGGGTGTCCTCATCGTCGGCGGCGCGGCCTTGGCCGCCGGCGATCTCTTTCTTGGCCGCCGCGGCTGAACGCCGCGCCCTTTCAGGTTCATTCCATCACGCCGCTGGGGCAGAATGGCGAAAAACAGGGTGCCGGTTCGGAAACCGTCCGCCCAGACGGAGGAAACATGCCCGACGGACTTGCAGAATCGCTGAGCGCGGTGGCCGAGCGCTGGCTTTCGGATTTCGAAGCCGCACTCTCGGCATCCGATGAGGCCTCCCTCGCCGGCACGGTCCATCCGGACGGCCACTGGCGCGATCTCGTCGCGCTCACCTGGCATATCCGCACGGTCAGCGGCGGCACGGACATCGCCGCCGCACTCTGCTCATACGCTCCCGACGCCCGGCCCGCGAACTTCCGCATCGATACCGGCCGCACGCCGCCCCGCCATGTGACGCGCGCCGGAACCGACGCGATCGAGAGCTTCTTCGTCTTCGACAGCCCGCACGGACGGGGCAACGGCGTCGTCCGCCTGATCCCCGACGACTCGGACGGCGGGCGCCTCAAGGCATGGACGCTGCTGACTGCGCTCGACCAGATCGCCGGGCACGAAGAGACCGTCGGCTCGGCACGGCCGAGCGGCGAGGTCTATTCGCGGGACTTCAGCGGCCCCAACTGGCTCGACCGCCGCGAGGCGGCGGCGGCCTATGCCGACCGCGACCCCGAGGTGCTCGTCGTCGGCGGCGGGCAGGCAGGCCTCTCGATCGGCGCGCGCCTGACCCAGCTCGGCGTCGACACGCTGGTCATCGACCGTGAGGCGCGCATCGGCGACAACTGGCGGAAGCGCTATCACGCGCTGACGCTGCACAATCAGGTGCACGTCAATCACCTGCCCTACATGCCGTTCCCGCCCAACTGGCCGACCTACCTGCCGAAGGACAAGATCGCCGGCTGGTTCGAAGCCTATGCCGAGGCGATGGAGCTCAATTTCTGGACCGGGACGGAGTTCGAGGGCGGGTCCTACGACGCCGAGACGGGCCGCTGGACCGTCACGCTCGTCAGAGACGGCAAGCGGCGCGAGATGCGCCCGCGCCACGTGGCGATGGCCACCGGGGTCAGCGGCATCCCCAACCTGCCGAAGATCCCGACGCTGGAGAACTTCAAGGGAGAGGTCATCCATTCGGGCAGCTACGCCAGCGCCGAGGGCCGCAAAGGCAAGCGCGTCGTCATCATCGGCACGGGCACCAGCGCCCACGACATCGCGCAGGACCTCTACTCGCACGGCTCCGGACGGGTGACCATGGTGCAGCGGAGCCCGACCACGGTGGTCAGCGTCGAACCCAGCGCTCAGCTGCCCTATGCGCTTTACGAGGAAGGTCCGCCGCTCGACGATTGCGACCTGATAGCCGCGTCGATGCCCTACGGCCCGCTCAAGACCGCGCATGAGATGCTCGCCGCGAAGGGCACGGAGATCGACAAGCCGCTCCTCGACGGGCTCCGGCGTGCAGGGTTCCGCATCGACGAGGAGGATCGCACCGGCTGGCAGTTCAAGTACCTGCAGCGCGGCGGAGGCTACTACTTCAACGTCGGCTGCTCGGAACTGATCGTCGACGGCAAGGTCGGGCTGATCCAGTACGGCGACATCAACCGCTTCGTCGAAGACGGGGTTCTTCTGAAGAACGGCGAGACGCTTCCCGCCGACATCGTCGTCCTCGCCACCGGCTTCAAGGGCCAGGAGGCGCTGGTCGAGAAGCTGTTCGGCCGCGAGGTCGCGGATCGCGTCGGGCGGATATGGGGCTTCGACGAGGAGGCGCAGGAGTTGCGCAACATGTGGATCCGGACCGGTCAGCCCGGCCTCTGGTTCATCGCCGGAAGCTTCGCCCAGTGCCGCATCTACTCGAAGTATCTGGCGCTCCAGATGAAAGCCTGCCTCGAAGGGCTCATTCCGCGGGAGGCCCCGGCGGCCTGACGGCGCCGTCAGGCCTGCTTGCGGTACTTGGCGAACCACGCCTCGGGATCGGCCTCGAGGAAGGCGATCTCGTCGGGCGTGCTTTCGCGGCCGACGATGTCGTTGCGGTGCGGGAAGCGGCCGAACCGCTCGATCACCTCCATGTGCTCGACCGCGCGAAGGATCGACCTGTCCCTGTTCTCGTTGCTTTCGGGCAGCGCCTTGCGCAGCTCTACCGATTGCCTCTGCGCGGCAAGGTCTTCCGCATGGGTGAAAGGCAGGTAGACGAAGTTCCGCTTGAAGACGGGGTGCATCTGGTCGAGTCCGCGGTCGAGCGCATGGCGCGCGGTGGCGAGCGCGAGCGGATCGGTCGCATACGACCGCGCGGTATCGCGGAACATGTGGCGCGGAAACTGGTCGAACAGGAGGATCAGCGCGAGGCAGGTCTCCGCATCGTAGCGCCAGTCATCGAACGCGCCCGCCGCGGCAGCTTCGTGATCGGCTAGGAATCTCTCGCGCACGACCGCATCTATGCTGCGGCCTTCGGCGAACCAGACCTCGCGCGGCTTTCCGTATTCCGGATCGGTCTCCGGCAGGAACCAGAAGTCGAGGATCGACTGAGCGCGTTCGTCCGCGGCACGCCCCAAGGTCCGGCCCCTACTTGAATTCGTTCGCGGGGATAAGCCGGGTTTCGGTCATCGACGGACGCGCGCTGAAGCCGTCGAACCACTTCGCGAGCGCCGGACTCGCGCTCCGCCAGTCCTCGTCCGGGAAGGTATCCTCCGCGAAGGAGATCGCGACCGCGATGCCGATCTGGCCCACGTCCGGCTCCTTGCCGAACGCCGCGACCTCGCCCTCGAGCGAGGCGATGGCCTTGAAGACGTTCGCCTTGTTGTGGGCCATCCACCCGGCCGACTGACGTTCCGGCTTTCTTATGCTCTCGACGAAGCAGGCGACGGAGGCGTCCATCATGCCGTCGGCGAGCGCGGCACGGCGCAGTGCCGTCCAGCGCTCGGGCCCCGTTGCGGGAAGAAGCTTCGGGCCGTCGCAGGTCGCGTCGAGATACTCCACGATCACCGGCGAGTCGTAGATCGCCATCCCGTCGTCGGTGACGAGGCACGGGATCTTGCCGAGCGGGTTGGGCGTCGCCGCCCGGTCCTCGCGGCTGAGAGGATTCGACTTCTCCTTCTCGATCAGGTGCTCGATGCCCTTTTCCTTGATCAGCACCATCACCTTGCGGACGAAGGGCGACGTCGGCGACCAGCGGAGCCTCATGGCCATATCCTCAAAATCGGGTCCTCAGAATCGGGGCCTCAGAAATTGTCCTTGCGGCTGCGCACCTCGGCGAACACCTCGGCCGGCGCCTTGCCTTCCATGCCCAGCGCCTTCGCCAGCGCCGGATCGTCGGCACGCAGGAACGGGTTGGTGCGGCGCTCGACGCCCATCAGCGACGGCACCGTCGAGACGCCGGCCTCGCGGCGGCGCGCGATCTGCTTCGCGTAGTCCTGCAGCGAGGCGTTCGCGGGATCGACATGGAGCGCGAACTTGGCGTTCGACGCCGTATATTCGTGAGCGCAGTAGACCCAGGTCTCGTCCGGTACCGCCTTGAATTTCGAGATGGAGGCGTACATCTGGTCGAACGTCCCCTCGAAGACGCGGCCGCAGCCCAGCGCGAACAGCGTGTCGCCGCAGAACAGCGCCCGGCTCTCGGCAAACCAGTAGGCGATGTGCCCGCGCGTATGGCCCGGCACGTCCCACACCTTCGCCTCGGCCTCATAGAGCATGAACGTGTCGCCGTCGCCCACCTCGACGTCGATCATCGGAATGCGGTCGCGGTCGGCGCGCGGGCCGACAACGGTGCAACCCGTAACCTTCTTGATCTCCTCGACGCCGCCGACATGGTCGTTGTGATGATGCGTCGTCAGGATGTGCGTCAGCGTCCAGCCGAACATGTCGAGCGTTTCGAGAACCGGCGCCGCGTCCGACGGGTCGACGACCGCCGCATTGCCGGACGAGCTCTCGCGCATCAGGTAGACGTAATTGTCGGATCGGGTCGGAATCTGGTGGATTTCAAGCGTTGACATGCGGCGTGCGCCTCCGGCTTCTGGATTTCCTGCGCCGGACCCTATCAAAAGCGCGGCGGAGCGCCAACCGGCGCCGAACGACCCTACCCTTCCCTCATCCCCGGCCGGGTACCATACTTCACGCATGTACAACGACGTGATCGACCTCCGCGATTTCTACGCCTCGTCCACCGGGCGGATGGCGCAGCGCATCCTGCGGCGCTACCTGCGCTCCGCGTGGCCGGACGTGCGCGGCATGCGGATCGCGGGCATCGGTTACGCCGCGCCCTACCTCCGCCCCTTCATGGAGGAAGCCGAGCGCGTCGTCGCGGTGATGCCGGCGCCGCAGGGCGTGATCCGCTGGCCGCACGACGCCGCCAACGTCGCGGTGATCGCGGCGGAGGAGGACATTCCCCTCCCCGATCTGTCGATGGACCGCGTGCTCCTCGTCCACGCGATCGAATGCTCCGAGCATCTGCGGACGATGCTGCGCGAGGTCTGGCGCATCCTCGCCGACGGCGGCCGGGTGCTGATCGTGGTGCCGAACCGGCGCGGCATATGGGCGCGGCTCGACCACACCCCGTTCGGGCACGGTCTGCCCTACACGCCGGGCCAGCTCTCGCGCCTGCTGCGCGACAATCTTTTCCTGCCGGGCCAGACGACGGCAGGCCTGTTCCTGCCGCCGACGAGATCGCGCATGGCGCTCGCCTCGGCGCCCGCCGTCGAGAAGATCGGCATCCGCTGGTTCCAGACCTTCGGCGGCGTCCTGATGGTCGATGCGCAGAAGCAGATTTATGCGGGGTCCGCATCGGTGCAGAAAGCCCGCTCGCGCAAGCGCGCCTACGTACGGATTGTCGGAGGTTCGGAGGGCTGACGCCCGGCTCAGCGTTTTGTGCCGTTGCGTGCGAGCAGGAAGATCGCCTCCTCGCCGCGGAGATTGGCGGCCGTGCCCGCGGCGCGAAGCTCGCGCGCGGAGCCGGACCGGGACAGGGAAAGCGCCCGCTGGACTTCGAGGCCGAGGTCGTCGCACAACGCCGAGAAGTCGCGGATCGTGCAGAGATGGATGTTGGGCGTGTCGTACCATGTCCGCCCGTCGTTCCCCGCCGCCGGCATCCGCCCGCTCAGCAGCAGCTGCAGCCGGATGCGCCAGTGCCCGAAATTCGTGAACGAGACCACCGCATGGCGTCCGATGCGGACGAGATGGGAGACCACGTCATGCGGGTTACGCGTCGCCTGCAGCGTCTGGCTCAGCACCACGTAGTCGAAGGCGTCGTCCGGATAGTGCGCGAGGTCGGTGTCGGCGTCGCCCTGGATCACCGACAGCCCGTGCGCGACGCAGGCATTCACGCCCGCCTGGCTAAGCTCGATGCCGCGCCCGTCGACGTCCTTCTGGTGGACGAGATAGTCGAGCAGCGCACCGTCGCCGCAGCCGATGTCGAGCACCCGGCTTCCCGGGCCGATCATGCCGGCGATGATCTGGAGGTCCTGGCGCATGCGCCCGATGGCGCCGGCCGCGCGTTCGGCGTTCATGTCTACCGGAGACCCCGGTGCTCGGCCGCGCCCTCGAGGAATCCGGACACGGTGGCATAGAACTCGGGCTCGTCGAGCAGGAAGGCGTCGTGCCCCTTGTCGGTCTCGATCTCGACGAAGCTGACGTTCGCCGCGACGGCATTGAGCGCACGCACGAGGTCGCGGCTCTCCGACGTCGGGAACAGCCAGTCGCTGGTGAACGAGATGATGCAGAAGCGCACGGTCGTCCCGTCGAAGGCGCGCGCGAGCACGCCGTCATGCTCCGCTGCGAGGTCGAAATAGTCCATCGCGCGGGTGATGTAGAGATACGAGTTCGCGTCGAAGCGTTCGACGAAGGTGCTGCCCTGGTGGCGCAGGTAGCTCTCGACCTGGAAGTCCGCATCGAAGCCGAAGCTGACCGCGACGCGGCTCTGCAGCCGCCGCCCGAACTTGCGGTGGAGCGCGGTTTCCGACAGGTACGTGATGTGCGCCGCCATGCGCGCGACCGCGAGGCCGCGCTTGGGATTCACGCCTTCCTTCAGGTAGTTGCCCTTGCGCCAGTCGGGATCGGCCATGATCGCCTGGCGGCCGACCTCGTGGAACGCGATGTTCTGCGCAGAATGGCGCGCGGCGCCGGCGATGGGCATCGCCGAGAACACGCGCTCCGGGTACTTCGCCGCCCATTCGAGCACCTGCATCGCGCCCATCGAGCCGCCGATGACGCAGAACAGCTGGCCGATGCCGAGATGGTCGATCAGCAGCGTCTGGGCGCGCACCATGTCGCCGACGGTGATGACGGGGAAATCGAGCCCCCACGGCTCGCCCGTCGCCGGATTGGCGTCGCGCGGCCCGGTCGAACCCATGCAGCCGCCGAGAACGTTGGCGCAGATGATGAAGTAGCGGTCGGTGTCGAGCGGCTTGCCGGGGCCGACGAGAAGTTCCCACCAGCCCGGCTTGCCGGTGATCGGATGGGTCTCGAGCACGTACTGGTCGCCGGTCAGCGCGTGGCAGACGAGGATCGCGTTCGACTTGTCCGCGTTGAGGGTGCCGCAGCTGGTGTAGGCGACCGTGAACGGCCCGATCGTCACGCCGGAATCGAGGCGCATGGGAACGTCGCGCGCAAGCTCGACCCGGTGTCCCGGGAGCTGCGCGCCGGACACGTCTTCCGCCGCCCTGTTTCCGGAGGTTGCCATCGTCCTGCCCGGACCTCGATCACTGCCCTGTCGTGGGGGTGCATTGCTAGGGATGGCCCCCAGCTATGTCAATGTTTTCTTTGCATTTGCCGGGCCGTCCGACTACATATTGGCGCCCTGCGGCCGGGAAAACGGCGGCGCTCCGCGCCGGCCCCGACACGGTCGCTCCCGACGGAAATCCGAACCCCGGCACGACCATGACCGAAGGCAGTTCCTCCCTTGCCGCCCTGCGGCAGCAGATCGACGGCATCGACGACGCCGTGCACGACCTGCTGATGCGCCGCGCCGCCATCGCGGGCGAGATCCGCTCGTCGAAGGGCGGCGGCCCGGTCTGGCGCCCGTCGCGCGAGGCGCAGGTGCTGCGCCGCCTGATGGAACGCCATTCGGGCCGCTTCCCGCGCGCCACCGTTGTGCAGATCTGGCGCGAGATCATGTCGGCGATGGTCCGCCTCCAGGGCGAGTTCGCGGTCGCGGCCTATGCCACCGAGACCTACCGCACCTGCCGCGACCTCGCGCGCGACCATTTCGGCGGCGAGACGCCGATCACCCTCTACAGCTCGATGCGGGCCGTGCTGACCGCCGTCCAGGACGGCTCGGCCGCTGTCGGCGTGCTGCCGCTCCCGGAAGACAGCGAGGATGCGCCGTGGTGGCCGATCCTCGCCGGCATGTCGGGCGAGCGGCCGACCGTCGCCGCCCGCCTTCCGTTCGCGCCGGCGGCGCCGGGAAGCGGCGATTCCGCGCTCTGCGTCGCCCGCATCCAGCCGGAGCAGAGCGGTGCCGACCGCAGCCTCTACGCCATCCGGACGAGCCCGGTGGTGAGCCGCGCGCGCCTCAACGACGCGATCGCCGCCGCCGGCATCCGACCGCGCCAGCTGATCGGCCGCGGGCCGAGCATCGCCGACACGGCGGTCTTCCTCGCCGAGCTCGACGGCTATGCCGGGCCGGACGACTCCCGGATGAAGCGTCTCGCCGATCCCGACAAGGGCATCGCCGAGGCCACCGTGTTTCTCGGCGTCTACGCGACGCCGTTCGAGCCGTCGGCGCTCGCCGACAGAGGAGACGTGTGATGGCGACGCTAACGCCGCGCACCGGCATCATGGACATCGCGCCCTACGTTCCGGGCGCCTCGAAGATCGCGGGCGCCGAGCGGGTGATGAAGCTCTCGTCCAACGAGGGCGCGCTCGGCCCGAGCCCGAAGGCGGTCGCCGCCTACGAGAAGATCGCGGGCGAGCTGCACCGCTATCCCGACGGCGCATCGGTCGAGCTGCGGAAGGCGATCGGCGCGCGCCACGGACTCGATCCCGAACGCATCATCTGCGGCGCGGGCTCCGACGAGGTTCTCGCGCTGCTGGCGCGCGCCTATGCAGGGCCGGGCGACGAGATCCTGTTCGGCGAGTACGCCTTCACCATGTACCCGATCTTTGCGCTGTCGGTCGGCGCGACGCCGGTCAAGGCGAAGGAGACGGACTACACCGTCACCGTCGATTCGCTCCTGGAAAAGGTCACCGACCGGACGCGGATCGTCTACGTCGCCAATCCGAACAATCCGACGGGCACGTTCGTCACCTCGGACGAGATGAAGCGGCTGCGCGCGGGCCTCCGCGACGACATCCTCCTCGTGATCGACGCGGCCTACGCCGAATACGTGACGCGGAACGACTACACGCCCGGCATCGAGCTCGTCGATGCGGGCGAGAACGTCGTCATGACGCGGACCTTCTCGAAGATCTACGCGCTCGGCGGCGCGCGGCTCGGCTGGGGCTACTGCCCGGCCTCGGTCGCCGACGTGCTGAACCGCATCCGCCCGCCTTTCAACGTGACGAGCGCGGCGCAGGCCGCAGGCATCGCCGCGGTCAACGACATCGAATTCATCACCCGGTCGCGCGACCACAACACCGCGTGGCAGCCCTGGCTCGCCGCGCGGCTCGAAGAGGCCGGGCTCGAGGTCGTGCCGAGCGTCGCGAACTTCGTGCTCGCGCGCTTCCCAAACGAGCCGGGACGCGACGCGCAGGCGGCGATGAAGTACCTCAACGCCCGCGGAATCATCGCGCGCAGCTCGGCGAGCGCCGGGATTCCGGACGGCATCCGCATCACCATCGGCCTCGAGGACGAAATGCGCGCGACCGCGAACGCGGTCGCCGACTTCATGGCCGGGCGATGAGCGACAAGCCGCATTTCCGCCGGGTCGCCTTCATCGGCATCGGACTGATCGGCTCGTCAATCGCGCGCGTGATGCGGCGCGACGGGCTCGCCGACACCATCGTCGCCTGCGCGCGCACGCCGAAGACCCTGGAGACCGCGCTCGCGCTCGGCATCGCGGACGAAGCGACGAGCGATCCCGCCGAGGCGGTGCGCGGCGCCGACCTCGTGATGATCTGCACGCCGGTCTCGACCTACGGCGCCATCGCCGAGGCCATCGCGCCGGCGCTGGAGCCGGGCTGCATCGTCACCGACGTCGGCTCGGTGAAGGCCGCCGCCGTAAAGGCTGTCGAGCCGCATCTGCCGAAGGGCGTCCATTTCGTGCCCGGCCACCCCATCGCGGGAACCGAGAACTCCGGTCCCGAGTCGGGCTTCGACACGCTGTTCGTCGACCGCTGGTTCCTGATCACGCCGGTGCCGGGGACCGATCCCGCAGCGGTGGAAAAGATCGCCGCGCTGTGGCGCTGCGCGGGCAGCCGCATCGACTATCTCGACCCGGCGCACCACGACCAGGTGCTCGCGATCACGTCGCACCTGCCGCACCTGATCGCCTACACCATCGTCGGCACCGCGACAGACCTCGAGGAGCACATCAAGTCCGAGGTCATCAAGTACTCGGCCTCTGGCTTTCGCGACTTCACCCGCATCGCGGCCTCCGATCCCGTCATGTGGCGCGACATCTTCCTCGCCAACCGCGACGCGGTGCTCGAGATGCTGGGCCGGCTGTCCGAGGATCTCGCCAAGCTGCAGCGGGCGATCCGCGTTGGCGACGGCGACACGCTGGAAGCGCTGTTCCGCCGGACGCGCGAGATCCGCCGCGGCGTCGTCGACGCCGGACAGCACATCCCGCCGGCCCCGGAAAGCCCGTCGAAGAAATAACGGCCCGCAGGCCAATCAGCGCCAGACCACCGGCTTCAGCGTCACCAGCGGCACGGGTCCGAGATAGAGCTTCCGCTTCTGGATGGTGAGCGGCAGGCGCGCGGGACCGCCGCCGAGCGTCAGCGCCTTGTTCGCGACCTTGGCCGCGAAGGCGGCCTGCGCGTTGATCACGCCGGCGGCGATCAGGGCGTCGGCGGTCTGGTCTATGCCTGTGATTTCCGCCGTCATCGCACCTTGCGGCTGCATCTCCTCGTCGAAGGCGAAGGTGCCGTCGGCCCGGAGCTTCAGCGCCTGCCAGTCGACGGCGAGCGCCTTCACCTCGAGCGCGCCGCCGCCGTCGCGCCAGCGGGCGAGGACGTCCCGCAGCGCGCCGCGCGGATCGATCTTCCCCGTGACCACGGCGTCGAGCGCGACCCGGTCGACGGCGGTGCCGAGCGGCGGCTGCCAGGCGGGCAGCAGGGCGAGCGCCCGCGCATCGAATGCGATGCCGGTCCCAAGCGCCGCATCCGCCTCGACGACGCGCGCACGCTCGTGCACGTGCAGGATGATGGAGGACGCCGTGACCCGCCCGCCATCGGCCAGCGTCGCCTCGATACCGCCGAGGCGCAGCACCGCATCTTTTATCCCGCGCGCATGCGCGACGAGATCCGCCTCGGCCTCTGCGAGCGTCACCACGGCCTCGCCCTCGCCCGCGTCGATCCGGTGGGTGCCGCGCGCCTGGACGGCGATGTGTTCGGGCGCCCACGGCCGGGCGGACGCGGTGACCGGCGGCGGCTGCCAGCGCCATCGCGAAGCCCCCTCGGGACCCGCGATGCGGATTCCCTCAAGCGCCACCTGTATCCGGCCGGGGAAGCCGCCGACGCGCGGCTCGGTGAAAACGACTTCCCAGCCTGCGGCCCGCCGGTCCGCAGCCCAGGCCGCGATCTCACGCTTCACGCCATCGGCCGCCCAGTACCAGTAGCCGGTATAGGCGGCCGCGGCCGCGACGGCGCATCCGGCGGCCAGGCCGATCAGTTTTGCGGAGCGGCTCTGCATGGCGTTCATATAGGGCAGGCGGTCAAGGAATGCGACAGGGGTCCGGCAAGCTGGTAAGGTCCGCACCTTCCCGCCGTGGCCGCCATGTCCTCGATTTCAGCCCGCTCCGATTCGCTCAATCCCGCGCTTTTCGCGCTGATCGCCGCGCTTTTCATCTTCTTCTGGGCCAGCGGGTTCGTCGCGGCCAAATACGGCCTGCCCTACGCCGGCCCGTTCACCCTGATGGCGTGCCGTTTCGTGCTCGCCTCGGTCATCATGATCGGCGCCTGCGTCGCGCTCAAGGCCGCGTGGCCAAAATCGCCGGTGCAGGCCGCTCATATCCTGATCGCCGGGTTCGGCGTCCAGACGCTCTACCTGATCGGCGTCTACTGCGCGATCTCGTTCGGGGTCTCGACCGGGATCACGGCGCTCGTCGTCGGCCTCCAGCCGCTGCTGACCGGCGTTCTCGCCGGTTTCGTCCTCGGCGAGCGTGTCACGGCACGCAACTGGGCGGGCCTTCTGCTCGGCTTCGCCGGCCTCGCCCTCGTCGTTTGGGACCGGATTACGGACCCTTCGGATACGGTGGTGGGCATGTCCTTCCTCGTTCTCGGGCTCCTCGGCATCACATTCGGCACACTCTACCAGAAGCGGTTCTGCGTCGGCGTCGATGTGCGAACCGGCGTCGCACTGCAGAACACAATTTCGGCGGTGAGCACGCTGATCCTCGCCATGATGTTCGAGACGATGCATATCGAGTGGACCGGCGAGTTCGTCTTCGCGGTCCTGTGGTCGGCGCTCGGGCTCTCGGTCGTCGCAAGCTGCCTCCTCTACTGGATGATCCAGCGGGGCGCCGCGGCGCGGATCACCAGCCTGATCTATCTCAGCCCGCCGACGACGGCCGTCATGGGATGGGCGATGTTCGGCGAGACGCTTTCGATGAAGGCGATCGGCGGCATGGCGCTCGCGATGAGCGGCGTCGCGCTCGCGGTGCGCGCGAGGTAGGTGATGACGGGCCGGAAGCCCCTTTTCGTGGCGGCGATGCCCTTCCTGTTCATCGTGACCTGGGCATCCGGCTTCCCGATCACGCGCCTCGGGCTCGAATTCGCCGAGCCCTTCAGCCTCCTCTGGATCCGGTCCTCCATCGTCGTCGTCTGCGCCGGGATTTACGCCCTTGCGATCGGCCTGAAGTTTCCGCCGCTCCGCGAACTCCTCCACATCGCCGCAGTCGGGATCATGCTGCAGTGCCTCTATCTCGGCTCGATGTTCATGGCGCTCGACGGCGGCGTCAGCCAGGGCGTGGCCGCACTGGTCGCGGGCATGCAGCCGATCCTGACCGCCGCCGTTGTCGGCTTCACCCTCGGTGAGCGCGTGAGCCCGCGTCAGTGGGCGGGCTTCCTCCTCGGCTTCGTCGGCCTCGCCGTCGTGGTCTCGGAGCGGATGGGCGTCGGCATCGGCACCGCGCAGGGTTTCTTCTTCTCGGCTCTTACGCCGATCTTCATCACGGCGGCCTCGCTCTACCAGAAGAAGTACTGCGCCCAGTCCGATCTCCGGGTCGTGATGATCGTCCAGCAGGCCGCCGCCGGTTTCTGCAACTTCTGGATCGCGATGGCGACGGAGGCCGGCCATATCCAGTGGGGCGGCGGCATCGTCTTTACGCTGATTTACCTGGCCATCGTGCTCACCGTCGGCGCCAACAGCCTCTACTACCTGATGCTGCGCCACGGCGAAGCGGCCCGCGTCTCCAGCCTGTTCTACCTGACGCCGCCGACCGCGGTCCTGCTCGGCTGGATCACCTACCACGAGACGATGGGCGCGGTGGCGCTCGCCGGTTTCGCGATCTCGGTCGCGGGCGTCTTTCTGGTGACGAGGTCGCGATGACGGCACGGACGAAGCACTGCCTCGACATCGCCGAGCCCGGGCCATTCTGGTTCTTCGCCTACGGCTCGCTAATGTGGGATCCGCCGTTCGTCCCGGCCGAGGCGCACCCGGCGCGGCTCTACGGCTGGCACCGGTCGTTCTGCGTATGGTCAGAGAACTACCGCGGCACGAAAGAACGCCCCGGCCTGTCGCTCGGACTCGACTACGGCGGTTCCTGCATGGGCGTCGCGCTCCGCATCGACGAGGCCGGGCGCGAGATCGCCATCCGCGAGATCGAGGCGCGCGAGATGGCGGACGATCCGATCTATATCTGCCGCCGCGTTCGCATCCACATGGCCGGCAGAGCGGTCTCGGGCTATACGCTCGCCGTCAACCGCGCCGACAGGCTTTATTCGGGAAAGCTGCATCCGGAGGATGCCGCGCGTCGGATCGCTGCTGCCTCCGGCAGGCGCGGGCCCAATATCGACTATCTCGCCAACACGGTGGCCCATCTCGACGAGATCGGCATTTCCGAGGGCGCGCTGCACGCTCTTCTGCGGCGGACCCGCGAGATCCAGGCCATGGCAAAGCGCCCCGGGAAAGACTAAACACGGAACGACTAAACAGGGCGCGAAAAGCCGCGTCAGGGAGGACTGCCCCGTGAAACTGATCAGTTACCGCCACGGCGGCCGCGAGGCCTTTGGTGTCGTCAAGGACGGCGGCATCGTCGACATGAGCGCGCGCCTGGCCCACCAGAGCCTCAAGCACGCCATCGCCGGCCTGTCGGTCGGCGAGATGGAGAAGATTGCCGCGACCGCCTCCGCCGACGTGTCGCTCGACGACATCGAGTACATGTTCCCGATCACGACGCCCGAGAAGATCTTCTGCATCGGCCGCAACTACCGCGCCTATCACGAAGTCGTCGAGCAGGGCGGGCCGATGAAGTGGCCGAGCATCTTCCCGCGCTTTGCGTCGAGCTTCGCCGCCCACGGCCAGGCGATCCTGCGCCCGAAGGTCTCCGAGCAGCTCGACTACGAGGGCGAGATCGGCGTCATCATCGGCAAGTCCGGCCGCCACATCCCGGAAGAGCATGCTCTCGATTACGTGGCGGGCTACACCATCGTCAACGAGGGCAGCGTGCGCGACTGGCAGACCAAGGGCGCGCAGAACTGCCCGGGCAAGAACTTCTACCGCTCGGGCGCCATCGGCCCGTGGATGGTGACGCGCGATGAGGTCGCCGATCTCGACAAGCTGCACATCCGCACCACCGTCGACGGCGAGGTGCGCCAGGACGGCGGCAGCGACATGATGATCTTCAAGATCCCCTACGTGATCGCGCACATCTCGAAGTTCGCCTGGCTGGAGCCGGGCGACATGATTGCAACGGGTTCGCCTGGCGGCTCGGCCATCGAGAGCAAGCCGCCGAAGTGGCTCGAACCGGGACAGGAGATCGGCATCGAGATCACGCCGATCGGCACGCTGAGGAACCCCATCGCGGCGGAATGACCGCGGGACAAGAAACGCAGCTACCAGGGAAGGAGACGACATGCGGATCGCGAGCTTCTGGCACGCCGGGCACGAAGGCTTCGGCGTCGTCACGGACAAGGGCATCATCGAGCTGACGGGCCGCCTTTCGGGGCGCCAGCAGACGCTGAAGGACGTGCTCGTGGCGGGCGCGCTCGACGAGGCGCGAACCATCGCTGCCGACGCCGACGTGGACTGCGGCCTCGACGACGTCGAATGGCGGTTCCCGATCACGGCGCCGGAAAAGATCTACTGCGTCGGCCAGAACTACGCCGCGCACATCAGCGAGATGGGCTACGAGATACCGGAGTTTCCCAGCATCTTCTCGCGCTACGCGCGGACCTTCGTGCCGCACAACGGGCACATGCAGATGCCCACGCCCTCAACCCATTTCGACTACGAGGGCGAGCTGACTGCGGTGATAGGCCGCGAGGCGCGGCATGTTTCGGAGGAGGACGCACTCGGCTACGTCGCCGGCTACACCGTTGCCAATGACGGCAGCGTCCGCGACTGGCAGAAGCGCGGCCCGCAGGTCGCCCCCGGCAAGAACTGGGAGGCCTCCGGCATGCTGGGGCCGTGGCTGACGACCTCGGACGAGGCGGGCGATCCCACCGACATGGCGATCCGCACATGGATCAACGGCGAGCTGCGCCAGGACGGGCACACCAGCGACCTCGTCTTCTCGGTCGCCTATCTCGTCAGCTACATCTCGACCTTCATCACGCTGGTGCCGGGCGACATGATCACGACAGGCTCGCCGTCGGGCGTCGCCGCCGGGTTCGATCCGCCGAAATGGCTCAAGCCCGGCGACCGGGTCGAGATCGAGATCGAACGCGTCGGACGGCTGTCGGCGGACGTGATCGCGGACTAGGCGCGGGGGACGAAGTCCATCCTCAACCGCATTTCGAGAAATCGCAGGCGGTGCAGGTGTCGCAGCCTTCCTGACGCAGCAGCGTCGCCTGGCCGCATTTGGGGCATTGCCGTAGCCGCGGCGCTTCGAGGCCGACGACCTTGCGTTCCTCCGCCTGCTTCGGGTGCGCGCCCTTCGCGCCGCCTTCGGGCGCGGACATGAAGCCGATATCGACCATGTGGCGCTCGATCACGTCGCCGATGGCGGCGAGGAGCGAGGGGACGTAGCGGCCCTGCATCCACTGGCCGCCGCGCGGATCGAACACGGCCTTGAGCTCGTCGACCACGAACGAGACGTCGCCGCCGCGGCGGAACACCGCCGAGATCATCCGCGTCAGCGCCACCGTCCACGCGTAATGCTCGGTGTTCTTCGAATTGATGAACACCTCGAACGGTCGCCGTCGGCCGTCCTGCACGATGTCGTTGATGGTGATGTAGATGGCGTGGTCGGACTCGGGCCAGCGCAGCTTGTAGGTCTGGCCCGGCAACTCCTCAGGGCGCGACAGCGGCTGCGTCATATAGACGATGCCGGATTCGTACTCGTCCTTCGCCTTCGCCGCGGGCGGCTGTGCGAGCGGCAGCTCGGGCTGGCTTTCGTCCGCCGCCTCCTTCACCTGCAGGACCGAGCCCGTGATGTCGTTGGGCCGATAGGTCGTACAGCCCTTGCAGCCGCTGTCCCACGCCTGCATGTAGACGTCGCGGAAGGACTCGAACGGCAGGTCGGCGGGCACGTTGATCGTCTTCGAGATCGAGGAGTCGACGTATTTCTGCGCCGCCGCCTGCATGACGACATGGTCCCGCGGCGCGATATCCTGGGCGGTGACGAAGGCGGGCGGCAGGGGTGCGTGCTCGCCCCGCATCCGGCGCCACAGCCGGTAGGCGTAGTCCGACACTTCCTCCTCGCGCCGCGTGCCGTCGGGCAGGAGAACGTTGCGGGTGTAGGTGTAGCTGAACACCGGCTCGATCCCCGACGACACGTTGTCGGCGAAGAGCGAAATCGTGCCCGTGGGCGCGATCGATGTGAGCAGCGCGTTGCGGATGCCGTGTTCCCGGATCGCGGCGCGCGCGTCGTCGGGCAGAGCCGCGACGTTCGGGGCGGCGAGATAGGCGTCCGCCTCGAACAGAGGGAACGCACCCTTCTCGGCGGCCAATGCAGCCGACGCGCGATAGGCCGCGTCGCGGATCGCCCCCATCCAGCTTTCCGTGAGGCGCACCGCTTCCGAGGACCCATAACGCACGCCGCACATGATCAGCGCGTCGGCAAGCCCGGTTACGCCGAGGCCGATGCGCCGCTTCGCCTGCGCTTCCCCGTGCTGCGCTTCGAGCGGGAAGCGCGAGGCATCGGTGACGTTGTCCATCATGCGGACGGCGACGGAGACGATGTCCCCGAGCTCCGCCTCGTCGATCGCGGCCGACGGCGCGAACGGATCGGCGACGAGGCGCGCGAGGTTGACCGAACCGAGGAGGCACGCGCCGTAGGGCGGCAGCGGCTGCTCGCCGCACGGGTTGGTGGCCGCAATGGTCTCGCAGTAGTTCAGGTTGTTGGTGCGGTTGATGCGGTCGATGAAGATCACGCCGGGCTCGGCATACTCGTACGTCGCCTGCATGATCCGGTCCCACAGCGCCCGCGCCGACACGGTCTTGAACACCGTGCCGCCGAACATGAGGTCCCAGTCGCGATCGCCGCGCACCGCATCCATGAAGGCATCGGTGACGAGGACCGACAGATTGAACATGCGGAGCCGGACGGGTTCCCGCTTCGCCGCGACGAACGCCTCGATGTCGGGATGGTCGCAGCGGAGCGTCGCCATCATCGCGCCGCGGCGGTAGCCGGCCGACATGATGGTGCGGCACATCGCGTCCCACACGTCCATGAACGAGAGCGGCCCGGACGCATCCGCGCCAACGCCCTTCACCGGCGCGCCTTTGGGCCGGAGTGTCGAGAAGTCGTAACCGATGCCGCCGCCCTGCTGCAGCGTGAGCGCGGCCTCCCGGAGATGGGTGAAGATGCCGCTCATGTCGTCCGGGATCGTGCCCATGACGAAGCAGTTGAAGAGCGTGACGTCGCGCCCGGTTCCGGCGCCGGCGACGATGCGCCCGGCCGGCAGGAAATGGAAATCCTCGAGCGCGCGGAAAAACCGGTCCTCCCAGAGCGCGCGCACGGAGGCGTCTTCCGGCGCGGCGAGCGCCTTCGCGACACGCCGCCACGTGTCCTCGACCGTCCTGTCGACCGGCTCGCCGGTCGGCGTCTTCAGACGGTACTTCATGTCCCAGATCTGCTGGGAGATCGCGGAAATCGTTGTCATTTTCGGCTCGGCCACGGCGGAACCCCTAAGATAGTGGACGCCGCCCGCCGGGTCAATGTTCCCGTATTGTTCACGTTTGGGCGGTTCGGCTGGCATTCCCGCCCGGAATTCCGCACCATCGGAGGATGTCCTTCGAAGACGGCCGCATCGAGATCGAGACCCTGCCCGGCGGCACTCACCTCCGCACCGGACACTGGGAGCCTGTCGGCGGGCTCCGGGGCCGGACCGTCCTCCTCCAGGGCCGCACCGAGTTCCTCGAGAAATACGCCGAGACGATCGGCGAGCTCACGGCACGCGGCTTCGAGGTCCGGGCGCTCGACTGGCGCGGCCAGGGACTTTCGGACCGCATGCTGCGGGATCGCCATCGCGGCTATGTCGACGACTACGAAACCTTCCTGGGCGACCTCGACTGGTTTCTCGGCCGATTCGGGCCGGCGCCGAAGGGTCTGCCGACGATCGTCCTCGCGCATTCGATGGGCGGGCACGTCGCGACCCGGGCGCTGCTCGAAGGGCGGCTCCCGGCCGAGCGGATGGTGCTGTCGGCGCCGATGATCGATCTTCCGGTCGCGGCGGCCATTCGCCCGCTTGCCGGCATCCTCGCACGTTTGGGCTTCGCGACCGCCTACGTCCCGGGCTTCGGCGGCAGCTACGATCCCGCGGCGGTGAAGTTCGAGGGAAACGCTCTGACGTCCGACCCCGCGCGTTTCGCCGCCCTGCATGCCTGCATCGCGGCGAATCCCGCACTCGCCATCGGCGCGCCGACCTGGGGCTGGCTCGCGGCCTCGCTGCGCTCGATCCGCACCCTCCGCAACCTGTCGGAGGCCGGACCGCGCACCTGCCCCGTCCTCCTCTGCAGCGCGGAAAAGGACACGGTGGTCTCGCTGCCGGCACAGCGCGGAATATGCGAAAGCCTGCCCGATTTCGAATTGCTGTCGATACCGGGTTCGCGCCACGAGCCGCTGCAGGAAACGGATGCGATCCGCGCGCGCTTCTGGGATGCGTTCGACGGTTTCATCGGCGGCTAGCCTGACGTCACCTGCCCGCGCGCCGCGCCTCTTCGAGGAGGCGCCTGTTGCCGTCGTGGATGGTTTTGGAGAGGCGTACCTCGAACGCCGCGAGATCGAGGCCGGGCGGGATCGGCTCGCCGAACTCGGCAACGATGGTCCCCGGCTTCTTCACGAATCTCCGCCGTCCCCAGAAATAGCCCGAGTTCAGCGACACCGGCACGACCGGCACGTTGCAGCGACGGTAGAGCCCGTTGATGCCCGCCTTGAGATCGACGACCTCGTCGGGGCGCGAACGCGTGCCGCCGGGAAAGATCACCACCGGCCGCCCCGCGGCGAGGAAGGCGGTGACCTCCCGGATCATGCGGCGCGCCTCGGTCGCGCCGCCCGACCGGTCGATCGCGACCATGCCCACCTTTCGCGCATAGGCGCCGAACATGGGGATCGAATAGAGCTCCTTCTTGAGCACGAAGACCGGATCGTCGAGCGCGTCGTAGAAACCCAACGTCTCCCAGGCCGACTGGTGCGCGGAGGCGACGATGAAGGGCCCGTGGGGCAGCCGCTCCATGCCCCGGAACTCGAAATCGAGGCCGAGCACGCGGCGCTGGAGGAAGAACATGCTGCCGACCCAGGCGCGAACCCAGCGGAGCAGCGTCGCGCGCGATGCGAGAAGGAGCGGCGCGTAGGCGAACAGCAGGATCGCCGTCCAGCCGAAGAACAGCAGGTTGAACGTCGCGGACCTGAGCACGCCGATCACTCGGCGGTCTCCAGCCCGTGACCGGGCACGGCAATGTCCAAGAGCCGCGCGAGGAGGTACTTGTCGTATTCCGAGATCGCGAGTCGCGCCGAGCCGTGCCAGCGCCACCAGTCGTTCGCGTAGAAGCCGGACGGGAAGACCGGGTGCGGCACGATCTCGACGTTCGCCGGCAGCACGCGTCGGAACTCATACAGGCTCCGCGGCATGTGGTAGCTCGCGGTCACGAGGCGGAGCGAGGTGTAGCCCTCCTTCCGGATCCACTCGGCGGTCTCCATCGCGTTGCCGCGGGTGCTGTCGGCGGCGTAGCCGAGGACGATGCAGCATTCGACGCTGCCAGGCGCCTGACGCGCGGCGCGCAGCAGCGCCTGCACGTCGACCCCGTGGTAGACGCCCGAGACGAAAAGCTTCTTCGCTGCGCCGCGCTCCAAGAGCGCGAGGCCGGCGCGCACGCGCCCGACCCCGCCGGTCAGCACGACGATGCCGTCGGTGACGGTTTCGGGCGGCGCGCCGCGGTCCGGGATCATCGAAGCGAAACGGTAGAAGCCGGCAGCCCATACGGCGAACAGCACCGCGCCGATGAGCAGCAGGGCCTTGAGGCCGCGGCGCCGGCGGCTGCGCGGCGGGCCGAAGGGCGAGAGGGGCCTCACCCCTCCTCCGTCCGCGGGCGCTGTGGGAATCTTTGCATCGTCACATCATCCGGCCGAGCGAGCGCATCACTGTGATCCCGACGGTCGTGACGACGAGCGCAACCGCCGCGACAGGCAGGGCCGCAAGGATCGCCCATTGCACCGGTGACAGGGCGAGATCGGGGAGGAGGCCCGCCCCGACCCGGCCACCGTAGAACTGCACGACCGCGACCGCTGCGGCGCCGAGCGCGAAACCGGCGGCGGCACCCCACAGCGCGAGACGGAAGGTGTGAACCTGGAACTGGCGGGCGACATAGGAATCCTGCGCGCCAATCAGGTGCAGCACCTCGACGATGTCGCGATGGATCGCGAGGCTGGTCCGCGTCGTGAAGACGACCGTCACCACGGCGGCGGCGAGGATGACGAGGATGACGCCGAGCGAGACCGCCTCGGCGACGCCCGCGAAATCGGCAAGCCGCCGCAGCCATACCGCATGGTCGTCGATCGTGGCTCCCGGGACCGCCTGCGCAAGGCGCGCCGACAGCGCGGCGATGTCGAGCTCGGCGCCGGGCGCGGCCACCGCGTCGATCAGCGCGGGCAGCGGCAGGTCGATCGCCAGCACCTTGCTGCCGAGCCAGGGCTCCAGGATCTCTGCGACGCGGCTCTCGGGGATCAGGCTCGCCGACGCGATGCCGGGCGTCTTGCGCAGCAGTTCGAGCGCCGCATCGATCCGGGGACCGTTCGGTTCGGCGGCGCCTCCCGCGTCGGTCTCTGGCGGCGGCACCTGCACGGTCAGCGTTCCCGACAGGCTGCTCCGCCACGTGTCGCCCACGGTCGCCATCAGCATCGCCGCGGCAAGCGCGAGCGTGCCGAGCAGGACCTGGAGGCCCACCGTCCACGGCAGGAATCGGCTCGCCGGGTCGTTCCGCAGCGGAACGTCGGTCACACGGCCGATCATTTCCGCGCGTCCGCCGGGAACGGGCCCGTCAGCAGCCCGTCCTCGATGTGGAAGTAGGGATGGCGGAAGCGCTCGAGCAGCGATTCGTTGTGGGTGGCGACGACGACCGTCGTGCCGATCTTGTTGAGCTCTTCCAGGAGATACATCAGCCTGAGCGCGATCTCGGGGTCGACGTTGCCGGTCGGCTCGTCGGCAAGCAGTATCTGCGGGCGGCCGATGACCGCGCGGGCAATGGCGACACGCTGCTGCTCGCCGCCGGACAACGTGCTCGGCCGCTCCTCGATCCGGCCTTCGAGCCCGACCCAGCGCAGCAGTTCGGCGACATGGTCGCGGATCTGGCCCTCGCGCGCGCCGGCGATGCGAAGCGGCAGCGCGACGTTGTCGAGCGCCGACAGGTGGTCGAGCAGTTTGAATTCCTGGAAGACGACCCCGATGCGGCGGCGGAGCGCGGCGAGTTCGCGCCGCGGAATCGTCGAGACGTCGCGGCCGAACATGGAGATCAGGCCGCGCGACGGGCGGTGTGCCAGATACATCAGCCGCAGCAGCGACGATTTCCCGGCGCCGCTCGGCCCGGTTAGGAAGTGGAACGACCCCGCCGGAAGCGAGAACGACACGTCGTGCAGCACCTCGGCGCCCAGCCGATAGCGCATGCCGACGTTCTCGAAGCGGACGATGTCGCCGACCGCGTTGGCGCTGTTCGTTTTCTCTGCCATTTTCGCGGCGGAGAATCGCACAGGGCCCGGAACGCGTCCAGCATCGCAGCAGCGCCCTTGCGCTGCGACTCGCCGCCTCTTACAAGCGAAGTGTCGTTAGGGTATCTGTACCGCATGATCATTTCCTGTCCCTCCTGCAGCGCCCGCTACGCGGTCGACGAGAGCAAGATCGGGCCGCGCGGCCGGACCGTGAAATGCGCGAAGTGCGGCCACACGTGGACCCAGACCGCGCCGCCGCCCGAGGAAACCGCGGCAGCCCCGGCCCGCGAGGAGCCGCGGCCCGCGCCGCGCGCATCGCGCGAGGACGCGGTCTCCGACAGCGAGATTCGGGATTTCCGCGCGAGCCTCGACGCCGCGGT
>JAYOEF010000016.1:0-24599 GCA_038106605.1 Alphaproteobacteria bacterium
GCAGGGGAGACGACAGGCGCTGCAGGCCTTCCATGCGAAGCTTGCGGAAATTGTATATGTTTTCCGCTTCGGCTATCGGATAAAGGAGCTCTCCGAGGAATCGCTCGCGAGGCTCGCGCCAGAGGCCGATCTCCCCCTGTTTCAGCCCGCTGAGCTCGAACGTGTAGCGGTCGAAGTAGAGCAGGGAAAGACGTCCGTCCTTGTCGGCGACTTCCTGGCGGTTTCCGTTGACCATAAGGACACGGGGGCCGTTGTCGCTGGCGACCAACGCACCCCGCTCTGCCATCATCGTAACGGGACGGTTCGGGATTCTCTCATCGTGAATGATGATTCCGAATAGCTCGCCGTTTCGCGCCTTCTCGCGGACGAAAACGGTGATGCCGTCCACCACCGGGTTGAAGATGCCTTCCTGAAGGATCAACGACGAAATTTCGTTGCGGAAGGCGCGCTGCATGTCCTTGAACTCACGGTAGCTCGCGGGAACGAGGTAAAGCGAATTCAGAAATCCGAACAGCATCAGCAGGACGCCGAGCAACACGGCCGGTCGCGCGATGAGAGCCGGGCTCATTCCGCTGGCGCGCATGACGACGATCTCGCTGTCGGAGATCATCTTGTTGTAGATGAACACCGCCGAAGCGAACAGTGCGATCGGTCCGAGGAGCGAGATCAGCGTCGGCAGCAGCAGGACGGTAAAGGTCAGGAAAGATGTCGCGGAAAGCCCGCGATTGACGATCATTTCGACGAAGCGGAGAGACTGCATTAGCCAGACGACGCAAGTCAGGCCGCTGGCAACAAGCACCGTCCACCAGAAAAGCTGCCTGAAAATATAGAGCTGAATGCGACCCATTGCCGGACTATAGAACCAACTCCTGTCACTGTCACAACCAAGATCGCAAGCGATTCCAGTTGTTTAAGGGGTGCGATCGGGAGCGGTTCCCGGGAGATTCAATCGGGTAGTGCGAAGGGGTCTTCGTAACCGGGATAAGGCCAGGACTCGACGAGCTCCCATCGTCCGTCGCGCAACCGGAGCAGGCTCGACGCGCGCGGCGGCAGCTTCAATGCAAAGGTCCGCTCCGCGATTTCGGTTGGAACGTGGATCCAGACGTACTCCGCTTCGTTGTCGGAGAGATATTTCGAGGCAAGACCGGGCGTCGCCTGGAACGCCGCGGTGATCTCGCCCACGACGGTAAGTCGGCGATTGAGGCCATAACGCGCGATCATGCCGATCGATCCGTCGCCGGTCAGGTCGAGGATCGCTATGCGCGTGCCGGCGGGGAGGCGGTCGGCGATGATTTCCGCGACGGTACGCGTGTAGAGCTTTTGGGGGCGCGCATCGAAGCGGATCTTGCTTGCCGATACGAACGGGATGGCGACTGCGATGACGATTGCTGCCCAGCCCAGCCTTTGCGGGATCCGCGCCGCCAACCATCGGCGCCAGAGAAGAGACAGCCCGTAGGCGCCGAAAACGACGCACGCGCCGCCGAGATGGGTGTTGTAGCGCCAGTAGGATGCGGCGCGCAGTGCCTCGCCCGATCCGAACGCGCTGACATAGGCGAACAGCAGGAACGCTGTGTATCCCGCGAATACCGTTCCGACGACGAGACTGAGGCGGTCGAACGGCGTCCGGATGCGGATCAGCGCGCGGACCGCGAAACCGCACGCGATCAGCATGGTGATGAAATAACCGCCCTTCTTGGAGGCGATGAGCAGCATGCGCGAGAAGATCGTCCATATGTCGTCGATCAGCCATTCCGCATAAGGGGTGATCGAGAACTCGCCGCTGACGTCGTTGACCGTGAGATGAAGACGCCAGAGCGCGTACATCGCGATCGCCGGAAGCGCCATCGCCGGCAGGACGCGGAGGAAGGCGGCGAAGTGGATGCGCGGGTCGCGCAGGGCCACGATCGCGGTACCGATGACGATCAGCAGGAACAGCACGAGGTTGACCTGCTTGACCGAAACCAGGGCCATGCCCGTGAAGCCGACCGATATTGCGAGCGTCCGGAGGGTGAAAGACCCGTCTTCTCCGGCGAGCACGTTCGATGCCATCCACATCAGGACGCAAAGCATGCCGACCAGAGACATGGTCGGGGCATCGGCGTAACCGGTGAAGACGATCTTCGGCACGAAGGTCGGGTTGAGCGCGGTAACCGCGATGGCGCCGATCGCGCAGCAGGTCCAGCCGATCTTATTTTCCGGCGTCGCGGCGATTCCCATCGGCAGCCGCGCCTCCCCGGCCGGGGGCGTCGCCGCCATGCGGATCACACGGCCGACCGAAATGCCGAGGCAGGCGAGAAGCACGATCGAGAATACCGCCGAAGCGTTCTCGACGAGGTGGCCGGTGATGCGGCTCGCGAGATAGATGACGTAGGCGAGGCCGTGGGGATACGCAGGAAACACCGACGTCGACGGCGGGCGGCCGTGCCCGGGGAAGACGTCGTGCACGAAGATGTAGCGCGCGTTCGGGATCCATTGGGTCAGCTCGTCCCATTGCGAAATCACCATGCACCCGGCAAGCCAGATCGCCGGCGCGGTAAGGGCGGCCATGCGTGCGAGATCGCCGGCGACCGGCGAGGTCCGGCGGGTCAGAAGCCGGGTCGAGGCGATCGCTGCGGCGGCGCTGAGCGCGACCGCGATCGGCGTGAACGAAAGGCGGAGCAGGCCGCCCATGACGACGAAAGCGAGACTGGCCACCGCCCATCCGGCGACGATATCGGTCTCGACGATGCGGGTGCGTCCGCCGACCGCAGCGCCGATGGCCGCGAGACCCGCAACGACGGCGAGGACGGCGACTAGCGCGACGGCCTGTCCGGCCGCGGGGGTGAAATAAGAGAGATAGGTCAGCATCGTCGCCGGGAGGAATTGCGCCGCGAGTTTAACAACGGCCGCCGCTGCGGCCAACGCACCTTCGCCGAATCCCTGAAATTGCGGCAACCCCCATCGCTTTTGCTATATTACCCGATGGAACCTTCCACTTTTCCCGTGCGGCCGCCCGGCGGCGGCCATTGCGCGCCCCCTCGGCGATATCCTTCCGGAGTGATGTCATGAAGATCAATTTTGCCTCTCTCAACCTCCCGCGCAGCGGACCGATCGTTGTCGGCGTGCTCTCCGGCCGCAAGCTGCTGGCCACCGCCGAGCGCCTCGACAAGGCGACCGGCGGAGCGCTCGCGCGGGCGATGGAGGCGAGCCGCTTCCGGGGAGAGAAGGGCCAGTCGCTGACGGTGATGGCGCCCGCGGGCGTTGCCGCCAGCCGCATCGTTTTGATGGGCCTCGGCGAGGCCGAGCGGTTCGACGAGCTCGGCGCCGAGGCGTTCGGCGGCAACGGATACAAGTCCGTCTGTAGCGGCGGCGACAAGTCGGCGGTCGTCGCCGTCGATCCGGTCGCGGGCTCGAAGCTCAGCGTCGCGCAGATTTCGGCACGCGCCGCCTACGGCGCGCTCCTCGGCTCCTATCGCTTCGACAAGTACCGCACGAAGGAAAAGGCGGACGCGAAGCCGAGCCTCACGTCGATCACCTTCGGCTCGCGCGATTCGGCCGACGCGAAGAAGCAGTTCTCGACCTACGACAAGGTCGCGGCCGGCGTATTCTTCACGCGCGATCTCGTGTCCGAGCCCGCCAACGTGATCTACCCGGTGAGCCTCGCCGCCCAGGCGAAGTCGCTGGCGAAGCTCGGCGTCAAGGTGCAGGCCCTCGACGAGAAGCAGATGGCGAAGCTCAACATGGGCGCGCTCCTCGGCGTCGCCCAGGGCTCGGCCAATCCGCCGCGGCTCGTCGTCATGCGCTGGGACGGCGCGCCGAAGGCCAAGAACAAGGCGCCGATCGCGTTCTGCGGCAAGGGCGTGACCTTCGATACCGGCGGCATTTCGATCAAGCCGGCCGCAAGCATGGAAGACATGAAGTGGGACATGGGCGGCGCCGGCGTGGTGATCGGCCTGATGAAGGCGCTTGCCGGCCGCAAGGCCAAAGTCAATGCCGTCGGCATCGTCGGGCTCGTCGAGAACATGCCGTCGGGCACCGCACAGCGCCCGGGCGACGTGGTCACGACGATGTCGGGCCAGACCGTCGAGGTGATCAACACCGACGCCGAGGGCCGGCTCGTCCTCGGCGACGCCATGTGGTACTGTCAGGACCGCTTCAAGCCGCATACGCTGATCGACCTCGCGACACTGACAGGTGCGATCATCGTCTCGCTCGGCAACGAGCACGCCGGCATGTTCGCCAACGACGACGAGATCTGCGACCGCCTCACCGCGTCGGGCAAGGCGGTCGGCGAGACGGTCTGGCGCATGCCGCTCGGCGATGCCTACGACAAGCTGATCAACTCCGATATCGCCGACATGAAGAACATCGGAGGGCGCTGGGGCGGATCGATCACCGCGGCCCAGTTCCTGCAGCGCTTCATCAAGGATGGGGTGAAGTGGGTGCATCTCGACATCGCGGGCGTCACGTGGTCGAGCGCCGACAAGCCGACCGTGCCGAAGGGCGGCACCGCGTTTGGCGTCCGCCTGCTCGACGACCTCGTCGCGAAGCACTACGAGAGCTGACCCGACTGAAAATCCAGGGGGGAAGATGACCGACGTCAACTTCTACCATCTACTGCACACGCCGCTCGAACGCGCCCTCCCGAAGCTGATCGAGAAGGTGCTGGAGAGCGGCGCGCGCGCGGTGATCCGGACGGGCTCATCGGAGCGGGCCGAATCGCTCTGCGGCGCGCTCTGGACCTACGACAAGGAATCCTTCCTGCCGCACGGCACCGCGCGCGACGGTCGGGCGCCCGACCAGCCGGTCTGGATCACACCCGACGACGAGAACCCGAACGGCGCCGAGTTCGTCGTGCTGACGGACGGCGCCGAGGCGGGTGACCTCGCGGCCTACAAGCGCTGCTTCGACATGTTCGACGGGCGCGACGAGGAGGCGGTTTCGGCGGCGCGCCGGCGGTGGTCGGCGTACAAGGCGGCCGGGCACAGCCTGACCTACTGGCAGCAGACGGCGCGCGGCGGCTGGGAAAAGCAGGGCTGAGGCGCAGTCCGGGCGGCTCCTCCCCAAATCCGGCGGGTTTCAGGTTCCATGATCGGGATTCGGCAGCCGTCGGCCGCGTCCTTGCGGGTTGCCGCGGGCGAGCGAAACGTCTATAAGCCGCGCGATTTCACGAACAGGAGCCTTTGCCGCCATGGCGATCCAACGCACGCTTTCGATCATCAAACCCGACGCCACGCGCCGCAATATCACCGGTGCCATCGTCGCGCGCCTCGAAGAGGCGGGGCTCCGCGTCATCGCCCAGCGCCGCATCCGGCTGACGCAGGAGCAGGCGGAGCAGTTCTACGCCGTCCACAAGGAGCGCGCGTTTTTCGGCGATCTCTGCTCGTTCATGACCTCCGGCCCGGTCGTCGTCCAGGTCCTCGAGGGCGAGGATGCGGTCGCGAAGAACCGCGCGGTCATGGGCGCCACCAATCCGGCGAACGCCGAGGCCGGCACCATCCGCCGCGATTTCGGAGAATCGGTCGAGGCGAACTCGGTCCACGGCTCGGACGCGCCCGAGACTGCAGCTCAGGAAATCGCCTTCTTTTTCCGCGGTATCGATATCGTCGGCTGACGACCCCGCCGCTTCGCGGCGGCAAGTAACAATGGCCGCTTCGCGGCGGCAAGTAACAATGGCCGCTTCGCGGCGGCAAGTAACAATGGCCGCCCCGTGCGGCAGGACCAGGAATCGGAACGGGCGGGTCCAAGACCCGCCCGTTCGGCATTTCCGGGAATGCGTTCCGGTACCCGCCTACAGCAGGGTCAGCGCCATCAGCCCGACGATGACGATCACCGTCACGGTGCCGAAAAAGGTGAACTTCGCGAAACCTTCCCACCCCTTCTGGTGGCGGACGATCTCTTCCTGAATATTGAGAGTCATCGGAGCTTTCTTCCCTAGCAATCTGCCGAACGTCGAAGCGACCTGTTCTGTATAGCGCGGGATCGCGGCAGCGCAAAGCCCGCCGCGCATCTCTCACCGCGACGGATTGACCTGGAATCCGTCGGGCACGCCCGCATCCCGGACGCGGACCGTCTCTGCCTCGATCGTCACCCGGCCCTCGGCGATCAGCCGGACGGCAAGGGGATAGCAGGCGTGCTCCGCCTGGAGGACGCGGGCGGCGAGCGTGTCTGCATCGTCGCCGCCCTGCACCGGAACTGCCGCCTGGACGATGATCGGCCCGGCGTCCATCTCGGCGCGCACGAAATGCACGGTGCAGCCGGTGAAGCGCACCCCGTCGGCCAACGCGCGCTCGTGCGAGTGGAGGCCCTTGTAGGACGGCAGCAGCGATGGGTGGATATTGACCAGCCGGTCGTGCCAGCGGTCGACGAAGCCCTTGGTCAGGAGGCGCATGAAGCCCGCGAGGCAGACGAGTTCGGCCCCGGCCGAGACGATTTCGGCATGAAGCGCATCCTCGAAGGCGGGCCGGCCGTCGAATTTTCGGTGGTCGATCGTCGCCGTCGGGATGCCCGCCGCCGCGGCACGCTCAAGACCGTGCGCGCCCGGAACGTTCGAGATCACGCGGACGATTTCGGCCGGATAGGAGGGGGCGAGCGAGGCGTCGATCAGCGCCTGGAGATTGCTGCCGCGCCCCGAGACGAGGACGGCGGTCTTCAGGCGCGCCATGCCGCTTCCAGCCCGTCGATAACGACCTGCGGCCCGGTTCCGGCGGCGACCGCCTCGCCGATGCGGAACGCGGTCTCTCCCGCGGCTTCGAGCCGGGAGATCGCGGCCTCCGCATGGTCCGGCTCGACGACCGCGACCATGCCGATGCCGCAGTTGAAGGTGCGAACCATCTCGGGAAGCGGAATACGGGCATCGTGATGGAGCCAGGAGAAGACCGGCGGCAGCGGCCACGTCGCCGCGTCGAGCCGCACGCCGACGCCGTCGGGCAGGATGCGCGGGATGTTGTCGACGAGGCCGCCGCCCGTGATGTGGGCGAAGCCCTTGGCCATGTTCGCGCGGTAGAGATCGAGGCAGGACCGCACGTAGATCCGCGTCGGCGCCAGCAGCACCTCGCCCCAGCTCTTCCCGGCCGCGAACGGCGCCGGGTCGTGGTACCCGACCCCTGCGCCCGTGAGCGCATGACGCACCAGCGAAAAGCCGTTCGAGTGGACGCCGGACGACGCGATGCCGATCACCGCGTCTCCAGCGCGAATGTCATCCCGCGGCAACAGCGTGCCGCGCTCCGCCGCGCCGACCGCGAAGCCGGCGAGGTCGTAGTCGCCCGCGGCGTACATGCCGGGCATCTCCGCCGTCTCGCCGCCGATCAGCACGCAGCCCGCCTGGCGGCAGCCCTCGGCGATGCCCGCGATCACCCCGGCGGCGGCATCCGTCTCGAGATGGCCGGTCGCGAAGTAATCGAGGAACAGAAGGGGCTCTGCTCCCTGGACGACGAGGTCGTTGACGCACATGGCGACGAGGTCGATGCCGACCGTGTCGTGAATGCCGGTGTCGATGGCGATGCGGAGCTTGGTGCCGACGCCGTCGGTCGCGGCGACGAGGATCGGGTCCTTGTAGCCGGCCGCGCGGGGATCGAACAGGCCACCGAAGCCGCCGAGGCCGCCCATCGCGCCGGTGCGGAGCGTCGAGGCCGCAAGCGGCTTTATGCGCTCTACGAGCGCGTCGCCGGCGTCGATATCGACGCCCGAATCTTTGTAGCTGGGACCGTTAATGACTGCGTCGCCTCGGTTGGAAATGGTAGAATGGCGCCCATGGACGAGCGCGCAGTTTTAGCAGACCGCAGGATACAGGCTGGCGGCGTATTTTTGAACGCCGTCGCGCGAATCTGGCGACTGATTCTCCTTGCCCTCGTCTTTCAGGCGCCGGCCCTGGCCGGCGCCGGCCCGGCGGCGGCGCAACAGTCCGGGAGCGTCTATACCGTTTCCGGGGTCGCCGTAGACCGCACCGCCGATACCGCCGCCGCCGCCCGGGAACAGGCGCTGGCTGCAGGCCACGTCGCCGCCTTCGGGCGGCTCCTCGACCGCATCGTTCCGCGCGACCGGCGGGGCGCGCTCCCGGCGCTCGATACCGCGGCGATCGCGCCGCTGGTGCTGTCGTTCGGGATCGACGAGGAAAAGACCTCGGACGTCCGTTACCTTGCCCGCCTTACCTTCCAGTTCCGGCGCAACGAAGTGCGCGAGTTCCTGCGCGTCCAGGGTGTCGCCGTCGCGGAAACGCGCTCGAAACCCGCCCTCGTCCTGCCGGTCTACAGCGAGGTCGGCGCGCTCGCCCTGTGGGACGACCCAAACCCCTGGCTTGCGGCGTGGAAGCGCCTGCCCCCGCCCGACGGGCTCGTGCCGCTCCGCGTACCGGCGGGCGATCTCGCGGATATCCGAGACATCAGCGCCGAGCAGGCCGCACGCGGCGAGGAAGCGCCCCTGCAGAAGATCTCGGAGCGTTACGGGGTCAGCGGCGCGATCGTCGCCCGCGCGGCGTTCGTGATCGATCCCGGTACTGGCCGGCGTGCGCTCTCGGTCGCGACCAGCCGCTCGGGCCGCGCGCTCGGCGACCGGACGGCTGTCCGGAGCTTCCTGCTCGAGGACGGCGAAACGGTGGAGGCCGTGTGCGCGCGCGCGGCGCGCTCGCTCGCCGTGGAGATCGAGGAAGACTGGAAGAACGAGAACCTGCTCCGCTTCGACCGGCAGGGCGAGCTGATCGCCGTGCTTGCCGTGAAAGACCTTCGCAGCTGGGTGTCGGTGCGGTCGCGTATCCGCGAGGTCGCGGCGCTGCGCCAGTCGCAGATGGTCTCCGCGTCGCGGGACCGCATCGTGGTGCGCCTCTCTTACTACGGCGACGCCGAACAGCTTCGTGTCGCGCTCGCCCAGAAGGATCTCGTCCTGGAGCAGGGCGCGGTGAACTGGATTCTCCGCGAGGCCGGCGACGATGCGGGCGAAAGCGCGGGCGAAGGCGCCGCGCCGCAGGGTGACGGCGGGGCGCGGTGAACCTCCCGAACTGCATCACGCTCGGCCGGCTCCTGTCGGTTCCGGTGGCTGTGTACCTGATCATGCAGCACGCGTATTTCGGCGCATTCGTGCTGTTTCTCGCCGCCGGCATCTCGGATGCAATCGACGGCTACATCGCCAAGCGGTTCGACCGCGTCACCCAGCTTGGCGCGGTGCTCGACCCGCTGGCCGACAAGGGCCTTCTCGTCGGCGTCTACGTCACGCTCGGGCTCCAGGAAATCGTCCCGCACTGGCTCGTCGTCCTCGTCGTCTTCCGCGACATCATGATCGTCGGCGGCGTCTCGCTCCTGTTCCTGTTCCGCCTCGAAGTGCGGATGCGTCCCCTGATCGTCAGCAAGATCAACACCGCGACCCAGATCGCCTTCGCCGCGGTGGTGCTCGCCGAGCTCGGGCTTCGCATCGATACCGGCTGGTTCCTGCCCGCGATGGTCTATGTCGTCGCGGCGACGACCGCGATTTCGGGTGCGAGCTACATCGTCTCGTGGACGTGCGAGATGGCCGGTCTCGATGCCGGCGGCCCGCCTGAGGCGCCGTGACCGGGCGCGGCGCACAGCTTCCGCTCGACCTGCATCACCGGCCGGCGATGGGGCGCGAGGACTTCCTCGTCTCGCCGTCGAACGCGGAGGCGGTGCGGTGGATCGACCTGTGGCCCGACTGGCCGGGGCCCGCGGTCGTCCTGGTCGGTCCGCCGGGCAGCGGCAAGACCCATCTCGCCCAGGTCTGGCGCGCGCGCACCGGTGCTGAGGTGTTTGCCGGCGAGATCGGCGCGCCCGGTCCCGCCGTCCTCGTCGACGACGTCGACCGGCGGACGGACGACGAGGCGCTGTTCCATCTCTATAACGCGCTCAATTCGGCGGGCGGGCATATCCTGTTCACGGCGGATGTGCCGCCTGCGCGCTGGGCCGGTCGGCTCCGCGATCTCGTGTCCCGGCTGAGCGCGGCGCCCAACGTCCGCATCCAGGCGCCGGACGAGCCGCTCATCGCCGCCGTCATGGCGAAGATGTTCTCCGACCGCCAGCTTTCGGTCGCTCCCGAGGTGCTCTCGTTTCTCGTCACGCGGATGGAACGCTCGTTCGCGGAAGCCCGCAGCCTCGTCGCGGCGCTCGATGCGGCGTCTCTATCGGCGAAGCGGGCGGTCACCCTGCCGCTCGCCCGCGACGTTCTCGCCGCGCGCGGTCAGGAGATCTGAGGCGGCGTATCGGGCGGCGCGCCGACCGTCGTATCGAGGCCGATGCCGGCGAGCGTCCGACGGCAGATATATTCCTTCCAGCGGGCCGCGCGCGCGCCTGTCCAGACCTGCTCGACCGGCCGGTCCATGCCGTCGACGAACTGGATCAGCCCGTCGTCGCGCCCGAGGCTGACGCAGCGGAAGGCATAGGAGAAGCGGAAGGGATCGTGCGCGCCGCCGCCGGCGAGCCCCGCCACCGTCCTGGCGGCAAGCTCGCCCATCGGGCGTCCGGCGGCGCAGCTCATCCGGCACTTGCCGCCGGGGGCGGCGATCACGTGCGCGGCGTCGCCCACCGCGACGATTTCGGGATGGCTCACGGACCGCAATTGGGGATCCGTCAGCACCTCGCCGCGTTCGTTCACCGCGATCCCGGCGTCCCGGGCGAGCGAGGGAACCTCGAAACCCGCCGCCCACAGGCAGGCATCGAAGGCGATCTCCGTTCCGTCCTCGAGCGTCGCCGCGCCCTCGCGAAGGCCGGTGACGCGGGCCCCCGACCGCACCTCGACGCCGAGCCGGGCGAGGGTCGCCTCGACATGGCGGAACCCGGCTTGCGAAAGCCCCCCCACTTCAACGGACGGCGCGAAGGCGCGGCCGGGCGCGAGCACGATGCGGAGTCCCGGAATGCGCTCGCCGAATTCGCAGGCCGCTTCGATGGCGGTCAGTCCGCCGCCGACGATCAGCACCGTCCGCCCCGGTCCGAGCGCGGCGCCGAGGGCGCGCGATCCCGCCACGTCGTCGAGTGCCGCGGCATGTTCCGCCGCGCCCGGCACGGCGTCGCGCACCGTCCGGCTGCCCGGGGCGTAGACAAGGACGTCGTAGGGCAGGGTGTGCGGGGCGCCGTCCGCTCCGTCGACCGAGACCGTCCGAGCCTCCGGATCGATGGCGACGGCCCGCCCCTGAAGGAAGCAACCGCCGCGTTCCGCCAGGAACGGGGCATAAGGAAGAGCGCGCGGTTCTGTGCCCGCGGCGATCTCGTGGAGGCGGATGCGCTCGACGAACTCGGTCTTGGCGTCGACCAGGGTGAGCGACGTCGCCGTTCCGGCCTCGCCGATGCGGGCCGCCGCGGTGAGGCCGGCATAGCCGCCGCCGAGCACGACGACACGGAACGCTTCCGACGATGTCATCCGTTTCCTCCGCCCGTAATTACTCAGTATTATGCGTAATTATGCACGAAGGCGGCCGGATGTAAATGAAACGTCGGATTTTCGCGGGCGGGGCGCCGGTCAGCGCGGGATGTCGATGACCTTGATCTTGGTGCCCTCGGCGGTGAGCGCGATCTCGCCGCGCTTGAGGCGGAGCGCATCCTCGCCGAAGACCTCGCGGCGCCAGCCGTGGAGGGCGGGCACGTCGGCGTTGTCGTCGGCCGCGATCTCCTCGATGTCGCTGGAGGACGCGATCAGCTTCTGGGCGACCTTGTGGGTGTCGCAGCGAAGCTTCAGGAGCACTTTGAGGAGCTCGACGGAGGGACCGTTGTCCGTGGTGTCGGCGCCTTCCTTGGGCGGTTCGGGGTAGTCGGACGGCTTGAGCCCGCGCACCTCGTCGAGCACCTGGATGATATCGGCGGCGCGGTCGCGGCCGATGCGCTCGCGCGAAACGCTGCGGAGCGACAGCAGCTCGTCCGCGCTCTTCGGCGCATGGGCGGCGATCTCGGTCAGCGCCTCGTCGCGCAGCACGCGGTTGCGCGGCACGTTGTTCGACTGCGCCGTCTGCTCGCGCCAGGCCGCGAGGCCGCGCACCATGGCGAGGTATTTGGGCTTCCGGCTCCGCGTCTTGAGGCGCTTCCAGGCGTTCTCCGGGTCGATCAGGTAGGTGCCCGGATCGGTCAGGATGGCCATTTCCTCGCTGAGCCAGCTCGCGCGGTCCGAGCTGTCGAGCTGCCGCGACAGCCGGTCGTAGATCTTGCGGAGGTGGGTGACGTCGCCGAGCGCGTATTCGAGCTGTTTCTTGCCCAAGGGCCGCTTCGACCAGTCCGTGAAGCGCATCGTCTTGTCGATCGACTGGCGGGCGATGTCGCGGACCAGCCGTTCGTAACCGACCGAATCGCCGTAACCGCAGACCATGGCGGCGACCTGGGTATCGAAGATCGGGTGCGGGACCTTGCGCGACAGGTAAACGAAGATTTCGACGTCCTGCCGGGCGGCGTGGAACACCTTGAGAACGGCCTCGTTGGCCAGAAGCTCGAAAAGCGGGCCGAGATCCATGCCCTCGGCCAGGGAATCGATGGCCACGGCCTCGTCCGGCGTGCCCACCTGCACCAGGCAAAGCTCCGGCCAATAGGTCTTTTCGCGGATGAACTCCGTGTCGACCGTAATGTAAGGGAACGCCGCTGCCCGTCCGCAGAATGCCGCGAGCGCCGCCGTATCGGTGATCAGGGACATGGCGAGTTCATACACGGATTCCCGCACAACTTGAAGCGTGCCCGCGATCCCTATACAAACCGCACCGACCGGCGGCTTTCGGGCGGCCGGAAGGCGCAATCCCATCCGATCGAAGGTCCGGCCATGCATCCCTATCGCACACACAAATGCGGCGAACTCCGTGCCGAGCACGCGGGCCAGGACGTGCGCATCTCGGGCTGGGTGCACCGCAAGCGCGACCACGGCAATCTGCTGTTCGTCGACCTGCGCGACCATTACGGCATCATGCAGTGCGTGATCGAGAACGATTCGGAGGTGTTCCCGCTCGTCGAATCGCTCCGTCTGGAGACCGTAATCTCGGTCAGCGGCCCCGTCGCGGTCCGCGCCGGCGACACGAAGAATCCCGATCTTCCGACCGGCGACGTCGAGATCCGCATCAAGTCGTGCGAGATTCTCGGCTCGACCGAGCCACTGCCGCTCGAGGTCAACAGCGACCGCGACTACGGCGAGGAGGTGCGGCTTCGCTACCGCTTCCTCGATCTGCGGCGCGAGAAGGTGCACAAGAACATCGTGCTCAGGAGCGCGGTGATCTCGAGCATCCGCCGGCGCATGATCGAGCAGGGCTTCATGGAGTTCCAGACGCCGATCCTGACGTCGACCTCGCCCGAGGGCGCGCGCGACTTCCTCGTGCCGAGCCGCCTGCATCCGGGCCAGTTCTACGCGCTGCCGCAAGCGCCGCAGCAGTTCAAGCAGCTCCTGATGGTCGCGGGCTTCGACCGCTACTTCCAGATCGCGCCGTGCTTCCGCGACGAGGACGCGCGCGCCGACCGGTCGCCGGGCGAGTTCTACCAGCTCGATTTCGAGATGGCGTTCGTCACCCAGGACGACGTGTTCGCCGCGATCGAGCCCGTGCTAGAGGGCGTGTTCCAGGAATTCGCGAACGGGCGCGAGGTTTCGCCCGCGCCGTTCCCGCGCATCAGCTACGACGACTCGATGCTGAAGTACGGCAACGACAAGCCCGACCTGCGCAACCCGATCGAGATCGTCGACGTCACCGAGATCTGGCGCGGCACCGACTTCAAGATCTTCTCGGGCCAGATCGAGAAGGGCGCGGTCGTGCGCGCGATTCCGGGCCCCGGCGCGGCGTCGCAGCCCCGGAGCTTCTTCGACAAGCTCAACGACTGGGCGCGCGAATCCGGCGCGGGCGGCCTCGGCTACGTGATTTTCGAGGGCGGCGAGGGCAAGGGCCCGATCGCCAAGTTCCTCGACGCCGACCGCCAGGCCAAGCTTCGCGAGGCGACTGGCGCGAAGGACGGCGATGCCGTCTTCTTCGCCTGCAACGAGAAGATGGCGGCGGCGAAGTTCGCCGGTCTCGCGCGGACCCGCATCGGCGAGGAGCTCGGCCTCGTCAAGCAGGGCCGCTTCGAGTTCTGCTGGATCGTCGACTACCCGATGTACGAGCTCGACGAGAAGACCGGGAAGATCGAATTCAGCCACAACCCGTTCTCGATGCCGCAGGGCGAGCTCGAGGCGCTCGAGACGAAGGACCCGCTGGAGGTGAAGGCCTACCAGTACGACATCGTCTGCAACGGCATCGAGCTGTCGAGCGGCGCGATCCGGAACCACCGGCCCGAGATCATGTACAAGGCGTTCGAGATCGCCGGCTATCCGAAGGAGGAGGTCGAGACGCGGTTCGCGGGGATGCTGAACGCGCTCAAGTTCGGCGCGCCGCCGCACGGCGGCTCGGCGCCCGGCATTGACCGCATCGTGATGATGCTGGCGGACGAGCCGAACATCCGCGAGGTCATCGTGTTCCCGATGAACCAGCAGGCGCAGGACCTGATGATGAACGCGCCCGCGTCGGTCACCGACGACCGGCTGCGCGAGCTGTCGCTCCGGATCGCGCTGCCGCCTGCGAAGAAGGACTGACGGAAGAAGGCGTGCCGCCTATTCGGCGGCGGCGCGGCCCATCGGGCCCTTCTTGCTGCGCTTGACGTAATACATTGCCATGTCGGCGCGGCGGACCAGCTCGTCGCGCGTGTCCTCGGGGCCGTAGGGCTCCAGGCCGACGCTGACTTCCACCGGAATCTCGTGCTTGCCGAACCTGACCGGCGCCGACTCGATCGCCCAGCGGATCGACTGGGCGCGGCGCGCGCCGTCGTTCCACTTGGTCTGGACGAGGAGGAGGGCGAACTCGTCGCCGCCGAGGCGTGCGACGATGTCCATCTCGCGCACCGACTGGGTCGCGACCTCCGCGACGTGGCGGAGGACCGCGTCGCCGGCGCTGTGCCCGTAGGTGTCGTTGACGAACTTGAAATTGTCGAGGTCGCAGTACGCGAGGACGCCCGAGTGCCCGTTGCGGCGCGCGCTCGCCAGCGTGCGGCGCAGCTGCTCCATGAAGCCGCGGCGGTTGAACAGGCCGGTCAGCTCGTCCGTGAAGGACAGGCTCTGGAGATATTCGATCCGTTCGTTCTGCGAGGCGATCTGCTGCTCGGCCTGCGCCGCGTACATCAGCGCGCGTTCGAGAAGGGCGTCCTTCCGCCCGTCGGTCCCGTCCTGCCCTTCGGGCATGTTCTCGAGGAGACGCGACGCGATCACGCCGATCAATCCCATCAGTTCGGGATCGTTGGCGGTGAGGGACGCCGAAACCTGTTCCATAAGGATCATCTCTACACCATATACTGCTGACGCAACTTTCCGCTGACGCTAGCTGCAAGATGCGTGCCAATTCGAAAGGGAACGATTTCAACATGTTGGCGATGCTCCGGCGGCGCGGAACCCGACATCTGGCCTGTTCTGCCCGGCAAATCCTGCCCGGGCGGGCGTGTATTGCCGCCGTACTGCTGGCTTCGGCGCTGTCCGCCGCGCCGGCTGCCGGCCCCGCGGCCGCCGCGGTCCTGGCGCCGCACAGCGCGCACTATGCGGTGAAGCTCCTGTCGGCGCGGAGCGGCAGCAACATCGAGAACGTGACCGGCGACATGCTGATCCAGTGGGAGCGCGACTGCGGCGGCTGGACCATGAACCACAAGACCGTCTTCAATGTCGCCTACACCACGGGCGACGGCATCCGCATCACCATGACGGCGTCGACCTGGGAGGCGGAGACCGGCAAGGACTACAGCTTCACCGTCCGCACCCTGTTCGACGACCGCGCGCAGACGCATATCGAGGGCCACGCCCACCGGGCGGATGGCGGAAACCGGGTCTTCTTCTCTGCGCCCGAGAAGAAGGAGATCGCGCTTCCGGCGGACGTCCTGTTTCCGGCGAAGCACACCGAGAAGGTTCTCGATGCGGCGGCGGATGCGCCGGCGATCGTTGCGGCCAAGGTGTTCGACGGCTTCACCGACGACGGGGCGCAGCTCGTCAACGCCGTCGTCGGCCGTCCGATCGCACCCGGCTCGGACGCTGCCGGCGGCTTCGAAGGCATCGCGCGAACCAGGGCGTGGCCGGTCCGGCTCGCCTTCTTCACCGGCGGCGACGAGGCCGAGCCCGAGACCGAGATGGGCATCAAACTCCACGAAAACGGGATTTCCGAGTGGCTCGACATGGATTTCGGCGACTTCCGGATCCGCGCTCAGCTGACCAAGCTCGCGGTCGGCGCCCAGCCGGCCTGCCGCTAGGCGGCGCTTTCGCCGTCTCCCCAGAGCCACGCCGCGCCGCGCACGCCGCTGGAATCTCCATGAACGGGCGGCAAGATGCGCGTCCGCACGCTGTCGGAGAAGACATAGCGCCGCATGAGCGCGGGAAGATTGGAGTAGAGGCGCGCGACGTTGCTTAGCCCGCCGCCGAGGACGATGACCTCGGGATCGAGAATGTTGACGAGGACCGAGAGCGCGCGGGCGAGCCTGTCCTCATAACGCGCGAGCGATGCTTCGGCCGCCGCATCGCCGCCCGCCGCGGAAGCCGCGATTTCCGCCGCGGACAGCGTGACGCCGCCCGCGCGGGCATGATCCGCGGAAAGCCCCGGACCCGAAAGGAACGTCTCGATGCAGCCCCGCTTGCCGCAGTAGCAGGGCGGCCCCGGTCGCTCGTTGTCCGCGGGCCAGGGCAGGGGATTGTGGCCCCATTCCCCGGCGATGGCGTTGGGGCCGCTGACGAGCCTTCCCCCGACGACGATGCCCCCGCCGACGCCGGTCCCGAGGATTGCGCCGAACACCGTCGCCGCCCCCGCGCCGGCGCCGTCCGTCGCCTCCGACAGGGCGAAGCAGTCGGCATCGTTCGCGAGCCGGACGGCGCGCCCGAGGCGCGCAGAAAGGTCCTCCCGGAGCGGGTGGCCGATGAGGCAGGTCGAATTGGCGTTCTTGACGAGGCCCGTCTCCACAGACAGCGCCCCCGGCATGCCGATGCCGATGGTGCCGCGCCGGCCCGTTTCCCCCTCGATGCGGGCGACGAGCGCCGCCACGGCATCGAGCGTGCCCGCATAATCTCCCGCGGGCGTGGGTCGTCGGTCGCGGAACAGGACGGTGCCGTCCCGGTCGATGGCGATCCCTTCGATCTTGGTTCCGCCGAGGTCGATTCCTATACGCATTCCTGCATGCTTTTCGGACGGGTCCCGGGAGAGGCGTCGATTTCCCGGAGAAATCCAGAATTTAATGGTTTTGACTGGCCCTCGATAACGCGAAAGATTACCAAATGTTAACGATTAACTGGGATCATCCTCGGGCCGGTCGATCGGTGCCGCCGCAAGGCCGGCAGAAAATTCATAAAAGGTGCGTACTTGTCGGGGATCAAAGAGGGTAGCGAACTGTGGGAATCCCGGCGGGTGAGTGCCGGGCGCCGCAGGGCATAATGGGGTAGAGATGAGCGGAAAGAAGATACTTATCGTCGAAGACAACGAGCTGAACATGAAGCTCTTCCATGACCTCCTGGAGGTCCATGGCTATACGACGTTGCAGACCAAGGACGGGCGCGAGGCGCTGGAACTGGCGCGGACGCACAGGCCCGATCTGATATTGATGGACATCCAGCTTCCCGAGGTTTCGGGGCTTGAGGTGACCAAGTGGATCAAGGCGGACGACGAGCTCAAGACGATCCCGGTGATCGCCGTGACCGCGTTCGCGATGAAGGGCGACGAGGAAAAGATCCGGAGCGGCGGCTGCGAGGCCTATATCGCAAAGCCGATCTCCGTGAACAGCTTCCTCGACACCATTCAGAAAGTCCTGGGCTAACGGGGGAAGCCTATGTCCGCACGGGTTCTTGTCGTTGACGACATCGCCGCGAACGTCCGCCTGCTGGAGGCCAAGCTCCTCGTAGAATACTACGAGGTACTGACCGCCAACGACGGCGCGTCCGCGCTCGAGATCGTCGGAACGTCGATGCCCGACATCGTCCTCCTCGACTTCATGATGCCCGGCATGGACGGCTTCGAAGTCTGCCGCCGCATCAAGGAGAACCCGGCGACCGGTCATATCCCGGTCGTCATGGTCACCGCGCTCAGCGAAGTGGCCGACCGCGTGCGCGGCCTCGAGGCCGGCGCCGACGACTTCCTGACGAAGCCGGTCAATGATCTCGCGCTGTTCGCGCGCATCCGGTCGCTCGTCCGGCTCAAGCGCGCCCTCGACGAATGGCGGGCCCGCGAATCCACCTTCACGCAGTTCGGCCTCGGATCCGCGCTCGCGGAGCTTTCCGAGGCGGGCACGCGGCAGGTTCTGCTCGTCGCCGACGATTACGGGCCCTCGCACCGCATCGTCGAGACGCTAGAGAGCGACGGCTATTCGGTCGTCCACTCGACCTCCACCGACGACGCGTCCGCGCGCGCGATGGACGGCGACTTCGACATGATCCTCGCCGACGACCGTGTGGCGGGCGACGACGTGCTGCGGTTCTGCTCGCAGCTCAGGTCGAACGAGGCCACCCGCCATTGCCCCGTGCTGATCATGCTCGACGACGGCGATACAGAGCGGCTCGCCAAGGCGCTCGATCTCGGCGTGAACGACTATCTCGTGCGGCCCGTCAACAAGGACGAGCTGACCGCGCGCACGCGCACCCAGATCCGCCGCAAGCAGGTCGAGGACAATCTCCGCCGCCAGTACGAGAAGAGCCTGACCGCGGCCGTCACCGACAGCCTGACCGGGCTCTACAACCGGCGCTATCTCGAGACCCACTTCGCCGAGGTGAGCCGCGATCTCGCTGGCTCCGGCAAGCCGGTCTCGATCATCGTTCTCGACGTCGACCACTTCAAGAAGGTGAACGACGAGCACGGCCATGCGGCCGGCGACCAGGTCCTGCGCGGTCTCGCCAAGCGCGTGCTCGGCGGCATCCGTGGCTTCGACACCGCGATCCGGCTGGGCGGCGAGGAGTTCGTCGTCCTGATGCCGAACGTCGATGCCCGCGCCGCCTTCCCGGCAGCCAACCGCATCCGGGCGATGGTCGAGGAATATCCGTTCGCGATCTCGGAGGCGGGCGAAGAGCTCGCCGTGACCGTCAGCATCGGCGTCGCCACGGGGACCGCCGGAGCCGCCCATCTCGAGGAGCTTCTCGAGCGCGCCGACCAGGCGCTCTACCGGGCGAAGAACGCGGGACGCAATCGCGTGATGTCCGCCGACATCGAGGACCCGGTCGCGCCCGCCAAGTATCCCGAGGCGCTCCGCGCCTGATCCGCGTCCCTGCTACACCCGCCAAAACAAAACGCCGCCCGATGGGCGGCGTTCGCATTTCGACCGTTCGGAAACGGCGGTTACTTGATCTTGGCTTCCTTGAACATGACGTGCTTGCGCGCCACGGGATCGTACTTCCGGAACTCCAGCTTCTCGGTCTGCGTCCGCGGGTTCTTCTTCGCGACATAGAAAAAGCCGGTGTCGGCGCTGCTCAGCAGCTTCACCACGATCGTATTGGTCTTCGCCATCGTCTTGCTCCAGATCTCGGCACGTTCGAAGGGGCGGAAACTGACCGTTTCCGCGGTTTCTGTCAAGTTTTGCGTGACTTCAGCCGCCGAGCGCGATGGCGGGGCCGCCGTCGTTCAGCGCGCGGGAATATAAGAGTTTGTTTTCAAGGATAAAGCGGGCGATTTCCGCGTCTTCGGGCCGTTCGTCCGCGGACGGCGGGCAGTCGCGGCGGGCCTTCGCCGGATCGCTCCGGACCGCCTGGCGCTGGGTGAGGACATCGACGAAGGCGGCGCCCGCGTCGCTGCCCGGGCGTTCCCGGACGGCCCGCACCAGCTCGGGCGTGCTCCGCACCGAGGCCGCGGTGCAGATCGCCGGGATGATGCCGTGATCCTGCAGCGAGAAGCCCGACGGCGCGATCATGTGCGCCCAGGTCATGGTGAGCTCGCCGCCGTTGGGCAGCCGGACGATGGTCTGGACGCTGCCCTTGCCGAATGACGAGGTTCCGATGACGACGGCGCGGCCGCGGTCGCGGAGCGCGGCGGCGACGATCTCGGAGGCGGACGCCGAGCGGCCGTTGACGAGGAGGGCGATCGGCGTTTCGCGGAGGCGCTCGCCCCAGCTCGCGTCGAAGATCTGGTTCGCCGCGCGGTGGCGGCCCTTGGTCGAGATGATCCGGCCGTCGTTGAGGAAGAAGTCGGAGACGGTGACCGCCTGGTCGAGGAGACCGCCCGGATTGGACCTGAGGTCGAGGACGATGCCCTTGAGGTCGCGTCCCATCTCGCGCTCGGCGGTCGCGAGCTCCTTGCCGAGGCTCCGCGCCGTGCCCTGGTTGAAGCCGGTGATACGGAGGACGAGCACGCCGCCCGATCGGCTCGCGAGGACCGTCGGCAGCACGATATGGGCGCGGACGACGGCGATGCGGAGCGGCGCGGGGGCCCCGTTGCGCTCGATCGTCAGATCGGCGGTGCTGTGGACCGGTCCTCGGAGCCGGGAGATCACCTCGGCCTGGCTCAGCCCGTCGAGCGCCAGCCCGCCGATATGGGTGATGCGGTCGCCGACCATCAGCCCGGCCTTGTCGGCCGGGGTGCCCGCATAGACGTCGCGGACGAAGGTCGCGCCGTTCTCGTATCGGATGGTGATGCCGAGCCCGCCGAATCCCTCGCGCCGGGCGCGCGTGTTCCGCGCCTCGGACGGGCTTTCGTAACGGGTGTAGCGGTCGAGGCCGGAGAGGCCGCCGCGGAAGAAGTCGGAAAGCGTCTCGTCGCGGTCCTGCACGGCGAGCTCGGACCAGCGATTGCGCCCTTCGGCGAGGAAGTCGTTCACCAGCGCCGACCAGCCGCGGTGGTCGTGGGCCGAGGGCTCGCGCCGTTCGATCACCGGTACGCCGTCCTGCAGGAGCGAGACGGTACCGGTCTGGCGGACGAGGCGCGCGCGCGGCAGCGTCCGCGTCACCGCGTCGAGCCCGGCCACGGAAACATCCGAAATCGCCACGTCGTGGACGTAGCGCGAATCGAGGTTGCGGAAAGCGGTGTCGACGACGCTTTCGGTGAGATCGGCGCCGGACCCGCCATCGGGGACCGAGCCGCACGAGGCGACGAGCAGCACGGCGCCGACACGGAGTCCCGCGGCGAGGAGGCCGGAAATGCCCTTCCGTCTGCGTGCGTGCGTCGTGAATGCCATACCGCCGCCGATACTACGCCGTTTGCTCTGCGATCACTATCATGGCGCGAAGGGCCTCCGCATCACAATAGGGCGAGCGGGGCGCGTTTCGGCCGTTTCGAAGGATAGGGGGCCGGACATTAACGCCCCGTTAAGTTTCAGCCGCGCGCCTTGCGCCCGGCTTTCTTCTTTCCGGGATTCTTGCCCGGTTTCCCGCCGCCCTTCGCGGGCTTTCCCGATTTGGCCGGCTTGCCCGGCTTCGAGGGTTTCTTCCGCCCCGGACCGCCCGGCCGTGGCCGCGCGGGCCCGCCGGTTCGGCCCCCTCCGGTCCGGCCCGACCCGACCAAAAACGTCAGCGAACCCGTCGTGACGTTCGCCTCCTCGAGAATCACCCGGATGCGGTCGCCGAGGGTGAAGACGGTCTTCGACCCGCGCGCGCGGATCTTTCGCGCCGGCTCGTCGAAGATGAAGCGCTCCGGGCCGAGGAGCGACATCGGCACGAACCCGTCGGCGCCGGTCTCATCCAGCGTCAGGAACAGCCCGGCGCGGTGGACGCCGCTGATCCGCGCGGCGAACTCGGCGCCGATGCGGTCCGACAGGAACACGGTCGTGAAGCGGTCGACCGCTTCGCGCTCGGCGTCGACCGCGCGCCGCTCGGTGCGCGAGATGTGGCGGCCGAACTCCGGGAACAGCTCGCCGTCGCTCGGGCGCAGCCCGTCGTCGCCGAAACCGAGAACCGAGATCAGCGACCGGTGGACGAGGAGGTCCGAATAGCGCCGGATCGGCGAGGTGAAATGTGCGTAGTGGCGGAGCGCGAGGCCGAAATGGCCGATGTTGGCCGGGCTGTACTCCGCCTGCGCCTGCGAGCGCAGCACCGACATGTTGATCATGTGCGCCTCGGGCATTGAGGTGGCGCGTTCCAGAATGCGCTGGAACAGCTCCGGCTTGATCACCTGTCCCTTGGCGAGCTTGATGCCGACGGAGGCGAGCGTTTCGCGGAGCCCGTCGAGCTTCTCCTGAGACGGCTGGTCGTGGACGCGGAACATGCAGGGCGCGTTGGCGCGCTCGAGCGTTTCCGCCGCCGCGACGTTGGCCGCAATCATGAACTCCTCGATCAGCCGGTGGCTGTCGAGGCGCTCCAAGGGCCGGATCTCGGCGACGTTGCCCTCGGTATCGAGGACGATCTTGCGCTCCGGCAGGTCGAGATCGATCGTGCCGCGACGCTGGCGTGCCCCCTGCAGTGCGGCGAAGGCGCCGTAGAGCGGGGCGATGACGGTCTCGATCAGCGGCGCCGTCTTGTCGTCCGGGTTGCCCTGACGCGCCGCCTCCACCTGCTCGTAGGTGAGACGTGCGACCGAGCGCATCACGCCGCGGACGAATCTGTGGCCGATCAGGTGGCCCTGGGAGTCGATCCGCATCTTCGCGACGAGGCAGCCCCGGTCCTCGCCCGCGACGAGCGAGCAGAGGCCGTTCGACAGCGCCTCGGGCAGCATCGGCACGACGCGGTCGGGGAAATAGACGGAGTTGCCGCGTTCGTAGGCGCAGCGGTCGAGCGGCGCGCCGGGGCGCACGTACCAGGCGACGTCGGCGATGGCGACGAGGAGACGCCAGCCGCCCTTGTTCTTCGGATCGTCGTCGGGCGCGGCCCAGACCGCGTCGTCGAAGTCGCGCGCGTCCGCGCCGTCGATGGTCACCAGCGGCACGTCGCGGAGGTCCTCGCGGCCGCGTACCGGCACGGGCTTCGCGCGTTCGGCGTCGTGGAGTGCGTCGGCCGTGAACTCGGTCGGGATGTCGTTCGAATGGATCGCGATCAGGCTCGGCGCACGGGGACCGGTGGCGGACCCGATCACCGTCTCGACGACGGCCTCGGGCAGGCCGTAGCTCCGTCCGCCGAGCGGGCGGGCCTCGACGAGGTCGCCGCGCGATGCCGTCTTCTCGCCGCCCTGGGGGACGACGAACTCGGTCCGGATGCGCCGGTTGGTCGGCACGATGCGGCCGCGTCCCGCGACCATCTCGAAGATGCCGAGCACCTTGGGCGGCGCGGCCTCCAGGCGTTTCAGGGTGCGCGCCGTATACGAGCCGTCGTCGTTCGCCGACAGGCGCGCCAGCACGCGGTCGCCGATGCCGGGCGCTTGGCCCTTGCGCTCGGGCGCGAACCGGATGGTGGGCGGCGGGCCGTCGCCGTCCCACGATGCGGGGCGGGCGACCGGATCGCCGTCGCGGTCGATGCCAGTGACCTCGACGACGGTAACGGGCGGCAGCGTGCCGGGCAGGCCGAAACGCCGCCGGGGGCCACGGCCCAGCTCGCCTTCGTCACGCAGCTCGCGCAGCAGGTCGTTGAGGCGCGCGCGGTCGGCGCCGCGTACATGGAACGCGCGCGCGATCTCGCGCTTGCCCACGGGCTCGGTGCTGCCGCGGATGAATTCGACGATCTGCTCGCGCGTCGGAAACGGCGGCGTGTGGCGCTTATCGGTCAAGTCAGGGGCCCGAAGGGCGCGGTCACGCCTTCGCCTTGGCGGACTTGGCAGGCGGCTTCTTCGCGCTCGCCTTCTTCTTCGCGCTGGCCTTCTTCGCGGTCTTGCCCTTCTTCGCACCGCCGCCGGTCTTCTCGGCACGCGCCGCGATCAGCTCGACGGCGAGCGCGAGGGTGAGCGAATCCGGATCGAGGTCCTTCGGCAGCGAGGCGTTGGTCTTGCCATGCTTGAGATACGGTCCGTAGCGCCCGGCGCGCAGCTCGATCGGTTTGCTGTCGTCCGGGTGTTCGCCGATCACCTTGCCGGCGGTCTTGGGTGCGCCGCGCTGGGCCGGAGCCTCGGCGATGATGGTTACGGCACGATTCAGGCCCACCGTGAGCACGTCGTCGTCGGGGCCGAGCTTGAGGTAGCGGTCGCCGACCTTGAGATAGGGGCCGAAGCGGCCGACGCCGGCGAGGATGTCGTCGCCCGTCTCCGGGTGCGCGCCGACGAGGCGCGGCAGCGACAGCAGCGACAGCGCGATGTCGAGGTCGATGTCGGATGGCGACATGCCGCGCAGCAGCGACTGCCGCTTGGGTTTCGTCTTGGAACCCTTCTCCGCTTCGCCGAGCTGGACGTAGACGCCGTAGGGGCCTTTCCGCAAAGTGACGGGAAGCCCGCTCTCCGGATCGGTGCCGAGCTCCTTCGGGCCCGTGAACGCCGCGTCGCCGTCCACATCGCCCGACATCACCGAGAGCGTCGTCGTGTATCCGCACTCCGGATAGTTCGAGCAGCCGATGAAGCCGCCGTTGCGCCCGAGCTTGAGGCCGAGGCGGCCGTTCTGGCAGGCGGGGCAGCGGCGCGCGTCGGCGCCGTCTTCGCGCGGCGGGAAGAAGTGGGGGCCGAGCTCGGCGTCGAGCTTGTCGATCACCTCGGTGATGCGGAGCTCTTTCGTTTGGTCGACAGCAACCGAGAACGCGCGCCAGAACTCGGCGAGCAGCGCGCGCCAGTCTGTCTCGCCGTTCGAGACGTCGTCGAGACGGTTCTCGAGATCGGCGGTGAAGTTGTACTCGACGTAGCGGCGGAAGAACTCGGT
>JAYOEF010000016.1:24699-32690 GCA_038106605.1 Alphaproteobacteria bacterium
CGGTAGAGCCGGAAGAAGCCGTCGAACTTCACGACCGAACCGTTGGCGCGCAGCACCGCCTCGCCGCCGGGCGAGGAAATGTCGACTGCGACTTGCTCCAGCTGCGCCGCCTCCATCTGGCTCGCGACGGCGCGTTTCCAGATCAGGTCGTAGAGCTTCAGTTCGTCGTCGGAGAGATGGCCGCGGACGCGGTCGGGCAGGCGAGAGAAGTCCGTCGGGCGGATCGCCTCGTGCGCTTCCTGGGCGTTCTTCGAGCGGTTCTTGTAGAAGTTGGGCTTCTCCGGCAGGTACTTGTGGCCGTACTGCTCGCCGATCACTCCTCGGACGCCGACGATGGCCTCCTGGGCGAGGTTGACGCTGTCGGTTCGCATGTAGGTGATCAGGCCGACCGTCTCGCCGCCGATGTCGACGCCCTCATACAGCCGCTGGGCGGTGCGCATGGTGCGCGTGGCACCGAAGCCGAGCTTGCGGGATGCCTCCTGCTGCAGGGTCGACGTGGTGAAGGGCGGCGCGGCACGCCGCGTCACCATGCGGCGCTCGACCGCCTTCACGGCGTAGCGGTGGCGTTCGATCTCGGCGACCGCGGCCCGCGCCGACGCCTCATCGGCCAGGTCGTAGCGGTCGAGCTTCTTGCCGTTGATATGCGTGAGCCGCGCCGGGACCTTCTCGCCCTTCAGCGTCGTGAACAGCGCGTCGATCGTCCAGTATTCGCGCGGACGGAAGACCTCGATCTCGGCCTCGCGCTCGCAGATCAGCCGCAGCGCGACGGATTGCACGCGGCCCGCCGAGCGCGAACCCGGCAGCTTGCGCCACAGCACCGGCGAAAGGCTGAAGCCGACCAGGTAGTCCAGCGCCCGGCGCGCCAGATAGGCGTCGATCAGTTCCTGGTTCAGGCCGCGCGGATGGTCGAGGGCTTCCAGGATGGCCTTCTTCGTGACCTCGTGGAAGACGATGCGCTTCACGTCGACGCCGCCGAGGACGTTGCGCTCGTTCAGGATCTCCTGGACGTGCCAGGAGATCGCCTCGCCTTCGCGGTCCGGGTCGGTCGCGAGATAGAGGTGGGTCGCGCCTTTCACGGCGTTCTCGATCGCCTTGAGGTTCTTCTCGGCCTTGGGGTCGACCGACCAGATCATGCGGAAATCGTCGTCCGGCGCCACCGAGCCGTCCTTGGCCGGCAGGTCGCGGACATGGCCGTAGCTCGCGAGCACCGTATAGCCCGGGCCCAGGTATTTGTTGATGGTTTTGGCCTTCGCGGGCGATTCGACGACGACGACGTCCATGGTTACCGATTGCTTAATTTCGTCTGCGCGCGGCCTCACCCTAAGTCCCGGATGGTTGCCGCTTTGTTTACGCGATCAGCGAAACCCGGTTGCCCGGATGACGCTCAACCCGACCCGCGAGCTCCAGTTCGAGGAGCGCCGTATGGACGGAGGCGGCAGACATTTGGCACTCGCGAACCAGTTCGTCAACACCCGTCGGCGCGGGGCCGAGCAGGGACAGCAGCCTGTCGTGGGCCGACACCGGTTCGGAATCCTCTTCGATTTCAATCGGTTCCGGTGCGGGCGGGTGCTCCGTCCGAAGCGCCGGCCGGAACGTCTGATGGCGCAGCGCCTCGACGATGTCCGCCGCGCTTTCGGTCAGGACGGCGCCCTGACGGAGCAGGTCGTTCGCGCCGCGGGCGCGCGGATCGCGCGGCGATCCGGGGACGGCGAAGACCTCGCGGCCCTGTTCGAGGGCGAGCCGCGCCGTGATCAGCGAGCCCGACTGCGGCGCGGCCTCGACGACGAGCACGCCGGACGAAAGCCCGGAAATCAGACGGTTGCGCGCCGGGAAATGGTGCGCGGTCGGCACCGTGCCAGGCGGATGCTCGGTGACCAGCAGGCCGTCGGTCCCGATCCGCGCGTGCAGTTCCGCGTGCTCCGGCGGGTAGACCGCGTCGATGCCGCCCGCAACGGCCGCAACGGTCCCCGTCGGAAGTGCGCCCTTGTGCGCGGCGCCGTCGATGCCGCGCGCGAGCCCCGACACGACGACGAATCCCTCGGCGCCGAGTTCGGCCGCGATCTCCTCGGCGAAACGGCGGCCGTTGGCGGATGCGTTCCGTGCGCCGACGATGGCGACCGAAGGGCGCGTCAGAAGGTCTGCCCGCCCGCGGATGTAGATCAGGGGCGGCGGGTCGGCGATTTCGGCGAGGAGGGCGGGATAGGACGGCTCGCACAGGGCCACCGGGGTCGCGCCCACGCCGATCGCCGCGGCGATTTCGTCGTCCGCGGCATCCATGCTCGGAATCTCGGGGACGGGCGCGCGGCCGCGGCGCTGGAGGCCGGGGAGGGCATCGAGCGCGGCCTCGGCGGAACCGAAGCGGTCGAGCAGCTGGCGGAAGGTGCGCGGGCCGACCGCGGGGGTGCGTATCAGGCGGATCCAGGCCCGACGTTCAGAATCCCCAAGGTTGTTCCGGCGCAACTCCATCCCGCGACAGTGGTCCCGGGAGCGGGCGGGGTCAAGTCCTGCGCGACAGGTTTATCCGGCTTTCGGTGCCGCTAAGCAGACGGCGGATATTCTGCCAGTGCCGGGCCCAGACGAGGACAGCCATGGCGATGGCGAACTCCTTGCGCTGCGGATCCGCGAGCCACCAGGCGTAGGCCGGCGCGGCGGCCAGCGCCGCGAGAGCCGCGAGCGAGGAGTAGCGGAAGATGAGAGCGACCGCGAGCCACGTCGCGCAGGCTAGCGCACCGACCGGGAACGAGAGCGCGAGCAGGATGCCGAGCGCCGTCGCGACGCCCTTGCCGCCCTTGAAGCGCAGCCAGACTGGGAAAAGATGGCCGAGGAGCGCGCCCGCCGCGGCGACGATTGCGCTATCCGGCCCGAACCGGGATGCGATCAGCACTGCGACCGCGCCTTTGGCGCCGTCGAGGAGCAGCGTCGCCGCCGCGATCTTCTTGTTGCCGGTGCGCAGGACGTTGGTCGCACCGATGTTGCCCGAGCCGATGGTCCTGATGTCGCCGAGCCCGGCGAGACGGCTGAGGACGAGACCGAACGGTATCGAGCCCAGCAGGTAGCCGCCGGCGAGCGCGGCGATCACGTAGGGCCATGCGTATTCCCAGCTGATGGGGTCGATCATCTACTCGATCAGCGAATGCACGTGGCGGCCGCCGACGATGGTGCACATCGCCCGGCCCTTCACGGCGAAACCGTCGAACGGCGAGTTCTTCGACTTGCTCTGCATAACCTGCGTTTCGATCGACCAGTTGCGGTCGGGATCGAACAGCACGAAATCGGCCGGAAGACCGGCGGCGATGCGGCCCTCCTTCATGCCGAGGAGCGATGCCGGCGCGCTCGTCATGCGGCCGACGAGGTCGAGCAGCGGTATGCCCTCCTGGTGATGCAGCGCGAGCGTCAGCGGCAGCAGCGTTTCGAGCCCGATGATGCCGAACTCCGCCTGCGCGAACGGCAGGCGCTTCGAATCCTGGTCCTGCGGGTTGTGGTCGGACGCGATCACATCGATGGTTCCGTCGCGGATGCCCTCGATCACCGCGAGCCGGTCCTCCTCGGCGCGGAGCGGCGGAGAGACCTTGGAGAAGGTGCGGTACTCCGCGCACGACGCATCCGTCAGCGTGAAGTAGTGGGGGGCGGTATCGCAGGTGACGCGAAGCCCGCGCGCCTTTGCCGCCCGCATCGCCTCGACCGCAGCCGCCGTGGTGACGTGGGCGGCGTGATAGCGCGCGCCCGTCGCCTCGACGAGGCGGAGGTCGCGCTCGATCATCATGACCTCGGCGCAGGGCGGAATGCCCGCGAGGCCGAGGCGCGTCGCCATCTCGCCCTCGTTCATCTGCCCGTTGCGGGCGAGGCGCGGCTCCTCCGGGTGCTGGACGAGAAGGAGGTCGAAGGTTGCAGCGTAGGACAGCGCGCGCCGCATGACGCGGGCATCGGCGACCGCATGGTCGCCGTCGGTGAAGGCCAGCGCGCCCGCCTCGGAGACGATGCCGAACTCGGTCAGCTCCTCGCCCGCGAGGCCGCGGGTGATACCGCAATAGGCGTAGATTTTGACGATGTTGGTTTCGCGCGCGCGCCGGGCGATGAACTCGACGACCGCGACGTTGTCGATCGGCGGGTCGGTGTCCGGCAGGCAGATCATCGAGGTGACGCCGCCCGCTGCCGCCGCCGCGCTCGCCGTCTCGAAGCTTTCTTTGTGCTCGTTGCCGGGCTCCGGCAGGTGGACGCGCATGTCGATCAGGCCGGGCGCGAGGCAGTAGCCGAGACAGTCGACGGTGCGCACGTCCTCGGGAACGCCGTCCCTGAACAGCGCGGGACCCGCGTCGACGATCTTGTTGCCCTCGGTCAGAACCGCGCCCGGCGCGTCGAGCCCGGATGCCGGATCGAGCAGTCGCGCGTTGACGTAGGCGGTGCGGCGGGTGTCGGCGGCGTTCACGACGCGTCGTCCTCGCGGGCGTTGCGAGACAGGTCGCGCGTGACGAGGTCGAGGCAGGCCATGCGGACGGCGACGCCCATCTCGACCTGCTCGTGGATGACGCTGCGGTGGATGTCGTCGGCCAACTCGGAATCGATCTCGACGCCGCGGTTCATCGGGCCGGGATGCATGATCAGCGCATCCTCCTTGGCGTAGGACAGTTTGTCCCGGTCGAGGCCGAAATACCGAAAATATTCCCGCGTCGACGGCACGAACGAGCCCTGCATGCGCTCCAGCTGGAGGCGCAGCATCATGATGATGTCGGCGTCGCGCACGCCGTCGGCCATGCTGTAATGCACCTCGACGCCGAACTTCTCCACCGCGGCGGGCAGCAGTGTCTTCGGCGCGACGAGGCGCACCGTCGCGCCCATCGTCGTCAGCAGGTACATGTTCGAGCGCGCGACGCGCGAATGGAGGATGTCGCCGCAGATCGCGACCGTGAGACCGGCGAGCCTGCCCTTGCGGCGGCGGATCGTGAGCGCATCGAGGAGCGCCTGCGTCGGATGCTCGTGGCTGCCGTCTCCGGCGTTGATGACGGAGCAGGTGACCTTCTCGCTCAGCAGTTGGACCGCGCCCGAGTCCGAATGGCGGACGACCAGCACGTCCGGGTGCATGGCGTTGAGCGTCATCGCCGTGTCGATCAGGGTCTCGCCCTTCTTGATCGAGCTCGTGCTCATCGACATGTTAATGACGTCGGCGCCGAGCCGCTTGCCGGCGAGCTCGAACGAGGTGCGCGTGCGCGTCGAGTTCTCGAAGAAGACGTTGATCAGCGTCCGGCCGCGCATCAGCGAGCGCTTCTTGTCGGCCTGCCGGTTCTGCTCGATGTAGGACTCGGAAAGGTCGAGGAGGGTTTCGATCTCCTCTTTCGGGACTCCCTCCATACCGAGGATGTGCCGCCTCGGGACGTCGAGGTCCGCCGTCTTTGCCCAGTCTGCCATTAAAGCGGTCTTATACGCCCCGTCCGGGGGAGCGACAAGCGGCCCAGCCCCGGGTCCGATTCGGCAGGGGCGGAGAGCCCCGATTCGGCGGAACTTGCCCGCGCATGCTGCTAGGGTTCGCGCATGGTCGGAAATTGGGACGGGCAGGGGCGCTAGATGTGCGGAATCGCCGGGATCGCGGCGCTTCGGCCGGTGAACCGTCAGGCGGTCGCCGCCATGACCTCGCTGCTCGCCCACCGCGGGCCGGACGGCGATGGGCTCTGGTCGTCCCCTGATGGGCATATCGTTTTCGGGCACCGAAGGCTCGCCGTGATCGATGTCTCCGAGGCCGGCCGCCAGCCGATGACCGACGGTGCCGGCGAGATCACGATCACGTTCAACGGCGAGATCTACAACTACGTCGAACTTGCTTCAGAACTGCGCGCACTCGGAGCCGTCTTCCGCACCGGCACAGACACCGAGGTGATCCTCGAGGCGTGGCGCGCCTGGGGCGAGGACTGCGTGACCCGTTTCAACGGCATGTTCGCCTTCGCGCTCTTTGATGCACGGACCGGTACGGTCTTCTGCGCGCGCGACCGGTTCGGCGAGAAGCCGTTCTATTTCGCGCCCGCCGACGGCTTCGTCGCCTTCGCCTCGGAGTACAAGGCGCTCTTTGCATTGTCGCCGCTCGCCGTCGCGCCCGACATGGGACGGATCGTGTCGTTCCTCGCGGGCAGCACGGCGTCGCCCGATTTCGGACCCGAGACGCCGTTCGCCGAAATCTCGCAGCTCCGCCCTGGCGAGTGCCTGACGCTCGATACGAAGACCCTCGCAATCCGCCGCCGCATCTACTGGACGCCGCCTGTCGGGACGGCGGGGGCGAAGATCGCCTTCGCCGATGCGGTCGCGGAGTTCCGGCGGCTGCTGACGGACTCGGTTCGGCTCCGCCTGCGCTCCGACGTGCCGCTCGGCTCGTGCCTCTCGGGCGGACTTGATTCGGGCTCGATCTACGGTCTCGTCCGCGACATCGTCGGCGACGAGGTTCCCTACAACGTCTTCACCGGTCGGTTTCCCGGCAGCGCGGCGGACGAGGGCGCGTTCGCCGATGAGATCGCGAAGCGCGGCAACGCCGTTCGCCACGAGATCGCGCCAGACCCCGATCGATTGGTCTCGGAGCTCGGCGCCTTCCTCTGGCACAACGAGCTCCCCGTCGACAGCGCGAGCCAGTACGCCCAGTGGTGCGTCTTTCGCCTCGCCGCAGAAGCCAACGTCACCGTGCTTTTGGACGGGCAGGGGAGCGACGAGGTGCTCGGCGGCTACGAGCAGTATTTCGCGGCCTATCTCGGCTCCCGGTCGAAACAGGGCGTCGACACCGCCTCTGAGGAAACGGCGATCCGCGCGCGTTACCCTGCCGCGCTCTCGATGCGCGACCAGGCGTGGAAGCGCCGCGGCCCGTTCGGCCTGAGAAAGGCGGCGGCGCGGATGCTCGGTCGCGGCAGCGACTTTTTGTTCGGCGTCGGCTCCGGCTTCGCGCACGAGGCCGTTCGCGATGTGCCCGGTTCGCTCTCGCTCGATGCCGCGCTCCGGCGCGACAGCCATGGCGGGTTTCTCACGACGCTCCTGCGCTACGGCGACCGCAACTCGATGGCGCATTCGAGGGAAGTCCGGCTGCCGTTCTGCGACCATCGCATCCTCGAATTCGCGCTGTCGCTGCCGCCCGAACACCTGATGGGCGAGGCACAGACCAAACGTCTCCTGCGCGAGGCCATGCGGGGCGTGCTGCCCGAGAAGATCCGCACCCGCTGGAACAAGCAGGGCTTCGTGCCGCCCATCGCCGACTGGCTCGACCGCGGGCTGATCGAGGCGGTGTCGCAGCGGATCGAGGCGACTTCGTTCCGCGCCGATCCCGTGTGGGACGCGGGCTGGTGGACGTCCGCGGTGAAACGTTACCGGGCGGGCGACCGGGCGCTGGCGCCGTCGCTCTGGAAGGTGTTCGTCGCCGATGCGTGGCGCGAGCATTTCGTCGCCCGCGCCGCCGCCATGGAGAAGCACGCCGTCTTCTCGTGAGGGCGTTCAGCCCGACTGGGTGATGCCGTCGGACTCCAGCCGCGCGATGTCGTTCGCCGAAAGACCGAGCACGTCGCGCAGCACTTCCGTCGTGTGCTCGCCGCAGACCGGCGGCGGGCGGCGGTAGGAGAGCGGCGTCTCCGACATCTTCGCCGGCGCGGCGACGAGCCCGACCTTGCCCGCCTGCGGGTGCGGCATCTCGATCGCCATCTTGCGCGCGATCGTCTGCGGATCGCCGAAGACGCGCGAGACCGTGTTGATCGGACCGCACGGCACGCCCGCGTCCTCGAGCAGCGCGACCCATTCGTCGGTCGTGCGGTTCCTGAAGATGCCCCGGATCAGCGGCAGGAGCTCGGCGCGGTTCCGGATGCGCGCGGGGTTGGTCGCGAACATCGGATCGGCGGCATACTCGGGATGGCCGCTGGCCTCGCAGAAGCGCGCGAACTGCCCGTCGTTGCCGGCGGCGAGGATGACGTGGCCGTCCGAAGTCTCGAACACCTCGTAGGGCACGACGCTCGCATGCGCGTTGCCGAGCCGGGCCG
>JAYOEF010000017.1:0-3794 GCA_038106605.1 Alphaproteobacteria bacterium
GCGCCGACCATGCAGTCGAGCGCGATCTGCGAGGCGATCTGCGCGACCGGCGTCCGCCCCGACAGGTTGGAGAGCGCGATGACCCCGACACGTTCGTCGGGCAGGATCGACAGCCGCGCGGTGAAGCCGTCGATCACGCCCGGATGATAGGCGAGACGATGGCCGCGCCACTCCGTGAGGTTCAGGCCGAGGCCATAGGCATGGCCGCCCGCATCGGCGGCGGGGCGGAGCAACGCCCGGACAGCTTCCTTCGGCAGGATGCGGCGATCGGCGATGATGCCCTCGTTCGTGAGGAGCTGGACGTAACGCATCATGTCGTTCAGGTGGGCGTAGAGCCCGGCGGCGGGCGCGACGGGGTCGGTGTCACGCGGCTGCACCTTCACCCGGCCGTTGTCGCCCGGGAAGTATCCCGTCGCGCGCTCGTGGTTCGTCTCGAAACCGTTGATCGAGGTCACCGTGTCCCGCATCCGGGCCGGATCGAGGATGCGGAAACGGACCCACGCGTCCCATGATGCGCCGGTGGCCCGTTCGAGGACTCGGGCCGCCGCGGCATAGGTGACGTTGTTGTACTGGTACGCCCGGCCCGGCGGCGCGAAACGCGGGAGCATCGCGAGAGCGCGGACGAGGCCGGTCCGTCCGTAGGCGTCGATGCACCAGAGCGCGTCGTGCCGCGGCCAGCCGGCGGTATGCGACAGCAGATGGCGCAGCGTGATGCCCTCGGGGAAGTAGGGCAGGGTCTCCTTCACCGGCGCATCGAAGGAGACAAGGCGTTCGGTTTCCGCCGTCGCGAGACTGAGCGCGGCGAGCGACTTGGTGATGGAGCCGATGCCGAACATCGTGCGTGCGGTCACCGGAGCCTTGGTTTCGGTATCGAGCACCCCGTAGGTCTGGATGTAGACCACGCGGTCGTCGCGGACGATCCCGAGGGCGAGCCCCGGCACCTGCCATGCCGCCATCGCCGCGGGAACCTGCGCATCGAAGTCGGCACATCTCGGCATCGGCGCCGGCGGTTCGGCCGATGCGAGTTTCGCGATCAGAATCAGCGGGATAACGAGCCAGCGCATGGACGGAGGATCGCATGAATCGGAAGAGGGCGAGAAACCGTCATAGGGGACTTGTAGAGGCTAAATGATTTAGCTAAAATTCAAAGGTATTCAGGAGCGATCCGATGCCCGATACGAGCCCGCCCGCCACGAAATGGCACATGCCCCAGACGGTGACGCGCCCGGACCTTCTCGGCCCCGGTGGCAACGACGCCGAGTTCCGCCGGATGATCTACGGCATCTTCACGATGACGGTGAATTTCGACCGAATCCGCGAACGGATGGCGACGGCGCTCGGTCTCTCCGGGATCCAGTATCACATCCTCATGGTGGTGGCCGAGCTCGCGCCCGAGATGCCGGTGACGATCTCGGTGGTCGCAGACCGGCTTCACACGTCGGGCGCCTACGTGACGATGGAAACGAAGAAGCTGATGCGGCGCGGCTTCCTCGACAAGACGCCGAACCCCGACGACGGGCGCAGTGTCGTGCTCGCACTCACCGAGGCGGGGCGTGAGGCGATCGACGCATTCGCCCCGTATCTCTGCGAAATCAACGACGAGCTGTTCGACGGCATCGGCCCGGAGACCTTCCGGCAGTTCCAGGACATCGTAGGCCACATGTGCCGGACCAGCGCGCAGGCGGTGGAAACGGCGGACCGGATCGCACGCGAACACACGGAAATAGGAAGCAAGGTGGCGGGCTCGGTCTGGCGCTGACGCGCCGGGCGGCCTTCCCCGGAACAGGAGAGACGACATGCTGAAGACCGGACAGGAATATCTCGAGGGGCTGCGCGACGGGCGCCGCGTCTATATCGGCGGCGAGCTCGTCGACGACGTGACGCGCCATCCCGCGTTCCGCAACGCGGCGCAGTCTTTCGCCATGCTCTACGACAACAAGCGGGCGCCGGAGAATATCGACGTTACGTCCTATGAAGAGGACGGCGAGCGCTATTCGACCTGGTACCTGCAGCCGAAGAGCAAGGACGATCTCAAGAAGCGCATGGAGACGCATCGCCGCGTCGCGCAGTGGACGCACGGTCTCATCGGCCGCTCGCCCGATCACGTGTCGTCCTTCGTCGCCGGCCTCGCGATGCGCCCCGACCTGTTCGAGGGCAACCGCAAGGGTTTCGGCGACAATCTCGTCAACTACTACAAGTTCATGCGCAAGAACGACATCTGCGCGACCTACACGGTGCTGCCGCCGCAGGGCGCGCGGAAGCCCGAGCTGTATCAGCGCGAGGGGATGAAGATCCCGACGCTCCGCGTGGTCGAGGAGCGCGACGACGGCATCGTCATCAACGGCATGAAGATGCTGGGGACGTCGGCCGTGTTCGCCGATGAGACCTGGGTCGGCAACCTGCTGCCGCTCGGGCCGGGGCAGGAGAAGGAGTCGGTGACCTGCGCCGTGCCGCTCAACGCCGAGGGCGTCAGCATGTGGGCGCGCAAGCCGTTCGAGAAGTACGCGGTCAGCGAGTTCGACAACCCGCTCTCCTACCGCTTCGACGAGACCGACTCGATGGTGATCTTCGAGAACGTGTTCGTGCCGTGGGAGCGGGTCTTCACGATGGACGACGTCGATCTCTCGCGCGAGATCTACCTGAAGACGCCGGCGCACGCGATGGGCAACCACCAGTCCAACATCCGCTTCATGGAGAAGCTCAAGCTCATCGTCGGCCTCGCCAACCGGGTCGCGCGCATGAATTCGATCCGCCACATCCCGGCGGTGCAGATGACGCTGGGTTCGCTCGCCGCGAAGCTCTCCGGGCTCGAGGCGATGATCCACGGAGCGGTCGAGAACTTCGAGACCGAGCACGCGCCCGGCTTCGTCAACATCAACCGGCGCTACATGTACGGGGCGCTCCACTGGTGCACGACGAACCATTCGAGCATCTGCGAGACGGTCTCGGAGCTTCTTGGCGGCGGGCCCTTCCAGTTCCCGGCCGACATCTCCGTGATCGAGGATCCCAAGATGAAGGAGACCTTCGAGACCTACTGGTCGGTGCCGGGCGAGAGCGCCAAGGACCGCATGAAGGTGCTCAAGCTCGCGTGGGACCTGCTCGGCTCCGACTTCGCTGGCCGGCACATGCAGTACGAGCGCTTCTACGCGGGTCCGAGCTTCATCGTCACCAACTACAACTTCCTCACCGCCGACTGGGACGCGTGGGAAGGGATCATCGACGACATCCTCGACTCCTACGACGTGCCGGTCCACGCCCAGGCGGCCGAGTAAACCGAAAGTGCGACGCGGGGCGGCTCCGTGCCGCTCTGCGCCGGCGGCTCAGTGCCGCTCTGCGCCGGCCGCCAGGCGGCGTTCGAGCCGCAGCGAATAGCGCGACATCGCGAAGCAGCAGACGAAGAAGAACAGCGCGACGAACAGGTAGAGCTCGGTCGAGAGGCCGCTCCACCTGGGGTCGGCCGCCGCCGCGCGCGCGATGCCGAGCGGGTCGAGCAGCCCGATCACGATCACCAGCGTGCTGTCCTTGAACAGCCCGATGAACACGTTGACGATCCCCGGGATCGAGATGCGGAGCGCCTGCGGCAGCACGACGTACTGCAGGGTCTGGCGGCGGCTGAGCCCGAGCGCCTCGGCGGCCTCCTCCTGCGCGCGCGGAACGGACTGCAGCCCGCCGCGCACGACTTCGGCGATGTAGGCGGCGGCGAACAGCGAGACCATGATGAGGACGCGCACGAGGAGATCGAAGCTTGTGCCCGGCGGCAGAAAGTAGTTCAGCATCGTCGAGGCGACGAAGAG
>JAYOEF010000017.1:3894-7320 GCA_038106605.1 Alphaproteobacteria bacterium
GCCCAGCACGCGCCGCTTCCCTTCGCCGCGCAGGCCGCGCGCGAATCCGCGTCGATCACGGAGTCGAACAGCAGCCAGCCGCCCGCGGATGACGCGAAGGCATAGAGCGCCCAGAGGACGAGAAGCGTGAGCGCCGCGTCGAACGGCGTCGCGAACAGGTTTGTCTTCATCCACGAAGCGGGGCCGCGATATTTACGCGGGGGAGGACGCGCCACACTCATCCGTAGATGCGTCCGAGGCGCGCGTTGTAGCGGTTCATCAGGTATGCGATCGCTGCCGAGATCGCGAGATAGACGCCCATCACCAGGATCATCGCCTCCATCTCGCGCCCGGTCTGGTTGAGCGTGATGCCGCCCAGCGTGGCGACGAGGTCCATGTAGCCGATGGCGATGGCGAGCGACGAGTTCTTGGTCAGGCTGAGATACTCGGACGTCAGCGGCGGCACGATGGCGCGGAGCGCCTGCGGCAGCACGACGAGGCGCATCGTCTGTCCCTCGCCGAGCCCGAGCGCGCGCGCCGCCTCGCCCTGGCCCCGATCCACCGAGAGGATGCCGGCGCGGACGATCTCGGCGATGAATCCCGAGGTATAGAAGGCAAGCGCCCAGGCGAGGGCGACGAACTCCGGGATCAGCGTCGTCCCGCCCGCGAAGTTGAAGCCGCGAAGCTCGGGCAGCTCTATCGCGGGACGTGGGCCGGAGAGCGCGAGAAATGCGGCGAAGACGGCGATGCCGGCGGCTGCGGCGGCGAGATGCCGCCCACGCTGTCGAACGAGGCGCAGTATCGCGAAGGCCGTGAGGCCGGAAGCGGCGAGGGCGAGGAGAAGGAGCCACAGGTCCGGGCCGCCGACGAGCCGCGGCAGATGCGCGCCCCGGTTGGACAGGAAGACGACGCCGCCGAGGTCGACGGCGTTCCGCGGCGCGGGGAGCGCGGCGATCAGGATCGCGTGCCACAGGAGGACGAAGAGGAGGACAGGCGTGTTGCGCGTCACCTCGACATAGACCGCGGCGAGGCGGGACGCGAGCCAGTTGCGCGAAAGCCGCAGCGCGCCGACGAGGAAGCCGAGAACCGTCGCGGCGACGATGCCGGCGGCGGCGACCGCGAGCGTGTTGAGGAGGCCGACGAACGCGGCGCGCAGATGCGTATCCGCGCTCGTGTACGCGATCAGCGTCTGGTTGATGTCGTAGTTGGCCGGCAGCCGCCACAGGAACGAGAAGCCGAAGCCCTTGTCGAGCGCCGCGAAGTTCTGGACGACGTTGCCGATCAGCCAGGCCGTCAGACAAAAGACGGCGGCGAGAAGCGCGATCTGCAGTACGGCGGTACGCGCCCGTCCGGAGAGGCGCACGCCCGACGGTCGGATGGCCGCCGTCATCGGTTTCCTAACGGAAGGGATAGGCGTAGTGGAGCCCGCCGTCGGTCCAGAGGCCGTTCAGCCCGCGGGCGACCTTGAGGGACGAGCCCTGGCCGAGATGCTTCTCGAAGCTCTCGCCGTAATTGCCGACCTGCACGACGATGTCGAGCGCCCAGTGCGCGGAGAGGCCGAGACCCTCGCGGCCCTGGAGCTTCTCCGCGCCGAGCAGGCGGCGGATCTCCGGGTTGGTCGACTTCGTGACCATTTCTTTCGCGTTCGCCGACGTGATGCCGAGCTCCTCCGCCGCGATCGTCGCGTTCAGTGTCCAGCGCACGATGTCCGCCCACTGGTCGTCGCCCTGGCGCACCGCGGGGCCGAGGGGCTCCTTAGAGATGATCTCGGGAAGCAGCAGATGCGCCGACGGGTCGGTCATGCTCGCGCGCGCCGCCGCGAGGCCCGAGGCGTCCGTCGAGTAGGTGTCGCAGCGGCCCGCGAGGTAGAGACCGCGCGCTTCGGTGAAGGTCTCGACCGGCACCGGCTGGTACTTCATGCGGTGGATGCGGAAATATTCGGCGAGGTTGAGCTCGGTCGTCGTGCCCGTCTGGATGCAGACCGAGGCGCCGTCGAGCTGCTTCGCCGACTTCACGCCGAGCTTCGCCGGCACGATGAAGCCCTGGCCGTCGTAATAGTTCACGCCGGCGAAGGTGACCTGGAGGTCGGTGTCGCGGCTGAAGGTCCAGGTCGTGTTGCGCGACAGCACGTCGATCTCGCCCGAGCGCAGCGCGGTGAAGCGCGTCTTGCCGGTGAGCGTGGTGAAGCGGACCTTCGTCGCGTCGCCGAGCGCGGCCGCAGCGACGGCGCGGCAGAAATCGACGTCGAAGCCCTGCCACGTCCCCTTGTCGTCGGGAGAGGCGAAGCCGGCGAGGCCGGTGTTGATACCGCAATTTAGGTGCCCGCGCGCCCGCACGTCGTCGAGCGTGCCGGCCTGCACCGACGCGGCGAGGAAGAGTGCACCCGAGAGGGCGGCGGTGAAAACGGTCTTCTTCATCGTCGCGTTCTCCTCGTTGGGGTGGGCCGGGGAGTTCTCCGGGGTGGGCCTGGCTCAGGCGGCGGCGGCGAAGCGTCCGCGGTCGTGCGCGCGCATCAGCGTGTTCTCCGGGCCGCGCGGGATGATGCCGTCCCAGCCGATCGGTCCCGCCTTGCCGAATGAGCCCGCCTTCATGCCCTCGATGTCGCTCGCTTCGGCGATCCCCGGCACCTGGTAGAGCTCGCGGAGATAGTTCGACAGGTTCGGGTAGTCGACGATGCGCCGGAAGTTGCAGCGGTAGCCGACGTAGTAGACGGGATCGAACCGGATCAGGTTCGGGAACAGGCGCCAGTCGGCCTCGGTCATCCGGTTGCCGATCAGGTAGCGCTGGCGGCCGAGACGCTCCTCGAGCGCATCGAGCGCCTCGAACAGCTTCTCGAAGGCCTCGTCGTAGGCTTCCTGAGAGCGCGAGCGGCCGCAGCGGTTCACGCCGTTGTTGACGTTCTCGAGGACGAAGCGGTTCATCGCCTCGATCTCGTCCTGGAGCTCCGGCGGGCACATCGTCGCGCTCGGCGGCGCGACGTTGGCGAACGCGGTGTCGAACATCCGGATGATCTCGGAGGACTCGTTGCTGACGATGGTCTGCGTCTGCGAGTCCCAGAGCGTGGGCACGGTGACGCGCGTCGTGCAGCCGGGCTCGGAGATCGTATAGAGCTCGTGCAGCCAGCGCGCGTTGTGCGAGGTGCCGGGAACCTTGTGGCCGCCCGGACCGAAGCCCCAGCCTTCGCCGTCGACTTCCTGCGACGTGTTGATCAGGGGCACGACGTCCTGCAGGCGCTTGATGACGCGGTAAAGCACGGCGCGGTGCGCCCACGGGCAGCTCGTCGCCGCGTAGAGGTGGTAGCGCCCGGCCATCGCCTCGTATCCGTCGATGCCCGATGGGCCCGCGCTGCCGTCGGGCGTCACCCAGTTGCGGAACTGGGAGGGCTGCTTAACGTACCCGCCGCGGTTGTCGTACTCGACAAGCTGTTCGTCCGACGTCCACGTTCCG
>JAYOEF010000017.1:7420-32392 GCA_038106605.1 Alphaproteobacteria bacterium
TCAGATACATCTGGGTTTCCCAGTCGAGGATGTAGGCGAACGGATTGAGGAAGGAGTCGGCGCCCTTGCCGATGGCGTCGCGCACCGTCGACGGGCCGAACAGCGGCAGCACGAGATAGGGGCCCGAGCCGACGCCGTAGGAATGGAGAGTCTGGCCGAAGTCGGCGTTGTGCTCCTTGAGATCGACGCGGTCGGCGACCTCGAAGAAGCCGAGGATGCCGACGGTGGAGTTGATCGCGAAGCGCCCGACCGACGTTCCGGCATCGCCGAAATCGCCCTGCAGCAGGTCGTTCACCGCGATCACCGGTTCGCCGAGATTTTCGAAGAAGTTGCGGCCCATCGCGCGGATCGTCTCCGGCATGATGAAACGATAGACCTTCGCGACCGGCACCATGATCCAGGTGTCGAGGAAGTCGTTGAGGCCGAACATGAGCCGGTTGAGCCCTTCGAGGGGGTCGCGGCCGGCGTTCGGGTCGGCGAACTCTTCCGCGACCTGGTCGGCTTCGCTCGATCCGGCGCGCGGCAGGGGAGCAGCCGCCACCGGGGACGGCGCAGGGGTTGCGAACGTCGGCTGGAAGGCGGGGAACGCCGACGACAGGTTCGCCGTGATCTCCTGGCGGAGCTCGGGCGCCGCGGAGTAGGCGGCCGAGGTGACATCGGCGGCGTCGGCGGGATTGCGCGAGATCGCGTCGATGACGGCCTGGGCGATGAACGAGGCCGAGACCTGCCGGTTCATCGTGTCGGCGATGCCCGCCATGTGCGGATCGCCGGAAAGCTTCAGGATCTGCTGCTGCTGCGCCACTTCGGCACGCCAGGCGCCGGCGGCCTGTTCGATCCGGGCGCCGATGTCCGGCGGCACCGCCGCGGATGCGGGCGGAATAGCGGCGACGGCCGCAAAAAGAACCAGTGCGGCGGTGCGGGCGACTATCGCTGCGAGAGAGAACATGCGGCGGCGTTTATGGTTGTTGGCCCACGCGACGGCGTTTCGGCGCGCTACCGTACGCTTTGTTTAACACGAACGCGTGCTTCGGCTCATAGCGCGTGTTTCCGGGAGAAATAGTGGCGCGACGGCCATTGAGGTTTCGTTAACCGTGGCGCGCGACAATTCCCACCTGACTGAACTCATTTGGAAATGTGCAATGACGCATTTTCTCGCGACCGACGAGAAGCCCGACGGCTACAAGCTGGAGGACATTCTCACGATAATCCGCTCGGACATCCTCAAGCGGGCCGGCAAGATCGCGGACGACAAGCGTCCCGAGGCGCGGCACGTGCTGGCCAACAACATGCATATCCTCGAGAAGATCACGGAATGCATCGAGCTGGCGGAGGATTCGACGCGCGTCCTCGACAAGTCTTTTGGACAAGCCGGGGCCTCGCCCAGGATCGGAAAGGCCTGAAGAGGCACTACTGGCGGAACCCGGCTCCGCACTCCTGATATCTGACCGCATATCTTACCGCGGCCGCCCTCGCGCTTTTGCGCAGGGGGGTGCGCCTTCGGTCAGCGACTCTCGGGCGTCTCGACCTCGCCATCCTCGATCTGATGGCGGTTGAGAAGGGGAATCTGCGTCATGGAAAAGGCGAAGGTCAGCCCCATGATGCCGAATACCTTGAAATTCACCCAGAATTCCGTGGTCTGCGTCCGCCAGACGATCTCGTTGAGGACGGCCATCGCGACGAAGAAGAAGCCGAAGTTGCGCGTGAGCTTGCGCCAGCCGCTCTCGTCCATCGGCCATGCCGTGCCCATCACCGGCTTCAGCAGCGATCTCCCGAACAGGAGGCCGCCGAGCAGCACCGCCGCGATCAGCGCCTGAACGATCGTCGGCTTGAGCTTGATGAAGGTCTCGTCGTTGAAGATCAGCGTGAGCGCACCGAACACTCCGACCACGCCTGCCGTGATCAGCGGCATCGCCGGGACCCGGCGGTTCACGGCGAGCGAAAGGGCGAGCGCCACGGCCGTCGCGGCCATGAGCGCGGCGGTCGCGACATAGAGATCCGCCGTGTAGAAAGCGATAAGGAAGACCGCGATCGGGCCGTAATCGGCGACGTGCTTGACCCAGCCTTTTTCGGGACGCGGTGCGTTGGTTTCCGTCATGGCCTCTCGTACCACCGGTATCTTCAAAACACCATCAAAGCCTTCGTTGGTTAACCCGTCATTAAGCCTGTCGTCGGAAACTGCGGCATGCCGCCGACGGTCGATCGCAATCCACGTCGGGCGGTGGGGGAAGACGAATGTACAGATTCTATCTGATCATCCTGGCCATTCTTGCAATGGCGGCCGGAGCGACGGCATCGGATGCCGCCGAGGGGACCGCACCCGCAGTGGCCGAGCGGACGGTGCCGGTACAGGACATCTATACATTGGGATCCGGAGACCGGGTGCGCGTCACCGTCTATGGCGAGCGCGACCTGTCGGGGACGTTCGAGATCAGCGGTCAGGGAAAGATCGCCTATCCGCTGATCGGCGAGGTGCCGGCCGGCGGCAAGACCGTACACGAGCTCGAGAAGGTCATCGTCACGCGTCTCGCCGACGGTTATCTGCACAAACCCAAGGTGAGCATAGAGGTCGCGAGCTATCGTCCGTTCTACATCATCGGCGAGGTGAAGCGGCCCGGCAGCTACGCCTATGTCGAGGGGATGAAGGTGGTGAACGCTGTCGCTCTAGGCGGGGGCTACACCTACCGGGCGCGCGAAGACCGGTTCTTCGTCCGACGCGTCGGCGACCCGAAGGAGAAGGAGGTCGAGGCGAAGCCGGACGACCTGATCTATCCCGGCGACGTCGTCCGCGTTCCCGAACGCTTCTTCTGATTTGATCCGGCGGAGCCGCATCTCGCCCGTTCTCGCGCTCGCTTGCGCGGGGGCGATGATCGCGGCCGCCGCGCCGCGGCTCGCGGCCGACATCGTCGACCTGCCCGGCGACGACGCGGCCCGTGCCCTCCGGGCGCACGGCAAGGTCCATTCCCGCGCGCCGGCGATCGTGCATTCCACACGGGCCCAGGGACTGGCCGTTCATCCGACCGCCGAACGCCATTTCGCGATCGGCCGGGCGCACATGTTCTCCGGCGACGCCGACGCCGCCGCCGAGGCGTTCGCCGAAGGCCTCGCGCTGTCTCCCGCAGATGGGGTGGCTTGGGCGGAGTATGCGCGCGCGGTTCTCGCCGCCTACGGCCGGGTGCCGCGGGCGCTCGATGCGTTGTCGATGTCGTCGCGGCGCGCCCCGTTCGATCCGCTCGCCGTTCGTCTCCGGCAGGTGACAGCGCCATAGCCGGCAGTGCGGCGCGTCGGCGCAAAGCCGGCTGTCGCCGATTCGCATCTTCCCGGCCTATCATCGATCCGCAGTCTTTCCCGGGCGTTGCGAAATATACGTCCCGACGCTCTGCTTCAACCCAAACGCAAGTACTTTGTGAATATTGTGTGACAGCCCACAATATTAGGTGACTTGTTCGGGTGCCAGGTATATCCTTCTCTTCATGATCATTTTGGGTTCTTCGTAACGGGCCGGTCTTGCAGCGTTTCGCATCTCCACCCGCACTCCCCGCACCGAAGGGGACGCGCCGCAGCCGGCGGTTCGCCGGCCCGGGCGCCAAGTCCGCCTCAGAATGTTCGTTCACGCGCCTCCCTCCGGGAGGCGTTCGTCGTTTCGGGCCATGTGTACCGGCCCGTCTTATCGGGCCCGACTCGCCGGCCCGTCTCACCTCCTCAGATCGGAAGGACCTTCATGGGTAAGAGATCCGCTCGTGCGTCGCGCGCCGCGGCGCAGGAAAGCAACGTATGCACTCTCTCCGGGAACAGCTGGGACCCGCTCGAAGCGAACGGGCAGGCGCCCCGCTACGTGCGCAACATCCAGCCCAAGAGCCCGAACCAGGCCCGGCTGATGAGCGCGCTGCAGGCGAAGCAGCTCGTGCTCGCACTCGGCCCGGCCGGCACCGGCAAGACCTATCTCGCCATCGCCGCCGCGGTCGAGGCGCTGGAGGCCAACGCGGTGGAGAGGATCGTCCTGTCGCGGCCGGCGGTCGAGGCGGGGGAGAGCATCGGATACCTGCCGGGAGAGGTGAACGACAAGATCGCACCCTACATGCAGCCGCTCTACGACGCGCTCCTGGACCGGCTCGGCGGCAAGCGCCTCAGGGCGCTGATGTCGAACGGCGGGATCGAGATCGCGCCCGTCGGCTTCATGCGGGGCCGTACGCTCAGCCGCTCCTTCGTCGTCATCGACGAGGCGCAGAACTGCACCTACGCCCAGCTCAAGATGTTGCTGACCCGGCTCGGCTGGAGCTCGACGATGGTGATCACCGGCGATCCGGAGCAGTCCGACCTGCTGCCCGGCATGTCGGGCCTCACCGACGTCGCTGACCGGCTCGAACCGCTGCCGAACATCGCCGTCGTACGCCTCGAGAAGCGCGACGTCGTTCGCCATCCGCTGGTGGGCGAGATGCTCACCGTCCTCTGATACCGGAGGGCGCGACGCCGGCACGTGTATTGCCAAGCGGGCGGGGCTCGTCTAAGTCCCGCCCATGACCGAGGAGATCAGGGACGTCGTACCGGGCCCCGTCGTCGAACGCTGGTTCGAGGATTGCACGGTGGGGGACGTCCGCGAAGCCGGCCCCATCACCGTGACCGCGGACGAGATCGTCCGCTTCGCCGAACGCTACGATCCGCTTCCCATGCATACGAGCGAGGCCGGTGGCCGGGCGACGCCGCACGACGGCATGATCTCGTCGGGCGTGCTCACCATCGCCCTCAAGCAGCGCCTGATCATGAGCATCGAGCGCAACGCCGCGATCATCGGCGCCGCCAAGATCGAGGACCAGAACTTCGTCCGCCCGGTGCGCGCGGGCGACGATCTCTTCATGCGCCAGGAATGCGTCGCAAAGCGCGAGTCGCAGTCGCGGCCCGACCGCGGGCTCGTGTCGTGGCAGTTCACGATGACGAACCAGCGGGGCGAGACCGTGTTCACGTCTCGCGACATCGTGATGATCCGGACGCGTCCCGCCGTTTGACACGACGCGGCCGAGACCATATTCCGTAAAGCGTAACCGGAGCTTCCGTCATGGGTCTGCGCCGCATATTCTTCCTGCTGATCGTCGCCGTCGCGGTGGCGTTCTTCGCGCGCGCCCATGCCGCGGAGGTCTCGCTCTCGACGGGCGTGAAGCAGGCGATCGCGGCGGCGGCCCCGCTCCGCCCCCCGGCGGAGGATCGCGAACTGTTCGACGGAAGGCCGCTTCTCGTCGTTTTCTTCGCGAGCTGGTGACCCCCCTGCCATCGCGAGTTCGTGGAACTCGGAACATTCCTGAAGGATGGCGGCACGGCGAAGGTGAAGGTCGTCGCCGTCAACTGGATGGAAGACTATTTCGGCGCGCCGCCTCCCGCGCGCCTCCAGCGCATGGTTTCGGGCTTTCATCCGGCGATCCGTGCTGTGGCCGGGACGCCGGCGCTGTCTGACGCGCTCGGCGGGATCAAAAGCGTGCCGGCGACGATCCTGTTCGACCGCGAGGGCCGGGAAGTGCTGCGCGCAGGCGGGCAGGAGGGCGCCATCGGCCAGCATCCGGTGACCGCAGCGCAACTCGAAAAGGCGGTTTCCGCGCTCCGCTGAGTCCGGCATCCTGATCTCATGACCGAATTCGTCTTCGACGGGCCGACCGACGCGCCGGTGAAGGTCGCGTTTGCGCACGGCGCCGGCGCGCCGATGGACTCCGATTTCATGGCGGCGATTGCCGGGATGCTCGGCGCGGCCGGGATCCGCGTCGCACGCTTCGAGTTTCCCTACATGGCCGCGCGCCGGACCGACGGGAAGCGACGGCCGCCCGACCGCATGCCGGTCCTTCTTCAGACCTACAGGGACGTCGTCGCCGCGCTCCGGCCGGGCCCGGTCGTCGTTTCCGGAAAGTCGATGGGCGGGCGCGTCGCCTCGATGGTCGCGGACGAGGTGGGCGCGGCGGGCCTCGTCTGCGTCGGCTACCCGTTCCATCCGCCGGGCAGGCCGGAGAAGCTCCGGACGGAGCATCTGAAGACGTTGCGGACTCCCGCCCTCATCCTCCAGGGCGAGCGGGATCCGTTCGGTACGAAGGACGAGGTCGGCGCCTATCCGCTGTCGAAGAAGATCGAGATCGCGTTCCTGCCGGACGGCGACCACGACCTGAAGCCGCGAAAATCGTCCGGCCGGACGCGTGAGGAGAACTGGGCGGATGCGGCGGCCCGTGCGGCCGCCTTCGCGAACGCCCTCGCCGGGCGCTAGGCCGCTGTCGATGCGGGCGGTTTCGACCTCCGCGCCCGGCCACATGATGGCATGCATTTGTGCCTGTTTACACGCCGGGGCACGGTCGATACGCAGAATGCGGCAATAAGGGAGGATAGCGATGCCGGGACGGGTCGAAGACCGGGTGTGCATCGTCACAGGTGCGGCGCAGGGGCTCGGCGCGACCTATGCGATGTCGCTGGCCGCGGAGGGCGCGAAGCTCGTCGTGTCCGATATCGACGATGCGACCGCGACGGCTGGCGAGATCGAAGCGGCGGGCGGCGAGGCGATCGCGCTCCGGACCGACGTCGCCGACTGGGATTCGTGCGCGGAGATGGTCGCGAAGACCGTCGAGCGCTTCGGCCGCGTCGATGTGCTGATCAACAACGCGGCGATCTTCGGCAAGCTCGACCGCGCCTCGATCGAGGAGATCACGCCCGAGCTGTTCGACCGGGTGATGCGGGTGAATGTCGGCGGCACGTTCCTCTGCACGCGGGCCGTCGTGCCGGCGATGCGCGAACGCGGCTACGGCAAGATCGTCAACATCTCGACCAGCCGCATCTTCGCGGGCCTGCCGTTCTACGTGCATTACGACGCATCGAAGGGCGCCGTGTTCGGCATGACGCGGGCGATGGCGAAGGAGCTCGGCGAGCACGGCATCCGCGTCAATGCCATCGCGCCCGGCTCGACCATGTCCGAGAACGTGAAGGCGCGGACGGACTGGCGCGACGGCGGACCTGCGGCGAAGCTTGCCGGGCGGTCCCTGAAACGCCTGCAGGAGCCGGAGGACCTCGTCGGCACCTGCATCTTCCTTGCCTCGGCGGAAAGCGACTTCGTCACCGGCCAGACGCTCGTGATCGACGGCGGCGGGGCGATGTGGTGAGACTTGCCGCCCCTATGGGCGGTTGATACAAAATCCTGACGTCAGGGGAGTGGGACAGATGGCGCAGACCGCCGCGGAACTTCACGAGCATCCGTACCTCGCGGGCGATGCCGTGCGCACGGGCTCGGACGGAACGCCGCGTCTCTTCGGCACGGGCTGCAAGGACTGCGGCGTGAAGTGCTTCCCGCCTGTCCATGTCTGCCCTGAATGCATGTCGGAGAATGTCGCGGACGTGGAGCTCTCGACCCGCGGCACGCTCTATTCCTGGTCGGTCGTGCACGTCGCGCCCAAGGGATGGAAGGTGCCCTACATCGCGGGATACGTGGACCTGCCGGAGAAGGTGCGCGTTTTCGCGCACGTCGTCGGCGCCGATCCGAAGACCCTTGAGATGGACATGCCGGTCCGCCTGACCACGGCGGAGCTCCTCGTCGACGCCGCCGGCCATCACGTCGAGAGCTACGCCTTCACCCCGGACAGAAGCTGAGGAGAGCCCATATGCGCGACGTCGCCGTCATCGGCGTGGGCATGGTCCCGTTCGCCAAGTACCCCGACAAGACGCTCGCAGAGATCGGCTGGCCGGCGGTGAAGATGGCCATCGAGGACGCGGGCGTGCAGAAGCGCGACATCGAGGCGGCCTATTGCGGCTCGGCGCTCGGCGGCATGATGTCGGGCCAGCGCGTCCTCAAGCAGCTCGGCATCACCGGGCTGCCGATCACGAACGTGGAGAACGCGTGTTCGTCCTCGTCGTCCGCGTTCCGGCAGGCCTACATCGCGGTCGGCGCGGGGGTCTACGACATCGTCCTCGTGCTCGGCGTCGAGAAGCTCACGAAGTTCGGCGGAGGCACGCTGCCGCTCGAGAAGGAGGACTTCGAGGTCACGCACGGCCTCGTCATGCCCGCGCTCTACGGCATGCGCGCGCGCCGCTACATGCACGAATACGGCCTGACCGAGGAACAGCTCGCGAGCGTCGCGGTGAAGGCGCACAAGCACGGTGCGAAAAATCCTGAGGCGCAGTTCCGGAACGAGGTGACGCTCGAAGAGGTGATGGGTGCCCGCAAGATCGCCGAGCCGTTCACGCTGCTGCACTGCTGCCCGTCGGGCGACGGCGCTTCTGCCGTCGTGATCTGCTCGATGGACAAGGCGCGCCAGTACACGACGAAGCCCGTGCGCGTCGCCTGCTCGGAGGTCAACTCCGGCAAGTACATGACCGGCTTCCGCGACATGACGACGCCCGAGATCACCGTGCGCGGCGCGAAGCAGGCCTACGAGGAGGCCGGCATCGGCCCCGAGGACGTCGACGTCGCCGAGGTCCACGACGCCTTCACCATCGCGGAGCTGCTCTATTACGAAGCGCTCGGCTTCTGCGCCAAGGGCGACGCCGCGAAGCTCCTCGAAGACGGCGAGACTTCGCTCGGCGGACGCATCCCGGTGAACCCCTCGGGCGGCCTCCTGTCGAAGGGCCATCCGATCGGCGCGACCGGAACGGCGCAGATCGCCGAGGTCGTCCGCCAGCTGCGCGGCCAGTGCGGCGACCGCCAGGTCGAGGGCGCCAAGGTCGCGCTGACCCACTGCACGGGCGGCGGCATCTCGGGCTTCGACCACGGCGCCTGCTCCATCCATATGTTCTCGGTGTGAAATGAAACCGCCTCCCTTCACCTACCACGACCCCCGGACGATCGACGACGCGGTCGGCCTTCTCGCCGAAAAGGACAACGCCAAGCTGCTCGCGGGCGGCCAGTCGCTGATGCCGATGCTCAACATGCGCTTCGTTCTTCCGGACGACGTGATCGACCTCAACCTGATCGGCGAGCTGTCCTACATCCGCGAGGAGGCCGACGCGCTCGTCTTCGGCGGCATGACGCGCCAGCGCGACATCGAGTTCTCCGACCTCGTCGCGAAGCGCCTGCCGCTGATGAAGGAGGGCATCCTCAACGTGGGTCACCGGCAGACGCGGAACCGCGGCACCTATGGCGGCTCGCTCTCGCATCTCGATCCGAGCGCGGAGCTTCCCACGGTGTCGATGGCGCAGGACGCGACGATCACGGTCCGCAAGAAGGGCGCCACGCGGACCATCGAGATGGCCGATTTCCCGATGGGCTACATGACGCCGTCGTTCGACCTCGACGAAATGGTCACCGACATCCGCGTGCCGCTGTGGCCCGAGGGGCACGGCTACGCCTTCGTCGAGTTCGCGCGCCGCCACGGCGACTTCGCGATCACGTCCTCCGCCGTCCTCCTCGACGTCGAGGCGGGCGGGAAGATCAAGCGCGCGAGCGTGACGGTCGGCGGCGTCGGGCCGTCGCCCTTGCGCGTCGTCGAGGTCGAGGCCGCGCTCACGGGCGAGACCGGCTCGGTGGAGTTGTTCACCGCGGCCGCCGAGAAGTGCCGCGAGATCGATGCGATGGAAGACGTCTATGCGCCGGCATGGTACCGGCAGCACCTCGCCGCGGTGCTTACGCGCCGCGCGCTCGGCAAGGCGTTCTCGCGCGCCGCAAACGGGACGGAGATGAACCTGAAATGAGCGACCGAAGGAAGATCACCGTCACCGTCAACGGCAAGGCCTACGAGCGCGAGGTCGAGACGCGGCTCACGCTCGCGGACTTCATCCGTCACGAGATCCTGCTGACCGGCACGCACGTGGGTTGCGAGCATGGCGTCTGCGGCGCCTGCACGATCCTGCTCGACGGCAAGACGGCGCGCTCGTGCCTGATGCTCGCCGTGCAGGCCAACGGCCACGAGATCACGACGATCGAGGGCATTGCGCTGAACGAGACCGAGCTGCATCCGCTGCAGCAGGCGTTCCAGGACAATCACGGCCTCCAGTGCGGCTTCTGCACGCCGGGCATGCTGACCACGCTCCTCGAATTCCTGCGCGACAATCCAGATCCCACCGAACGCGAGGTGCGCGAGGCCATCAGCGGCAATCTCTGCCGCTGCACCGGCTACCAGGGCATCGTCAACGCCGCGCTCGACGCCGCCAAACGCCTGCAGGGGCAGGCGGGAGCGTAGCCGTAGACGTGGAGGACCGGCAGGCCCCCTCCCTGACCCTCCCCCTGAAGGGGGAGGGGATAAAAAGAGAGCGGCTGCGGTAACGGAACTGTCCCCTCTCCCCGCCGGGGAGAGGGTTAGGGAGAGGGGGAATGGGCGCTGACGTCGCAAAAGCCCGCGAACTCCGGCGTAACCAGACCGGACCGGAGAGACTTCTCTGGTCGGCCTTGAGAAGAAGCCAGATCGATGGGTTTCATTTCCGCCGCCAGCATCCGATCGGTCCCTACATTCTCGATTTCGCGTGCCTCCCGGCGAAGCTCGTGGTCGAGATCGATGGGCCGTCGCACGACCAGACCGTCGAATCCGACGAACGACGCACCGCGTTCCTGGAGGCGCAGGGATTTACCGTGACGCGGTTCTCGAACGAGGACGTCCGAATCAACCTTGAAGGCGTTGTTGAGACGGTACGGGCGATGCTGCGGGAACGGGCCGGGAGCTGAAGGCCCCTCTCCCTAACCCTCTCCCCGGAGGGGAGAGGGGACATGGATTGAGTGACGATTTTTCCGCATCCAATCCCCTCCCCCTCTGGGGGAGGGTCAGGGAGGGGGAAGAGTAGGACGACGATGCTAGGGAGTAAGGACTGATGGGCGCGAAGATGTTCGGGGCGCGGGTTCCGCGGCTGGAGGATCCCCGGCTGCTGACGGGGCGCGGCAGCTACACCGACGATTTCCATCTGCCGGGAATGCTGGAAGCGGCGTTCGTCCGGAGCCCGCACAGCCATGCGAAGATCAACGGCATCGACGTCTCGGCGGCGCTGAAGCATCCGGGCGTCGTCGCGGTCTATACGGCCTCGGATCTTCCCGAGTATCTCCGCAAGCAGACCGTGCCATTCCAGGTGCCCAACCCGGCGATCACGCAACCGTTCCAGCAGCGCCTTCTGGAGGACGCGGAGGTCTGCTTCGCGGGCGAGCCTATCGCGCTGGTGGTCGCGGATACGCGCTACAACGCCGAGGACGCGGCAACGCTCGTCGCCGTCGATTTCGAGGTGCTGCCGGGCGCCGCCGACTGCAAGGCGGCGCTGGCGGACGGCGCACCGCTGGCACACGCGTCTTCGCCGGACAATGTCGGCGCGAAGTACACAGTCGGCTACGGCGACGTCGATGCGGCCTTCGAAAAGGCCCACCTGACGCACCGCGAAGAATACTGGGTCCATCGCGGCGGCGGGTTCGCCATCGAGAACCGCGCGGTCGTCGCCGACTACGACGAGCTGCAGGATATGATGACGATCTGGTCGGCGACCCAGTCGCCGTTCCTGGTGAAGCAGAACGTCGTCGACATGCTCGGCTGGGAATCCGACCGCGTGCGCGTGATCGCGCCGGACGTCGGCGGCGGGTTCGGGCCGAAGACGGTCTATTACGTCGAGGAGGCGCTGATCCCGGTGATCGCGAACGAGCTCCGCCGTCCCGTGAAGTGGATCGAGGACCGGCGCGAGAACTTCCTCGCCACCAACATGGAGCGCGACCAGTACTGGGACATGGAGATCGCGGTCGATGCCGAGGGCAAGCTCCTCGGCGTGCGCGGCACCATGATCCACGACACCGGCGCCTACATGCCGTGGGGCATCATCTCGCCCTACATTTCGGCGACGACGGTGCCGGGCCCGTACGAGCTTCCGGCCTACAAGCTGGAGACGCGGGTCGCGCTCACGAACAAGGTGGCGGTGACGCCGGTGCGCGGCGCCGGGCGCCCGCAGGCGGTCTTTGCGATGGAGCGGCTGATGGACCGGGCCGCCGTCAAGCTCGGTCTCGACCGCGCAGAGATCCGCCGGCGCAACCTGATCCCGACCGAGAAGATGCCCTATCCGCTCGGGCTGATCTTCCGCGACGGTAAGCCGATGACCTACGATTCCGGCGACTATCCAAAATGCCAGGCGGAGGCGCTCCGTATCGCCGATTACGACGGCTTCCGCGCCCGCCAGGAGAAGGCGCGCGCCGAGGGCCGTAGCATCGGCATCGGCGTCGCCAACTACGTCGAAGGCACGGGGCTCGGCCCGTTCGAGGGCGCGACGGTGCGCATCCAGCCGTCCGGGCGCATCTGCGTCTACACCGGCGGCGGCGATTCCGGGCAGGGGCACTGGACGACACTCGCCCAGGTGTGCGCCGACAAGTTCGGCGTCGACATCAAGGACATCGACGTCCAGAAGGGCGATACCGGCAAGATCGCGTCGGGCGTCGGTACCTTCGCGAGCCGCATCGCGGTCAACGCGGGTTCTTCCGTGCATCTCGCGTCGATGCAGGTGCGCGAAAAGGCGATCCGCGTCGCCGCGCACATGCTGGAGGCGGCCGAGGAAGATCTCGACATCGAGAACGGCCGCGTCGTCGTCAAGGGAACCGACCAGTCGGTCGGCCTCGCCCAGGTCGCGCGCGCGGTGCAGGGCATGCCGGGCTTCTCGCTCCCGGGCGGCGTCGAGCCGGGGCTCGAGGCGACGCATTATTTCTCGCCGTCGCAGTCGTCCTACTGCAACGGCACCGCGGTCGTCGAGGTCGAGGTCGACACCGAGACCGGCCATGTCGACATCCTCAAATACTCGATGGCCCACGATTCCGGGACGCTGATCAATCCGTTCGTGGTGGATGGGCAGGTGCAGGGCGCGGTGGCGCACGGCGTCGGCAACGCGCTGCTCGAATGGATGATCTACGACGACAACGCGAACCCGGTTTCGGCGAATTTCGCGGAATACATGCTGCCGTCGGCGCCGGAGACGCCCAACGTTGCGGTCGTCCACGTGGAGTCGCCGACGCCCATCAATCCGCTCGGCGTCAAGGGCGCGGGCGAGGGCGGGACCATTCCGGCAGCCGCGGCCATCGTCGCCGCGATCGAGGATGCGCTGTCGCCCTGGAAGGTCTCCATCTCGGGTGCGCCGGTGACGCCCGACATGATCGTCGGAAAGATCCGCCCCTCAGCTTGAGCCGCCTTTCCCGGTTTCACATGGGATCAAAGCGCCCGGCCGCGTGTTTCCATCGTGTGGTGGGGGACCGGAAACGCCGCGGCCGGGGCCTTAGCGCCCGAGGGCGCCGGGTGCACCGGAAAGGGAAGACGGAACGGTCTGCGCAGGACGGGGCGGAATCTCATCCCCGGCAAGGCCGCAAGGCCGAGCCGACGCGGGTACCATGCCGGATCCCGCCCCGAAAGCGATCTGGAACATGACTGCGTAGACAAGAACAACTACCGTCATGACGATCCCGAACCGCGTCTTCCTGCTCATGCGTCCGTCTCCCTCTCCGTTGCCGGGTGCCGTGCCTACTGCGGCGCCCGTGAGACGAATTTTTCTTCGGAACCGAGGGTGCGGTCAGTGATCGGCGTCACCGGAAACGCGTGACCGGGATCACCCGAGTCGGCCGCGTGTGGTGCGGCCAGTGCAGTTTCACGCAGGCGTCCCGGTCGGATAAGTGACGGGAAACATTTGAATTTCGGCGCCTCGTCGGCACGGTAATTTTCTAAAATTTTATCGAAATGAGTTTCAATATTTATAACAAACAAATGAAAAATTATTTCAATAAATAAACAAAGTCAAATAAATTGAGGAGAAAAGTATATATAATATTAAAAGCAGATTAAAAACTTTGTGTGATCTTTAATTCAGGCGCTGAGGTGCGCCGATGCTTCGATCCCGTCAGGAAGACGGGCGCCCGCCAGGAAGGCGGGCGGACGGCCAGGAAGGAACGGTCATGAAGACGAAGGCCACGATCATCGCGGCGGCCGCCCTTGTCGCCGCCATACCGGCGGCGCGGGCGGCCCTCGCTCCCGGCGAGATCGCCGGGCGCTGGGCGGCCGAGCGCGACTGCCGGGCCACGGGTTTCGCCTATATCCGCGGCGATACGGGGCTGCTCCATGTCGTCGAGGACGGCAGCCGAAGCTTCAGGACGCCGGTGAACGTTCGCGTCGAGGGCGATCTCGTCCATGTCCAGGTCGACGAGAAGGTCTTCACGTTCCGTCTGCCCACCCACGACACGCTTCAGGCGCTCAGCTACACCGACACGCGGAACGGGCTTTCGGTCGCGGTCGCGCCGCGCACCTGGTACCGATGCAACGAGGGAGATCGATGAGGATGAAGCCGCTTTCCGGACCCAAGGGCCGCCGGGCCAGCCTGTTCCAGCGGGCGGTCGCGAGCGCGCGCCGGCGCCAGGCGAGCGCGAGCCGGCCCGAGCCGCAGGCGCAGGGGTCCGAAAACGACGTGAAGGAATTGCAGGCCCGCCTCGAGGCGGCCTTCGACGGCGCCGACGCGGCCTGAAAGACGGTTTAAGGAGGCACCAGAGCGGGACGGGGTTGTCAGGTTCACCGTCCCAGAACCTTGGGGCGATCCGGTTCCCCCACCGGATCGCCCCTCTTTATTTCCGGCGATGATTTAGGCTGCGTTTTCGCGGGTTTTTGCCGCTTTTCTTTTTCGGCTGCCCCCGTATTGTGCCCTGAAAATACAGGGAGACATTCATGCAGCGCCTCAATCCGCCCGACCCCTCGGCCTACAGCGAAGACCAGAAGCGGATCGCGGACTCGGTGACCAAGAGCCGCGGTTCCGTGCGCGGCCCGTTCGGCGTCTGGCTCCATTCGCCGGGGCTCGCGGATCCGGCCCAGCAGGTCGGTGCGTTCCTGCGCTACGGTTCCAAGATGCCGGGCAACCTGCGCGAGCTGATCATCATCACTGTCGGCCGGCACTGGGGCGCGCAGTACGAGTGGTACGCGCACGCCGCGATCGCCATCGAGGAAGGTGTGTCGGCGGAGGCGGTGGAGCTTCTCCGCAACAAGAAGACGCCCGAGCCCCTGACCGACGACGAGCGTCTCGTCCACGAGCTGGCAACGGAGATCGTCACCAGCGGACGCCTGTCCGAGGCGAGCTACAAGCGCGGCTTCGACCGGCTCGGCGCGGAACTGATGGTCGAGCTTGTCGGCCTGTGCGGCTACTATTCCCTGATTTCGCTCACCCTCAACGTCTTCGAGGTTCCGGTACCGGAAGGCGTGAAGCCGCCGCTCGACGTCTGAGGGGGCCGCTGAAATCCGAGGGAGTATCCGACCGCGTATGGCGTCCCGTAATCCGCTTTCCGTCCTGGCGATCTGCCTGTTCGCCCTCTTCGCTGCTCCCGTCGCAGGCGAAGCGCAGACGCCGCCCGACGGCGGCCTCACGAAACCGCTCGACTGCACGCTCGACCGCGACTGCTGGATCGTCAACGTGCCGGATGCCGGGCCGGGACCGCGGGTCGAGGACCACCGCTGCGCCTATCGCACCTACGACGGGCACAAGGGTACGGACTTCGCGATCCGCGACTTCAAGGGTATCGACGAGGGCGTGCCGGTCGTGGCATCCGCGGGCGGCATCGTCACCGCGGCGCGCGACGGCACCGACGAGTACTTCAGCCAGACCCCGGAGACGCGCCGGCTGATCGGCAGCAAGGCCTGCGGAAATGGCGTGATCATCGAGCATTCCGGCGGGTGGGAAACCCAGTACTGCCACATGCGCAAGGGCTCTGTCGCGGTGAAGCTCGGCGACCGGGTGAAACGGGGCGACCGTCTCGGCCTCATCGGCATGTCGGGACGTACCGAGTTTCCCCACGTCCATATCGAGATCCGCCACAACGGAAAGACCATCAACCCCTTCACCGGCGACGAGCCGGAGACGGGATGCAACAAGACGGAACGGCCGATCTGGAAGTCGGATTCGGGCGTGCGCTATCCGATGCACGCACTCTATGCAGCCGGATTCACCGACCACGTGCCGACGGCCGCCGAGATCCGCTCGTCGGCGCGGAGCCCTGTCTCGATGTCGCGCCATGAGAGCGCGCTCGTTCTCTGGGCCGCGATGTTCGGGATCGCCGCCGGCGACGTGCTCAAGCTCCGCATCCTCGATCCGTCGGGCAAGGCGGCCGCCGTGCGCGAGATCCGGTTCGACCGGGCGCAGGCGTGGCGGATGGAATCCGTCGGCCGCAGCCTCGCGCCGGAAGGCTGGGCCCAGGGCGGCTGGCGCGGCGAGGTCGAACTCCAGCGCTTCGCCGAAGGGCGCACTCTGACGCGGAGCATCATCGTGCCGCTCGTCGTGAAGTAGGGGAACATCGTGGCCGGACATCCCTCGCGTATCCACGTCGGCTGCGACATCGGCGGCACCTTCACCGATATCGTCGCGCGCTTCGGCGACGGCGCGCTCCATGTCCGCAAGGTGGCATCCACGCCCGACGATCCCGGCCGTGCCGTGGTCGAGGGGCTCACGGGACTCCTCGCCGAGGTGGGCGCCGATTTCGCCGACGTGGCCGAGGTCGTGCACGGCACCACCGTCGGCTCCAACACCATCCTGCAGAAGACCGGCGCGCGCACTGGGCTGATCACGACGAAGGGCTTCCGCGACGTCCTCGAAATCGGCCGTATCCGCACGCCGACCATGTTCGACCTCAGCTGGGTGAAGCCGGAGCCCCTGGTGCCGCGGCGCCACCGGCTCGAGGTCGACGAGCGGATGGGCGCGGACGGCGGGGTCGTGACCGCCCTTCGCGACGCGGACGTAATCGCGGCCGGACGCTTCCTCGTAGAGGAGGGGGTCGAGGCGGTCGCCGTCTGCTACATCAATTCCTGCATCAACCCAGCGCACGAGCGACGCACGGCCGAGATTCTCGAAGCCGAATTCCCGCAACTTCTCGTCACCGCCTCCTGCGACGTGCTGCCGGAGATGAAGGAGTACGAGCGTACTTCCACCACCGTCGTGAACGCCTACCTGCTGGTCGAGATGCGGCGTTATCTCGCGAATCTCACGAGATCGCTGGGCGCGGCGGGCATGACGGCGCCGCTCCTCGTCGTCGCGTCTTCGGGCGGCATGATGCGTGTCGAGTCCGCGACGTCGGTTCCGGTCTTCGCGGTCGGCTCCGGGCCCGCGGGCGGCGTGATGGGAGCGGCGCGCCTCGGCCAGGCGAACGGCCACCGCAACGCCATCGCTTTCGACATGGGCGGCACCACCGCCAAGGCCTCGATCATCGAGGCGGGCGAGCCGATGCTGACCACCGAATACGAGTTCCGCGAGGGCATCTCGACGCCGAGCCGCTTCATCAAGGGCGGCGGCTACATGCTGAAGGTGCCCGCGATCGACATCGCCGAGGTCGGCGCGGGCGGCGGCTCGATCGCCTGGATCGATCCGGGCGGGCTTCTGCAGGTCGGCCCCGTGTCGGCGGGCGCCGATCCCGGCCCCGCCTGCTACGGCCGCGGCAACGACCGGCCGACGGTGACCGATGCGAACGTCGTGCTCGGCTACCTCAACCCGGCGGGGCTCGCGGGCGGCAGCCTCGACATCGATCCGGCGCTCTCCGAGAAGGCGATCATGGCCCACGTGGGCGAGCCGCTCGGCCTCCCGCTGGTCGAGGCCGCATCCGGCATAAGGCGGATCGCGAACGTCGCGATGGCGCGCGCGATCCGTTCGGTGACGGTCGAACGCGGGCGCGACCCGCGCGAAATGGCGCTGATGGCGTTCGGCGGCTCCGGTCCTGCGCACGCGGTCGAGGTGGCAGGGCTTCTCGGCATCCGCACCGTGATCGTGCCGGCCATGTCGGGCGTCTTCTGCTCGGTCGGCATGCTCGCCTCCGACGTCGAGCACAATTTCGTCCGCAACCTGCTGCGCCGTCTCGATGGGCTCGATCCGGCCGAGTTTCGCGCAGTGGTGGATGCGTTGCGCATTGAGGGCGAGGCGCGCCTCGAAATCGATGGTTTTCCCGCGGCCAGCCGCTCGCTCTCCTTCGCGGCCGACCTCCGCTATGTCGGCCAGTCGTCCGAGCTCACCGTGCCGATCGATCCCGCGGCGGTCGTCCAAGGTGGCGGGCCGTTCCTCTACGACGCATTCCAGCGCGTCTACCGCGGGACCTACGGCTACACCAACGACGAGGGCGTCGAGCTGGTCAATGTCCGGCTGGCGGCGCGCGGCATCCGCGAAGACCGGCTCGCCTTCGACGGCATCGACCGGCACATCGTCGCGCTTGGCATCGCGGACGGTTCGCGCCGGGCCTGGTTCCCGTCCGAGGGCGGCTACGTCGCGACGCCGACCATGGCGCGCACTGCCGTGGGGGCAGGGGCGGTGACCGGGCCCGCCATTCTCGAATCCTACGACACGACGATCGTCCTGCCGCCCGGCGCCAGAGGCACAAGCGACGGCTGCGGCAGCATCGTCATCACGGTTCCCGACAGCGCGATGGAGCACTGATCATGGCTGCGACAGAGACGCGGGACATCGATCCGATCACCTTCGCGGTGATTAAGAACGGCCTCGACGCGATCGTCGACGAGATGGCCTACGACGTCATCCGCACGGCGCGCTCCGAGATCGTCAAGGACGTGATGGACTACTCGGCCGCCATCTGCGACGCCACGGGCAACATGATCGCCCAGGCGAAGACGGTCGCGCTCCATCTCGGCGCGGTGCCGGAGGCGATGGGTGTGGTGCTCGACCATTACGGCGACGATCTTGCGCCGGGCGATGCGGTGATCCTCAACGACCCCTACCAGGGCGGCATGCATCTGCCCGACATCTTCATGTTCATGCCGATCTTCCATGGCGGCGCGCTGCAGGGATTCACGGTGGTGATCTGCCATCACACCGACGTCGGCGGCCGGGTCGCGGGCTCGAACGCGAGCGACTCCACCGAGATCTTCCAGGAGGGGCTCCGCATCCCCGCGCTCAAGCTGTTCGAGGGCGGTGAGCCGAACCGCACGCTCCTCAAGCTGATCGAGAAGAACGTGCGCCTGCCGGACCGGGTGATCGGCGACCTGAAGGCGCAGTACGCCGCCTGCCGGACGGGTGCGCGCGAGATCGGCAAGCTGATCGACCGCTACGGCGCACCGATGGCCCAGGCCTATTTCGCCGAGCTGCTCGATTATGCCGAGCGCATGACGCGCGAAGAGATCCGGAAGTGGCCGGACGGCACCTACCGCTTCACCGACTACATCGACGACGACGGCTTCTCGGACACGCCGCTTCCCATCGCGGTCGCGATCACGGTCCATGGGGACTCGCTCACGGTCGATTACGAGGGGTCGGCGCCGCAGGTGCCGGCGGCGCTCAACTCGACCAAGTCCTACACCAACTCCTGCACCTACCTGTCGGTGCGCTGCGTCCTCAAGGGCGACATCCCGAACAACGCGGGCGTCTTCCGCGCGATCGAGGTGAAGGCCCCCGAGGCGTCGATCGTCAATCCGAGGCTCCCGGCCGCCTGCGCGGCGCGCGCGCTCACCGGCTACCGCGTGGTGGACGCCATGTTCGGCGCGCTCGCGAAGATCGTGCCCGACCGGGTGCCGGCGGCGGGCGAGGGCGGCAACACCGTCGTCTGCATCGGCGGCTACCGGGGCGACGGCTCGCCCTTCATCATCGTCGACATGATCTGCGGCGCGTGGGGCGGACGGCCCGACAAGGATGGGATCGAGGCGATCACCAACCCGTCGCAGAACCTCTCGAATACGCCGGTCGAGACGCTGGAATCCCAGCATCCCGTCCGCGTCGAGGAATACGCGCTGGTCCCGGACAGCTGCGGCGCGGGCAAATGGCGGGGCGGGCTCGGCGTCTCGCGGTCCTACCGCCTGCTCGCCGACGGGGCCGGGCTCCAGCTTCGCGCCGACCGCATGAAGATCCGGCCCTACGGGCTCGACGGCGGGGGCGAGGCGGCCGCCGCAATCAACGAGATCGAGACGGCTTCTGGCCTTGAGGTCCTGCCGAGCAAGATCAACCGGAGGATGGAAAAGGGCGATCTCGTCCGCCACGTCCAGCCGGGGGGCGGGGGCTTCGGCGATCCGCTGGTCCGCGATCCCGAACTGGTCGCCCGCGACGTGTGGAACGGCAAGATCACGGCGGACTACGCCCGGTCGCGCCATCGCGTCGTCGTCGACCCCGCGAGCGGGGCGCTCGACAGTGCCGCGACGGCTTCGCTCCGCGCATCCGGCGGCTGAATAACCTCAGCGAAATCGGGACAAGAAAAAAGGCGACCGGAAACCGGCCGCCTCAGAAGTCCGTTTGGACGCGTGTTCAGTCCAGCGCGACGAGATTGTCCGCTGCCTGACGACCGTCGCGGCTCGGAACGAGCTCGAATTGGACCTTCTGGCCCTCGCGGAGGCCCGGAAGACCGGCCCGCTCGACCGCAGAAATATGGACGAACGCGTCTTTTCCGCCACCATCGGGTTCGATGAAGCCGAACCCTTTCGTGGGGTTGAACCATTTCACGGTGCCTGTCGGCATAGCTACTCCTTCAAAGTAAGTGTTGCGCAAATCGCGGTTTCCTGCGGCTTGCGCGGCCTCGATCGTGCTGTCCCGGGTAGCTGGTGCGGCGTGGGAAACGTCGACAAGTACGCCTGGTCAGGTCGTGATCGGAAAAAGCTTACTGATATTTTTTGCCAAAAAGCAAATGATTTACGAAACGCATAAATTGAAGTGCAGATCAGAAACGCCAGAACTGTCGAGTAAACAACACGAAGATCGCGAACAGTTCGAGACGGCCGAGAAGCATCGCGGCGGCGAGTATCCACATCGCCGCATCGGGTAACGGGGCGAAGTTGCCGGCCGGCCCGATGATGGTACCGAGCCCGGGGCCGACATTCGCAACGGCCGTCGTCGCCGCGGTGACGGCGGTCACGATGTCGTATCCGAGAAGTTCGAGCAGAACGGATACGCCGGCGATGGTCAGGAGGAAGATCAGCACGAAGACCATCGCCCCGATGGTCGTCTCCGGATCGGACGGCTGGCCCGGACGTCCCGCAGGACGGACGGAATGGGGCGAAAGCAGCAACTGGAGCGTGTTTCTCAGCTCGAAGAAGACGATCTGGAAGCGCTGGATCTTGATGCCGCCGGAGGTCGATCCCGTGCAGCCGCCGACGAAGGTCAGGAAGAAGAAGAGCCCGACCGGGAGCGAGCCCCAGGTCGTATAGTCGGTCGAGGCGAAGCCGGTCGTCGTCACGATCGACGTGACGTTGAAGGCCGACAGGCGGAGGGCGAGAAGGGGCGGCACGCCGTCCTTCACCCTCAGCCACAGGGCAATGGCGAGGATCGACAGGACGAGAAGGATCAGCAGTCCCCGGACCTGGCGGTTGGCGAACATGGTTGCGGGGCCCGTGCGCATGGCGCCGATATACAGGAAGAACGGAATGGCGCCGCTTGTCATGAACACGACCGCGACCCATTCCGCGGCGGCGTTCTCGAAGGCGCCGAACGAATTGTCGTAGTTCGCGAAGCCTCCGGTCGAGAGCGTGGTCATGGCATGGCAGACCGCGTCGAACGCCCCCATTCCCGCGATCCAGTATCCGAGTGCGCATGCGACCGTGAGCGCGAGATAGACGCCCACCATCATCAGGATGAAGTTCTGGACGCGCGGCATCACGCGTTCGCCGCGTTCCGAGGATTCGAGGCGGAACAGGCGGATGCCGCCGGTCCGCATCAGCGGCATCAGCGCGATGCCCATGACGATGATGCCGATGCCGCCGATCCATTGCAGGATGGCGCGCCAGAGGAGGATGCCCGCCGGCAAGCGGTCGAGCCCGGTCAGCACGGTGGAGCCGGTCGTCGTCATTGCCGACGTCGCTTCGAAGAAGGCGTCGGACACGGTGAGATCGGGAATGCTGAAAAGGAGCGGCACCGCGCCGATGGCAGGCGCAACGATCCAGCTGGTGACCGTCAGCAGGATGGATTCCCGGATCGTCAGCCGGTTCGAGTGGCCGCGCGAGCTCAGGATGAGCGCCACGCCGACGAACGCGGCGGCGGCGGCGGCGAGCGTGAAGGACGGCCAGTTGCCGTCGTTCGCCGCGATGTCCGCGATCAGGGGTGCCGTCATGAAGCACGCCATCACGAGGAGAAGGCTCCCGATGTTCATCAGGATGGGACGCGGGTCGAAGATCAGGCGCATGGATGTCTATGGGGTGCGGCGCTTGGCCGGGGCGTTTCGGTGTGGTCTGGCGCGAGTATAGGGGATGCCGCCGGGCGATGGAGACTCAGAGGACGACCTGCGGCCGGGTCGCGAGGCCGCAGATGCCGCTGACGCGTTCCGCGAACCCGGCGGCGCGTGGGCGCAGCGCTTCGTTGCGCAGCCAGAGCCGCCACAGCTTGCGGCGGCGCTCGGGCTCCGGCCAGTCCTCGAAGGCGGTCCGGGAGTGGGTGGTGACGTGGTTGTTGAGGATCTGGATGTCGCCCGGCAGGAACGTCATCGACAGGTGAAGCTCCTCGTTGATGTCGGCCATCACTTGGAGCGCTTCGAGCTGCGCCGCGGTCAGCGGCGGGACGCCGGGAAGCGCATGTCCCTTCCTGATGTGGTTCTGCCCGCCGACGACCGACAGGAAGCCTTCGCAGTAATTGAACACCGAGAGCCGGTGCCACGGGTGATCGCCCTCCGGCACCTCGCCGTGCTTGGTCCAGTAGAATTCGCGGCCGAGCTCGGCGACGAGATCGGGGCGCCGGCGCGCCATCTCGTTGTGGACCGCAAGCGAGCTCACGATCTTCGACGCGCCGCCCGACTTCGAGGTCCGGAGGCAGAGGAGGGTGACGACGTCGCACTGATCCGAATGGAACAGCATGTGCGCGCTGGTCTGGTAGCCGCGGTGCGCCGGGTTCTCGTAGTCCTTGCCGAGGTCGACGACGTGGCCGAGCATGTCGCCTTCGGGGTTGTTAACGACCGGCGTGCCGATGTTGAGGCCCATCGCCCAGTAGGCGACGGCGAGATCGAGCGGCTCCCAGATGCCGACGGGAAGGCCGCGGATCAGCTGGAACCCGCGCCCGTCCGCGATCTGCCGGTAGATTTCTGCCATGGGGGTAACGAAGTCGCCGAGGTCGAGTTCCTCGCGCCGGAGCGGCAGGAGCCCGTTGGGATCGTCGCCGATCTCCGCGCGCACCTTCCGTACCATCTCGCCGAGGGAGGCAATATCCGCCGACGTCAGCTCGTAGATCCAGTCGCCGCGGGCGGCCATTTCGGCACCCGTCCAGACCGCCGGGTCGACCACCGGCTTGCCGGGGATCGCGGTCTCGCGCAGCCCTTCCAATCGTCTCGCATCGTCAGGCATGGCCTCGACTATAGGCCCGGCCCAAATGGCCCGCAAGCGGACCCCGTGACGCCTAACCCCGCATAATCCCGGGCCTTTGATGCAAATCAAGGAAGGCTCGCGCGGGCCGCGCGATGCTCGACCCGCAAACTGCAAAAGCCGGAGAGGGAACGTCATGGTCAGCAGGATTCTCGTGCCGCTCGACGTCAATGTCGGGAAAACCAGCAAGGAAGCGATCGCGCTCGCCTACGAGATGGCGAAGGCCCATGGCGCCAAGCTCACGCTTCTCCACGTGATCGAGCAGATCCCGGGATATGCCGCCATCCACATGCCGGCGAACTTCCGGGAAAAGGCGGTGAAGGCCGCGGAGGACGGGCTGAAGGAGGCGGCGAAGGCGCAGGGCCTCGAAGGCAAGGCCGAGATCGTCGTCCGCGAGGGTCATCCCTCGACCGAGATCCTCGAATACGCCGAGAGGGAAAAGTACGACATGATCGTCATCGCCTCCCACGATCCGGGGGTCGCCGACTATCTCCTCGGTTCGGTCGCGGCGCGCGTCGTCCGCCACGCCCACTGCTCGGTGCTCGTCGTCCGCAGCTGATCGGCCGCCCTGAACCGATCGTTCGCTAGCGACCGTTCCTGTTGTCCCGCCCCGTGAAATCGGGTGGAATGCCGCGCGGACCACGTACGAACGGACGGAACGGGCGGAAATCATGGACGGACACAGGAACCCGGCGGAGATCACCTCCGTCGACGAGATGATCGCGGGCTTCGGCGCCTACAACCTGATGGCGGGATGGGACGTGCTCGCCCAGGAGGTTCCGCGCGAGCCGACGAGCCCGGCGCAGGCCTGCCACTGGTCCTACGCCGACGTGCGCGAGCAGCTGTTCCTCGCCGGCCGCCTCGTGCCCGCCGAGAAGGCCGAGCGCCGCATCCTCGTGATGGCGAACCCGGGCCTCCCCGGACGGCCGGCGACGACGCCGACGATCTTCACCGACATGCAGCTCGTCCTTCCCGGCGAGGAGACGAGCATTCATCGTCATACGCCGTCCGCGCTTCGTTTTGTGCTGGAAGGCGAGAGCACCTACGCGATGACGGCGGGCGAGCGCAACGTGCAGGCGCGCGGCGACCTCGTGCTCGGCCCGAGCTGGGGATGGCACAGCCATGGCAACGTCGGCACCGATCCCGCCGTCTGGTTCGATGCGCTCGACATCCCGCTGGTGAAGATGCTCGATGCCAGCTTCTTCGAAGGCTACGAGGCCAAGAAGTTCCGCGACAACCGGCCGGACGACGCCTCGCTCCGAGCCTATGCCCACCCCGGCATGATGCCGACCTGGGACCGCGCCCGCACGCAGGCGACGCCGCTCCTCAAATATTCCTGGGGCGATGCGCGCGCCGCCTTGGCCGCGATGCCCGACGAGAACGCGAGCCCGTTCGACGACCTCATCCTCGAATACGTGAACCCGCTGAACGGTGGGCCGATCATGCCGTCGCTCGCCTGTCACCTGCAGCGGCTCCGCCCCGGCGTGAAGACACAGACGCACCGCCACACCTCGAGCACGGTCTACGTCGCCGCCGAGGGCCACGGCACCGTCGTCGTCGGCGACCGGCGCTTCGACTGGGAGGAGGGCGACACGATCGCGCTGCCGTCCTGGTGCTGGCACAGCCACGAGAACCGTTCGAAGGACGAGGATGGGATCCTGTTCTCGGTCACCGACGCGCCGACGTTGCGCGCGCTCAACCTGTGGCGCGAGGAAGCGGCGGACTAGGTCCTTCGCTCACAGCCGGAAACGAAATCGGGCCGCGCGAAGCGGCCCGTTTCATTTTTTTAGGTTATGTCGTT
>JAYOEF010000018.1:0-31849 GCA_038106605.1 Alphaproteobacteria bacterium
CCCCCGATCTCGATGTGACCGGCGCGGCGGCGGATTTCCGCGATCACCGAATGCGCCGCGAGCGTCGACGTCTTGGGATTGTCGGGAAGCGGCTTTCCCCGGATCTCCATGGTGAAGCTCCCGAACATTCCGGACGCCTCGAGCTGGTGGATATTGCCGCCTGCCGCCGGATCGGCGACGAGGCGGACGTCGGTGCGATCGAACCCGGCGCCCGCGAGCGCAATGGTCGCCGCGACGTTGGCGTTCTGCGGATAGCGACGCGCGGCTTCCGCGGCCTTACCTTCGTAGAGCGTCGTTTCGCCGTTGATCGCGTCGAGGTCGCAGACTTCCTCGGCGGGCGTGCCCTTCCAGGCCTTGGGCGGCTTCCGCGACGTATAGGTTACCTTGTCGAGCCCGCCGACACGGGCGGCGGCGAGCGCATCGGCACCCGCGACGGCCCCCGCCGCGAGCACGAGCTTCGCACCGCCCTCGCGGGCCGCCTCATCGAGCTCGGCATAGAGCGCATCGTCGGCGAGCGCGCCGATGGAGATCACGAGAAGGTCGATGCCACGCCGCAGCACCTCGGCGCCCCACTGGCGCACGCCGGCATGGCCCGCACATTCCGCGACCAGGTCGGGCGTGGACGTCAGGTCGTCGAGCGAGGAGACCACTTCGATGCCGCGGCCGTTCAGCGCCGCCGTCACCTCGGGGAGTCTCTGTTCGCGGACCAGAACCGCGGAAATGCGTGCCGGCTCGTCCGCGCCGATCCGCTTTACGACTTCCTGCGCGATCGCGCCGTAGCCGATGAGGAGAACGTTCATGTCTGCCTTCCTGCTTCGATCGTCCTACTTCTTCCCGTCCCGCGCCGGCGGTCCGGCGAAGGCCCGCGCGAACGGGCCGATCGCCTTCATGTCGATCTCGACCAATGCCGGTCCTTCGGCGGCAAGCGCCTGTTCGAGCGCGGCGGGAAGATCCTTCGCATCGCCGATGCCCCAGTGCGGGATGCCGAGCGAGTCGCACAGCATCCCCCAGTCGGGCCCGAGGATGTCGACATAGACGTTGCGTCCGCCATAGATCGCATCCTGGATGTTCTTGATGACGCCGTAGCCGCCGTCGTTCATCAGCAGAATGACCATGTCGGCCCCTTCCTGCTTCGCGGTCGCGAGCTCGCCGAGCGTCACAGAGAAGCCCCCGTCGCCCGCAAGCACGACCGTCTTGCGGCCGTCCTCCTGCACGCCGAGCGCCGCGCCGATGCCCATTGGAAGCCCCTGGCCGATGCCGCCGCCGAGCGCATGCACGCCGTCGCGCGGACCATCTAGCGCGGGCAGGCGGTTGCCCCAGATCGTGTTCGACAGCGTGATGTCGCGCACCCAGACGAAGTCGCGCGGAACGGTATCGATCACCGCATCCATCACCGCGTTGTAGGGTCCGAGCGCCTCGCGCATGCCGGCTTCGGCATCGGCGCGTGCCGCCCGGAGATCGGCGGCGAATTTCGGGTCGGGCTTAAAGCGGCCGCGCAGCCGGTCCGCGAGCTCCTCCAACGTCACCGACGCATCGCCGCAGACGAAACCGTCGACCGGATAGGACCGCCCCTCGGCCCGCGGATCGGCGTCGATCTGGTAAAGCGGCTTCGGTAGCTTGAGCGAGTAGGTCAGCGTTTCGTTGGAGCGCAGCCGGGAGCCGACGACGACCATCGCATCGCAGGTGGCGTAGAACGCTTCGACCGGAGGCTGGAGATGGAACGAGCCGAGCGACATGTCGTCGTCGCCCGGCAGGATGCCGCGCCCCTGCACGCTGGAGACGACGCCGAAGCCCATCTTCGCGAGCCGCGCCACCGCGTCCGCCGCGCCGCGCGCACCGCCGCCGAGCCAGAGAAGGACGCGCTTCTTGCCGGCGAGCGCGTCGGCAAGCGAATCGAGCGCGTCGTCCGACGGCTCATGCAGCTCGGTGCGGAGCGGCGCGATGTCGACCGGCATGCTCGTCAGCCCCTTCTGCACGTCGATGGGAATCTCGACGCTGACCGGGCCGCAAGGTGGCGTCGTCGCGATCCGCGCGGCTTCCCGCAACGTGCCCAGCATGGTGTCCGGCGACCAGACGCGCAGCGCGGCCTTGCCCGCCGCGCCCAGCATGCCAAGCTGGTCCGGCGCCTCGTGAAGGAAGCCCTTCTGCTTGTCGAGGTGGGGCGAGTCGATCTGGCCCGTCAGGTGGATCAGCGGCGTGCCCGCCGTCATCGCCTCGACGATGGCGCCGCAGGCATTGCCCGCCGCAGTGCCGGTCGACGACACGGCAACACCGATCCTGCCGGTCACGCGCGCGTTCGCGTCCGCCATGTTGACCGCGCCGCCCTCGGAGCGCGCCGGCACGAAGCGGATCTTTCCGCGTTTCGCAATGGCATCGAGGATCGGCATGTTGTGGATGCTGATGACGCCGAACGCGTGCTCAACGCCGCAGCTTTCGAGGAAGGCGGCCGCGATCTCGCCGGCGGTGACGGGTTCAGACATGGCGGGATTGGCCTCCGGTTACTTCGATGGTCTCGCCCGTCACGTACGACGACATGGGCGACGACAGGAATAGGATGGCATTTGCGGCTTCCTCGGGGCGGCCGAGGCGGGCGAGCGGAATCTTTCGTGCGCGGGCGAGGTCGGCAAACCACTCGTCCTTGCCCATGCCCTCGGGGATCGGCTTGTTGTCGGGGCCCACGCCGGCCTCGAAGCGGCGGCTCCACTGGCCGGAATCGACGAGGCCGATCAGCACCGTATTGACGCGGATGCCGCGGGTCGCGAGCTCGACCGACATCGACTTGTTGAGATTCAGCTGACCGGCACGCGTCGCCGACGTCGCGATGAGGAAGGGTTCGGGATGGCGGGCGAGGATCGCGCCGGTGCAGACAACCGCTCCCTGTCCCGAGGCTTCGAGCATGTCGAGGAATGCGCGGACGGGACGCAGCACCGAGAAGAACTTGAGCTCGAACTCGTCGCGCCAGTCCTGATCCGATGTGGTGAAGAGGTTGCTCTGGCGCGACTGGCCGGCATTGCAGACGAGCACATCGCAACGCCCGAACTTTTCAGCGACGGCATCGCGGAGCGCGGCGACCTCGGCCTCGTCGAGGACGTTGCAGGCATGCGCAAGCACCCGGTCCGCGCCCGCGATCTTCGCGAGCGTCGCAGCGGCGGCATCGAGCTTGTCCTGTCCGCGGCCGCAGATCGCGACCTTTGCGCCTTCGCGTAGCAGCGCAGCGGCCGCCGCGTAGCCTATCCCCGAGGATCCGCCGGTAACGACGGCGACCCTGTCCTTGAGCCCCATATCCATGTCTGTCCGTCCGCCTCCTCGACAGGACCGGCCGATCCGGCCTACTTCGCCTTTTCGTCTTCTTTCGCGTAGCGCTGCAGCAGTTCCTGCCGGTGCGCCTCTTCTTCCCGCTTCAGGCGGCGCACGTCGCGCTGGTACTCGCGCTCCGCTTTCTCCAGTCCCTCGCGCGTCATGTAGTCGGGGTGCCCCGGCATCTCCTCGCCCTGCGCCCAGCGCGGCTCGGCGAGCGCAGTATCCGGCAGCGCGATCAGGCGGCTCGGCATCCGGCTGTGGCTCGACGGATCGTGACCCAGCGCCTCGGAGATGCTGCGCGCCGCCAGAAGCACCTCATCGAGCACGACGCCTTCGAGCTGCTCTTCGGTGAACTTGTCGGCGGGTGACGTGATGTTGATCGCTGCGACGACGAAGTCTCCCGCATCGCGCACCGGCGCGGCGATGCTCACGACACCCTTCTCGTAATAGCCGCGGCTCAAGACGATACCGTCATTCTGGGCGTCCTTGGAAAGCAGGGTGCGGAGCTGCATCACCGTGCGCGGCGTCTCCTTCGAGAACGGCGCGAGCTCGCGCATCCCGGCATAGAGGCGGAACAGGTCGTCCTCCTCCAGATCCTGCAGCATGGCGCGGCCCATCGATGTCGCGTGCGCCGGCAGGCGCGCGCCGACGCGGATCGTGCTGGTCAGCGCGGAATGCGCGGGCAGCCGACTCACATAGACGATCTCGCGCCCGTCTCGCACCGCCATGTGCACCGACGCACCGGTGCGATAGCGCAGGTTGCTGAGGAACGGGAACGCGATCTCCGGCAGTTCGAGGCCGGAAAGATAATTCCAGCCGAGCTTGAGCGCCGCGGCACCGATCCGGTACTCGCCGGTCTCCTCGTCGCGCACGAGGAAGCCGAGATGAACGAGCGTGTCGGCGAGGCGGAACGTGGTCGAGCGCGGCAGGCCGAGCTCCTTCGCAAGGCCGCCGATCGACTGCACCGGCTCGTCGCGCGAGAACGCCTGGAGAAGCCGCAACCCGCGTTCCAGTGCCGGCACGATGTAGGACGGTCCGTCCTTCTTCTGGCTGCGCCGCTTCGCCGTCATGCGCCCGCTCCGAAATGGCCGCGCAGCGCCGCATCGAACGCCGCCGGGTCCTCGACGTAGCACGCATGGCCGAGGCCGGGGAGAATCGCGAACCTGCCGTTCGGGAAGCTGTCGGCCACCTTGCGACAGCCGTCGGGCGGCGTGACGGTATCTGCGCCGCCGCAGACGACGAGCACCGGATAGTCGATGGCACGCGCATCCTCATGGATGTCGGCGCCGAACAGCATCGCGACGGCCTGCCGGTATCCATCGGGACGGATCCGCGCCATCACCGCCCGCACGCGCTCACGCGCCTCGGCCGATGCATCGCCGGAGAGCAGCGCCGCCGAACGTTCGCGCGCCATGCCTTCCGGCCCGAGCCGGTCGAGGAGACCGAGACGCGCCGACATCTTCTCCGCCCGTATTTTGGGATCGGCCTTGCCGTAGCCCGCTGCCGGATCGGCGAGCATCAGTCCCGCGACCCGCTCGCGCCAACGCCGGGCGAACGCGCACGCCATCAGCGCACCGAGGGAGTGTCCGACGACGCCTGCGGAATCGATGCCGAGGGCATCGAGAAAGACCGCGAGCGTCTCGGCGTAATCGAGCGCGGCAGGCTCGTCGGATTCCAGAGCGTCGGACTCGCCATAACCGGGGGCATCCCAGGCGATCACGCGGAAGCGGTCCGACAGCGAGACGAGCTGCGATGCCCACGACGCCGAACCCGAGCCGATGCCGTGCAGCAGCACCAGCGGCTCGCCGTCGCCCGCTTCGCGGTAGCTGATGCCGCCGCGTGCCGTGGAGATCGTCCTCAGCTTGTCCATCGTCCGTTCCCGCCGTCCGCGCGCGATTGCAACCTGTCGCGCGCGGCGCGCTGCGTCTCCTGCAGGGAAACCGGGCTTAGCCCGCCGTGCCCTACTTCTTTTCCCGCTTGATCTTCGACAGCGGGTGATCCGGCGGATAGGTGGGCGTGACCGGCTTGACGCTGCCCAGCATCACGCACATCAGGGCTTCTTCCTGCCCCTCGTTGACGAGGCCGCGATAGACGCCCGGCGGGACCGAGATCAGATCGCGTTCCTTGAGGGTCGTCTCCCATTCCTTGTTGCCGTCGATGACCTTGAGGCGGATAGATCCGCGCAGCATGAAGAAAACTTCCTCCACGTCGGTGTGGATATGCTGCGGGCCCTCGCAGCCGGGCGGCAGGACCATCGTCGAGAAGGTGAAATGTTCCGACGGAACCGTGTTCATGTCGGAGTCCTTGCCCGTCCCGCCGGTTCCCATGTAGCGCATCTGGGCGCGGCGATACTTGGGATCGTAGTCGGCCTGGAACTTCAGGACGTCCCAGTCGTACTGCCGCGTCTCGTAGCGCGCGACGCGGGTCTCCATCCATTCGTCGAAGCTTTTCCCGCCCTGGCTCCAGCCTGGGAAATCCTCGCGCCGCTCGTCCTTCGGGGCAGCCGCGGTATCGGTGCTCATGACCTTTCCTCCATCAATTGAAAACGAATCCGCCGTTCACGGGGATCACCTGACCGGTGACGAAGTCCGCCGCGTCCGACAGAAGAAACATGACCGAGCCGACGACGTCCTCGGGCTCCTGCGCCCGGTGCATCGCCCGCCCGTCGACATACTGGCGGTGCCGGTCCTCCGGCACATATTCGGTCGCCTCGACGAGCGTGAGCCCCGGCGCGATGGCGTTGACCGCGATGCCGTCGGGACCGAGTTCGCGGGCGAGCGATCGTGTCATCGAGATCACAGCGCCCTTCGACGCAACGTAGTGCAGCAGCCGGGGCGCGCCCCACAGCGCTGTGTCCGAGGCGACATTGACGATCTTGCCGTTCCCGGCGCGGCGCAGCGCGGGCAGAATCGCCTTTACGACCAGCCACGTGCCTCGGACGTTGACCGTCATCACGCGATCCCACGTCTCGATGTCGATCTCGTCGCACATCTTGCCGCCGATGCCGGTTGCGATCGCCGCGCAGTTGACCAAACCGTCGATGCCGCCGAGCCGGGTCGCCGCCATCGCGGCGAGCGCCTCGATCGACTCCGGAACGGCGAGATCCACATGCTGGAAATGCACGTCCGCCCCGAGCGCACCCATCGCGTCGGCGACCTCTCGGCCCTTTTCCTCCAGGATGTCGGCGAGCACGACGCGCGCGCCCGCCTCTACCGCGGTCTCGACGAACGCACGGCCGAGACCGCGCGCGCCGCCGGTGATCACGAGACGCTTGCCCTCGAGGGAAATCTTTCCCATTCGGTTCCGGATCCCTCCGCTACTCGGCTGCGGCCTGCGCCGAGCCCTTGGCCGCTGCGAGATCGGCAAGCTGCGACTCCGCCTCCTTCTGAAGGATGCGGCGGACGCGGGCGAGACCGGTATCGTGCTGGTAAAGGAACTCCTGCTCGCGGGCGCTGGGCTGCATCGCTTCGAGGATGGCGCGATCCTGCTCGAGAACGTCCCAGTGCAACGTCTCGAGCTTGTGGCGGTACATGAAGCGCCAGGTATCGCGCTTCCAGTCCTGGACCTTGCGCGTACGCCAGAAGAAGACGCGGCAATTGTCCTCGTCGATCGGAGTGACGAAGCCGATGATCCCGAAATGGCCGCCCGGACCGGCTGCCTTCCGGTAGGGCAGCGGCGAGACACGGAGCCAGAAGGCGCCGGTGTCGCCCCATTCGATCCAGTCGAAGTTCACGTCGCGCTGGTCGGTCTTGCCGAAGATGAAGCCGGTCTTCGTCTTCTCGATCTGCATCTTCGCCTCGCGGTCGCCCTCGGCCATCGAGTGCGACACGGCATGCAGATAGGCGCCGTGCATCGGGTCCATGACATTGTCGACGGCGTAGACCCAATTGCACTTCCAGTGCGACGTGCAGAGCATCGACGACCATTCGTCGGAGACGAACTCCTCCGGCATGTCGAACTTCGCCGGCTCCTGGTGCAGTTCGTCGCCGAACCAGGCGAAGATGCCGCCGAGATGCTCGAAGCACGGGTACGACTTCACCATCTTCTGGCCGACCATCGGGCACTCCGCGACGGCAGGAACGTCGCGGACGATCCCTTCGCCGTCGACTTCGACACCGTGGTACCAGCAGGCGAGACGGTCGCCGAGGTTCCAGCCCATCGACAGCCGTGCACCGCGGTGCGGGCAGCGATCCTCGATCACGTGGACGGTGCCCGACTTGTCGCGCCAGACGGCGATCGGCTGGCCGAGACGGGTCAGGCCGACCGGCTTGTCGGTAACCATCCAGCTCGCGGCGATCGGCCACCAGCGGTTGAGCGGACCGAGCGCGACGCGCTCGCGGACGCTTTCGGGAGAGACGACGGAGTCAGCCATGTTTATCTCCTTCGCGATGAACCCCGGCTAGAAGCTCTGGGGCGCCCGGCTGGGCATGTAGTGCAGGACGCGGTTCTCGACGAAAATCACGAGCCAGTAGGCGATCATGCCGATCATGGTGAGCACGAAGATCGCGGCGAACACCTTCGCCGTCTCCGCGGCGCCCGCGGTCAGCCCGATCAGGTAGCCGACGCCGCCGTTGCCGCCCGCGAACTCGCCGACCGTCACGCCAATCACGGCGAGGGTCGATCCGATCCTGAGCCCAGCGAACAGCGGCGGCATGGAGGCGGGGAACTCGATCTTCCAGAAGATTTCGAGGCGCGTCGCCTTGAACGAGCGCGCGAGATTGATGAGGTCGGGGTCGATGCTGCGCACGGCCGTCATCACGTTGACCAGCACCGGGAAGAAGACGATGAGCACCGCGATCAGGATGCGGGGCTCGATGCCGAAGCCGAACCAGAGGACGAACAGAGGCGCGAATGCGACCTTGGGCGCGATCTGCAGCGCGAGGATGTAAGGCGAAAGCACGACCTCTGCGGTCACGGACATGCCGAGCACGTAGCCGATCACCATGCCGAAGAGCGAGCCGATGACGAAGCCCGCGACGACTTCGATCGTGGTCAGCCAGATGTGATCCCACAGCTTGTCGGTCTGCGCGAGGCCGATCAGCCCCTCGAAACAGTCGGACAGCGACGGGATGATATAGACGGGAACCTCGAACAGGCCCGGGCCCCATTCCCATGCGGCGAGGAACAGCACCAGGATGCCGAGGCTCGCGGCAACGCGGGAGGGTGTGAGTGCGGCGGTCATGTCGGCCCTTCTTCCGCTTTCTTTTCCCTGTTCGGACCCGTTTAAGGTCCTCGTCCCCCCGTCCCGTCCCCGTGGGGCAGGGTCGGGACGGAAGGACGCCTGATCGTCCGGTGTTACTGGACGAACTGGTTCGTATAGAGGTCGGTCACCGGGACCTTGTTCTTGATGAAGCCGGCCTTCAGGTAGAAGTCCTGCAGGGAGGAGAGCTTCTTCTCGTCCATCTCGCCGAGGACCTTCTGACCCGGATAGGTGTACTGGTTGTACATCTTGAAGGTCGCTTCCATAGCCGGCGCCTTCCAGCGCGGCACCGCCTTCACGTACTCCTCCGCGGCGTTCTTCGGATCGTCCATGATCATCTTGAGACCCTTCAGCGAGGCGCGGACGAGGCCTGCGATCAGCTTCGGGTTCTGCTTGATCATGTCGTCGGACGCGACGATCGCCTGTGCCATCGACGGGAAGTAGTCCTTCGCGTTGAAGACGTTCACGGCGATCTTGTTGGCCATGACGATGCCGGTCCAGTCGGGCACGCCCATCATCGCGTCGGCCTTGCCCTCGACCAGCAGCTTCCAGACGCCCTGCGGGCCTGCGGCCTGGATGTTGGCGTCGTTCTTGGTCAGGCCGCGAGACGCGAGCACGCCGAGCGAGGCGTAGTAGGTCGTGTCCTGGTATGCGAGAACGGTGATCGTCTTGCCCTTGAGGTCCTCGACCTTCTCGATGCCGCGATCCTTACGCGCAACCACCTGGACGAGCGAGCCGCCGCCCATCAGCGCGACGGAACGGACCGGAATGCCGTTGCCGCGCACCAGCAGCGAGGTGTCGCCGATGGCGCCGCCGATCGGCGCGTTGCCCACGCCGACCTGCTTGGCGACGTCGACGCCGCCCTTGGCCGTCTGGAACTCGATCTCGAGGCCCTCGGCCGCGAAGAAGCCCTTGGCGGCAGCGAGCTGCCACGGGGCGAAGGCCGGCAGGAAGCCGGGCGCGGGCAGCAGATAGTTGACCTTCTCGGCGGCAACGGCGGGCGCGGCAGACAGGCCGGCCGCGGTCGCAATCACGGCGGACGCCGCAACCAGTTTCTTCGTGAAGTGCATGATGTGTCTCCCTGTTGTCATGCGGGTCTGCGTGGTCTTGCACCCGGTCCGCGGCTCGCTGCGCGGATCAGGCATGGGCGAGGTCCACCTCGCCGACGTGAAGAAGCGACATGAGGCGCGCGACGTATTCGCCGATCTTCGGCTGTTTGCGCCGCTCCATCGGGTTTTCGCGGCCCGGAATCTCGATCGGGATTTCCTCGATGATCGTGCCGGGACGCTGGCTCATCACGAGGACGCGGTCGCTGAGCGCCACCGCTTCCACGAGGTCGTGGGTGATGAAGAGTGCCGTCTTGCCGGCGTCCTTGAGGGTCGTCGCGAGATCCTGCTGAAGGATCATCTTGGTCTGGGCGTCGAGCGCCGAGAAAGGTTCGTCGAGCAGCAGCACATGGGGGTCGGTCGCGAGGGTGCGCGCAAGTGCGGCGCGCTGGCGCATACCGCCAGAGAGCTGGTGCGGATAATGCTCCGCGAAGTCGGCGATATGGCAGCGCTCGAGCCAGTCGGAGGACCGGTTGCGCCGTTCGGCGGCATCGAGCCCGCGGATTTCGAGGCCGAACTCCACGTTCCGGCGGATCGTGCGCCACGGCAGCAGCAGGTCCTTCTGCAGCATGAAAGCGACGTGCTCGTTGACCTCGGTCACCTGCTCGCCGTCGACGTAGACCTTGCCGTCGGTCGGACCGTTGAGACCGGAGGCCATGTTGAGGAGCGTGGACTTGCCGCAGCCGGACGGGCCGATCAGCGACACCACCTCGCCGTCGTGCACGCCGAGATTGACGTTCTCGACCGCTGTGATCTGCTTGCCGGATCCTTGGCGGTCAGCGAAGCGCTTGGTGACGCTGCGGAACTCCAGGCGGATTTCGGCCATCCGGCGGGCGCTCCCGGTCAGGCGCCGAGCCGCGCCAGAGTGGCGCGGTAGCTGTCGACGGTCCAGGCCCGGTTATCCTCGTCGCGGAGGCCGTCGGCGTTGAGCCGCTCGACGATATCCTCGAGCTCGGTCGCGCCGTCGACGAACGCCCGCTCTAGCGCATCGGCGAGCCGGCGCTCGAAATCGGTCTGGGGATGGGTCCGCGTCTGCCAGACCCGATTCTCCGGTTCGCGGATTCGGGATTCCTGCTCCATCGTCATGTCCGGCCTCTTCCCTGTGGAGTGCGAAGGACGTGTCTCATTGGTGAGACATATGTTGCATATATGAGACACGATATGCCGCCCGCGGATGCGAGTCAATGGCGTTTGGTCTGGGCTTCCCGGGGCCCGCATCGCGATGACGCGATGCCGTTCTGATTCGAACCGCGCGCCGATAAGATTGCCCGATGTCCGAACCGATGAACGCGGGCGATTCGCACTCCGAAGTCGTCGCACGGGATTACGTGCGTGCCGTAACGCGGGCGGCCGGCTCCTCGTTCTATCTCGGCATGCGCATTCTTCCCGAGGACCGGCGGGCCGCAATGTTCGCGATTTACGCGTTCTGCCGTGCGGTCGACGATATCGCCGACGGCGACGCCCCTGACACCGACAAGCGCGCGGCCCTCGAAGCCTGGCGGCAAACGATCGACGCACTTTACGATCCGGCAGCGCCCGCCCCCCAGGATATGACCGCCCGCGCGCTCGCCCCGGCAATTCGCGCCTACGGGCTGGCGCGCGAGGACTTCCACGCGGTGGTCGATGGGATGGAGATGGATATCGGTGCCGGTATGCGGGCACCGACGCGGCAACGCCTTGAGCTGTACTGCAACCGCGTCGCAGGCGCGGTCGGATTGCTGTCGATCCGCGTCTTCGGCGACGCCGGCCCGGCCGCCCGCGGCTTCGCCGTCGCTCTCGGCTCGGCGCTCCAGCTCACGAACATCCTCCGCGACGTCGCCGAGGATTCGCGCATGGGCCGGCTTTACCTGCCCGAAGAGGACCTCGCTGCCGCCGGCATCGAATCCCGCGATCCCGCGACCGTCCTCGCGGATCCGCGCCTCCCCAACGTCTGCGAGGCAGTGGCGCAGGCCGCCCTCGTCCGCTACGAGGAAGCCCGCCGCCTGCTCGAAGGCTGCAACCGCAGGATGCTGCGCCCGGCCGTGGTGATGATGGAGATGTACCGCCGCGTCCTCGAACGCATGATCGCGGCGCAGTGGCGCCGGATCGACGCCGCCCCCGGCCTCTCGAAGCTGGAAAAGATATGGATTACCTTGCGCTTCGGTCTGTTGTGAACAATATATGCCCGAACATCCCCGTCCTGCCGCGGGGTGGCGATCGGCGGCGGACGGCGGCGCGCATCCGAAGTGCAGCGCCTGTTTTTCTGACGGAGAAATGCTAGTGGAAGGCTCTGCGTCCCGGCTTCGTTCGGGTCCCGAGGCGGAGACGGGCGGCGTCCAGGCGGCGGATGCCGGGCTCGACGCACGCGTTGCCGCCGAGGTTCTTTCGGCGACGGAGGCGCTGCGCACCCGCCAGGCAGCCGACGGCCACTGGCTGTTTCCGCTGGAGGCGGACGCGACGATTCCGGCGGAATACATCCTCCTCAACCACTTCCTCGGTACGCCGGAGCGCGACCTCGAACGGCGGATCGCGGTCTACCTGCGCCGTACCCAGTCGGCCGCGCATGACGGGTGGGCGCTGTTCCACGCCGGAGATTTCGACCTCAGCGCGAGCGTGAAGGCCTACTACGCCCTCAAGCTCGCGGGCGACGCTCCGGACGCGCCGCACATGGCGCGCGCCCGCGCCGCCATCCTCTCCCGCGGCGGCGCCGCACGCAGCAACGTGTTCACGCGCATCAGCCTCGCCCTGTTCGGGCAGGTGCCGTGGCGTGCCATACCGGCGATGCCGATCGTGATCATGCTACTGCCGTCATGGTCGCCCTTCCACCTGTCCAAGGTCTCCTACTGGTCGCGCACGGTGATCGTCCCGCTGCTGATCCTGATGGATCGCAAGCCGCAGGCCGCCAATCCGGACGGTGTCGACATCCGCGAGCTGTTCGAGACACCTCCGGAGGACGAACGGCGCTACATCGAGAACCCGACGGGCAAGCTGCTTGGAAGCGCTTTCCTCGCCTTGGATACCATTGTACGCCGCACTGATCCCCTGTTCCCGTCGCGCCTTCGCCGCCGCGCGCTCGCGAAGGCCGTCGCCTTCATCACCGATCGCCTCAACGGCGACCATGGCATCGGCGGCATCTTCCCGGCGATGGCAAACGCGGCGATGGCCCTCCGGGCGCTCGGCTATGCCGAAGATCACCCCGACTACGTCGCCGCGCGGACGGCAATCCGGCGCCTCCTCGTCATCGAGGGCGACGAAGCCTGGTGCCAGCCCTGCCTCTCCCCCGTCTGGGACACGGCACTGGCGATGCTGGCGCTCTCGGAAGCGGGCGTTCCCGCAGACAGCCAGACCATCCGGAGTGCGGCCGCGTGGTTGCGCGACGCGCAGGTGACCGAGGTCGAGGGCGACTGGTGCGACAGCCGGCCGGACCTCGCTGCGGGCGGCTGGCCTTTCCAGTATCGCAACGACCATTACCCCGACGTCGACGACACCGCCGTCGTCGGCATGGCGCTGCACCGCGCCGACCCGGAGGAGAACGCGATCGCCATCCGCCGCTCGGTCGACTGGATCCTCGGGATGCAGTCGAAGTCGGGCGGGTGGGGCTCGTTCGACGCCGATAACACCCACTATTACCTCAATCACATACCGTTCGCAGATCACGGCGCGCTGCTGGACCCGCCCACGGCGGACGTTTCCGCGCGCTGCCTGTCCTACCTGTCGCAGGCAGGCTGCGACCGAGACGATCCGCGCTTGCGTGCGGCGCTCTCCTTCCTGCTCGCCGAGCAGGAAGATGACGGTTCCTGGTTCGGCCGATGGGGCACAAATTACGTCTACGGCACGTGGTCGGCACTCAGTGCCCTCAATGCCGCAGGATTGCCGACCGACGACCCGGCCGTGCGCAAGGCCGTGACCTGGCTCTTATCGCAGCAACGCCCGGACGGCGGTTGGGGCGAGGACGGCTTCTCTTACTGGAGCGAGCACCGCGGCCGCCCCGCCGCGACGTCGACGGCGACGCAGACCGCATGGGCATTGCTTGCCCTGATGGCGGCGGGCGAAACCGGGTCCGAGGCGGTGAGGCGCGGCATCGAATTCCTGCTCGCCGCGCCGCGGCGGAACGGCAAGTGGGAGGAGCAGCAGTACAATGCCGTGGGCTTCCCCAAGGTGTTCTACCTGCTCTATCACGGATACCCGGCCTATTTTCCCCTGTGGGCCCTCGCCCGCTACCGGCGCCTGTCGGAGTCGAACGCAACGACGACGCCCTGGGGCATCTGAACGCGGGCATTCTCGTTATTTCATCGGCAAGTATTGCGAGCGGCGCCGGATCGTCCGACCGCGAATTGCCCGGCTGAAACGAAAAAGGCGGCCCTGCAAGGGGCCGCCTTTCTTCATACCGTTTTGCGCGACGAGACTCAGAGCTTCTCGGGATCGATCTTGCTGTAGAGATTGTCCCACAGCGCCTTGTCGTAGGCGGCGGTATCGTAAGGCGCCTTGCCGAGGATGCCGTTCCACTTCTTCACGTTTGCGAGAAACAGGTCGACCACCTTCTTGGGATCGGCGACACCGCGCTTCTTCGCGCCCTCTACCGTCGCAGTGATCTCGTTGACGAGGTGTTTTTCGAGCAGCTCGTCGTAGTCTTTGCCGCCGACGTTGACCGGTATCTTCTTCGCGACGATCTCCTTCATCGCCTCATCGTCGAACTTGAGGTAGCCGTCGTTCGTCGCGCGCGCCTGGGCCAGCGCTGCGCGACGCCAGACCGCCTTCTTGTCCGCCGCAGAGAAGCTTTTCCAGGTGTCGAGGTTCATCACCAGCGTATTCGCCGCCGGGTAGCTGCCGATCGGAAAGTCGACGATCGACTTCACGGAATCGATCATCCCGTACGACTTGATCCATGCGAGCGGTCCGATCACGCAATCGATCTGACCGCGCTCCATCGCACCCGGCATCTCGGAGATCGCCATGCCGACCGCCGTACCGGACAGCGCCTTTACGAAACGCCCCGTGGCACCGGACGTGCGGATCTTGAGGCCCTTCGCATCGGCCACCGTCTTCACGTCCTTGCGGCACCAGAGATTGTTGGTCCCGGTGCCGTAGAGTGCGAGGACGAGGGTATTCGCCTTCTTGTAGTCGTTCATGCACTCGGGGCAGTTCAGGATCGTGTCCATCGCCGCCGCCGCGCCGACGACGCCGTTAGGCGCCACGAGCTGCAGGTCGACGAGGATGTAGACGTGCGGCAGCTGCGAGGGATTGTAATGCGGCGCATAGGTCGTCGCGTCGGCGAGCCCGCGGCCTGTCGAGGTAATGCTCTCCGGCCCCTTGAAGAGCTGCGCCCCGGGCTTGAGTGTGAAGCTGACCAAGCCCTTGGTGTCAGCCTTGAGCTCGTCGATCAGAGGATTGAGCGCATGGACGACGATGCCGTGCGTCGGCGGCACGAAGGTCGCAAAAACATAGTCCTTGGCCTGCACAGCGGCCGGCAGACCCGCCGCTATCCCGGCGACCATCGCCGCGGCAAACGCACCTACTCCTTGCCGCCGAGCGGCCTGTCCGATGAAACGTCCCGTACCCATTTCCGTCCTCCTGTTCATGCACCCGTGTCGTTCGCTCTCTCGTCCGTTCCAGTCCCTTCGTCATCTTGCCGTCCCAGGCGGGGGCCGTCACCCCCTAGCCTCGGTCACCGGCGGCCGCGTCAGTCCATCAGCCCCGGCAGGAACAACGATATCTGCGGGAACACGATCAGCAGGAACGCGATCAGCGCCTCGCAGGCGATGAACCACATCACGCCGCGGAAAATAGTCTCGAGCGGGATCGTGTCGTCGACCACGCTCTTGATCACGTAGACGTTGAGCCCGACCGGCGGCGTGATCAGGCCGATCTCGATGAACTTGATCGTCAGCACGCCGAACCAGATGAGGTCGAGCTTCGCCGCCATGAACATCGGCAGCAGGATCGGCAGCGTCAGCAGCATCAGCCCGAGCGCATCGAGGAACATGCCGAGCACGACGAACAGGACGGATGCGCCGATCACGAGGAGGATCGGGTCGGACGACCATCCCTTCACGCTGTCGGCGAGGAACGGTGCAACCCCGGCGAGCGCGAGGAGCCTGGAGAACAACACCGCACCGACGACGATGAAGAAGAGACGTGCGGTGGTCGAGACCGCTTCCTTCACCGAATCCCGGAATACGGAATAGCTCATCCTGCCCTGGAACAGGCCGATGAGGAAGGCGACGAGCGAGCCCGCGGCGCCCGCTTCCGTCGGCGTCGTGATGCCGGCGTAGATACCGCCGATGACAGCGAGAACGAGGACGAGCAGCGGCCAGATGTCGGCAAGCGCGGTCATCTTTTCCCGCAGCGTCGCGTTCTCCGAGATGCGCGGCGCGAGTGCCGGATTGAGCCGGCAGCGGATCACGATCATCAGCGCATAGACGACCGCGGTCAGGATGCCCGGCAGGATGCCGGCGATCAGGAGCTTGCTGATCGAGACCTGGGCGAAAATGCCGTAGAGCACAAATCCGATCGACGGCGGAATCATGATTCCGAGCGTGCCGCCCGCGGCGACGACCCCTGTCGCGAGGCCCTTGTCGTATCCGTAGCGCAGCATCTCGGGCACGGTGATCCGGCCCATCGCCGCCGCCGTCGCGGTCGAGGCTCCCGAAGCCGCCGCGAAACCGGCACAGGCGAAATTGGTCGCGACCGCGAGCCCTCCCGGCAGCCTCCCCATCCATAGGCGGGCCGCCCGGAACAGCGCCGCGCTGAGTCCCGAATGGTGGGCGAATGCCCCCATCAGGATGAACATCGGTATCGCCGTCAGCTCCCATTTCGCGGCCACGTCGAACGGCGCGGTGCTGATCATCGCGAAGGCCGCGTTTATTCCCCGGATGGCGGCAACGCCCAGGATCGAGACGAGACCGAGCGCGAGCCCGATCGGCACGCGGAGCGCCATCAGTACCAGCATCCCGGCGATCGCGGCGAAACCGATTTCGAGATCAGACATGGATCACCGGCGGGGTCTGCATCGTCTCGGGCCGCGCATTCTCCGGCTTCATGCTGTCACAGCGCGGATTTCGGCGTGCCGAGGATATCGCGCCCCTTAACGAGCGCGTCGTAAAGCAGGCAGAGCGCCATCAACCCGGCGCCGACGGGAACGATCCAGCGGCTCGGCCAGACCTCGAGCGTGCCGCCCGCGGTCTCCAGCGTGTCCTTGATGCCGGTGCGGTAGAGCGCCTCGTAGACGCCGCCGACCGCCATCGCCCCGACATAGAGCGCGGCGACGATGGCGATGACCGTCTCGAGGCGGACAATGCCGCGAGAGCTCATCCGCCGGGTGAACAGCTCCACCTTGATATGGCCCTCGCCCATCGTGACCTGCGCCAGCGGCAGGAATACGAGCGCCACCATGTAGTAGACCGCGGTGATTTCGAGCGTGCCGTCGATCGGGCTCGAGAAAAGTTCCTTGAGGGCGACGTCCGCGGTGATGTGCACCATCATCACGACGATGACGATGCCGCCCACTTGCGAAAGAAGATCGGCGCAGACTTCGAGCGCGCGCCCTGTTCGCTTCATCCCCTGCCCCCGTCTTCTCTGCATCGGGGCGGTCCTGCCGCCCCATCGTTCTATCCGGGTTCACCCGCAGGGAAGTCTGCCACCGAAATCGGGCAGCGCCAAGCGAAGCTCCCGGTCAGGCTCCCATGCAGAAATCGCGGCGTCGGCGAAAGCGGTCCTGGGGAACGCCGGGCCAGCGGTCGGGATCGCACACCGCGGCGACGAAGGCGCTGCGGTCGTTGCGGGCCACATGCTCCTGCAGGAAGCGGCGCGTCGCGGGCGTGTAGTCGCCGCGGTAGCGGAGATCGACCAGCACTTCACGGATGACCGGATCGAGCGCGTCCCAGTCCGTGTCTCCGTAGGTGCGGCAGACGTCGGCCTTCGTAGCGATGCGGCGCGTATCGGCCGCGAGGCGCGCATACTCGATCCCGAAGAGGCGGAGCTGTTCGTCCCAGCCGATCTCGAAATCGCCGAGCCCGTTGTCGTCGACATAGGCGGACGCGGCAGCGCCCGACAGGCCGGCGGCGCCGGAAACAAGCGCAGCATCGTCGTCGGCGACGCCGGCCGCCACCAGATCTGCGTGGATCGATTCCGCGCTTCGCGTCTTCATGTCGTAGCCGCGCCCTATCGTTAGGCCCGACGTGGCCGAGGGGACATGAAGGTGGCGGCTGTGATAGCGGCCGCCCTCCTGCCCTTCGGCATCGAAGGTGAGCCTCCCCTCGTCGGGCAACGGACGCGAATCGTTCATGGCGGTCTCCCCGTCCCGGCAGGGCCCGATCGGATACACTTGCCGCATGAGCATAACAGATCGCAGGCGGGCGGGATTCCGGCTCGGCATCGTTACCGGATTGCGCGAAGAGGAGCGCATCGTGCGCGACGCGCTCGCCGCAGCCGGCACGAATGCAGGTGGCGGCGCGATCGACGACGCCGAGGTGCGGTGCGACGGTCCGGGCCCCGCCGCAGCGCGCGGGGCGGCGAATGGGCTGCTCGCCTCCGGCGCCCGGGCATTGCTGAGCATCGGCTTCGCTGGCGGATGCGACCCGGCGCTGCCCGCCGGAACGGCAGTGATCGCGACCGGAGTCCGAGACCTCCGGGCGAACGGGACGCTTTGGACCAACCGCGAATGGCGGCGACGCCTCCAGGGCCTTCTCCTTGGCGCGGTGCTTGTCGAGGAGGCTGCCATCGGCACCTCCGCGACGCCCGTGGCCGGCGCGGACGCCAAACAGACCCTGTTCTGGAGCGACGGCATCGCCTGCGTCGACATGGAAAGCGCGGCGGTTGCGGAGGCCGCCCTGGCCGCAGACGCCCCGTTCATGGCGCTTCGCATCGTCGTCGACCCTGCGGATCTCAGCCTGCCGGGAGCGGCGCTCGCCGCGATGCAGGCAGACGGGTCGATCCGGCCTCGTGCAGCGGCGGCCGCTGCGATCCGCCGGCCGGCAGAGATTCCCGCCCTGTTCCGCCTCGGCGGAGCCCATCACCGCGCCGTCATCGCCTTGCGCCGGGCCGCGGCGGCCGCCGCACCCCTGTTCGGTGCCGTCTAAGAGCGCTGCTTCCGATACCGCGCCGACCGCCGGGATCTCCGAAAACTATCCACAGGCGCGATACAAGCGTCAACAAATCGACACAACTCCAAGTAGAAATAATACAACCCACAGGTTGTATCCACGCCGTGGGAATGGCAGCATCGGAACCCGGATGGAGGCGGTCTTCCTCCTCCGTCCGGGCCGGGGGATGCGTTCCTGCTGAAGGCCGCATGTTCCGGTTGCCTTCGGGCCGGGCGGAACGTGCGGTGGGGCCGTCCTCCGCGCTCGCCCGCCGAAAGCGAGCACCCAGCTCCGGCGCAAGCCGGGCGCGAGTTGCCCCTGAACGCTCGCGCGAAGCCCCGCCCCAGTGGCGGGGCTTTTTTTGCGCCTCCGATGCGGTGTGCATTGCGGGGGATCGGAAGTCGGGACATCATCGGCACTGCGTTCCGCAAGAACAGGCGGACGCCGGCAGGGGTGGCTCCTTGGATTGGCAGTCTCAGATCGACAGGATCGTTCGCGACGTTCGCCCGCAGCTGCGCCGCGGCCGTGTCGCAACTTACATCGAAGCGCTCGCCCGCGTGCCGCGGGACCGTTTCGGCATCGCAGTCCGAACCGTCGACGGCGAGGAGTTCGGCGCCGGCGATGCCGACACCCGTTTCTCGATCCAGAGCATCTCCAAGGTCTTCACGCTGACGATGGCGATGGGGTTCGTCGGCGAAAAGATATGGAAACGCGTCGGAAGGGAGCCCTCGGGCAGTCCCTTCAACTCCCTCGTCCAGCTCGAACGCGAGGCGGGAATCCCGCGCAACCCGTTCATCAACGCCGGCGCGCACGTCGTCACAGACTGTCTCGCCTCCCATCTCGGCCATCCAAGCGAGGACATCCTCTCCTTCGTCCGCATCGTGTCGGGCAATCCGGAGATCGATTTCGACCCGGAAGTGGCCGCATCGGAACGCGCGACGGGCTACCGTAACTTCGCGCTCGCCAATTTCCTCAAGAGCTTCGGCAATCTCGACGGCGAGATCGACGCGGTGCTCGATCTCTACTTCCACCAGTGCTCGATCGCCATGAGCTGCCGCGACCTCTGCCGCGCGGTGTCGTACCTCGCAAACGACGGAGTCGATCCCGCGTCGGGCGCGCGTATCGTGCCGAAACGGCATGCGCGCCGGATCAATTCGCTCATGCTTACCTGCGGTCTCTACGATGCCGTCGGCAATTTCGCGTTCCGGGTCGGCCTGCCCGCCAAGTCGGGCGTCGGCGGCGGCATCGTCGCCGTCTGGCCGGGACACCTTACGGTCTGCGTCTGGTCGCCGGGCCTCGATGCGACGGGCAACTCGCTCGCGGGCACGCGTGCGCTGGAGCTCTTCTCCCAGCGGACCGGCGCCTCGATCTTCTGAACGGGAGCGTCAGATCCAGCGCAGACGGCGGAGCAGCACGTACTCGATGCCGCCGAGAACGACGAGAAGCGCCGTGACGATCCAGAATGCCGGATCCCAGTCTGCCCCCGGCATGCCGCCTACGTTGATGCCGAGAAGGCCTGTCAGAAGGCCGAGCGGCAGGAAGATCGCGGCGATCACGGAGAGCACGTAGGTGTTGTTGTTGAGCCGCTCCGCGAGCCGGCTCGACAGCTCGTCCTGGACGACTGCGGCCCGCTCGCGCGCGGCGTCGAGTTCCTCGACATAACGCGTGATCTTGTCGGCGACCTCGCGCATGCGGAGCCGGTCGCCCTGGTCCATCCAGTCGGCGGGGTCATTGACAAGCTGCTGGATCGCTTCGCGGTTGGGGCCGATGAAGCGGCGCAGCATGATCGCCTCGCGGCGGATGGCGCCGAGCGCGAGGCGAAGCTCCTGGCTCTGCGCGACCACGACGCGCTCTTCGAGATTGTCGACGCGTTCGTCGAGCCCGGCGATGACGGCGCCCATGCGGACGGTGAGCCCGTCGGCGAGCATCAGGACGAGCTCGGACGGCGTCTTGGGCGCATGGTTGCGGGTGATTGCCTCTCGCACGTCGTCGACCGCCATAAGCTTGCGCCGGCGGACCGAGACCACCCGAACCCCGTCACTCCAGACGCGGAGCGAGACCATGTCCTCCGGGTCCTCGCCCGGGTTCATGTTGACGCCCCGGATGTCGACGACGAGCCCCTCGCCGAACGCGGTCGTGCGCGGCCGGCTGTCGGAGGCGAGCAGCGCCTCGCAGACAAGCGGCGGCAAACCGCTCTTCTCCGTGAGCCATTTCCGCGTCTCTTCGGCCGTTCGCTGCAGATGGACCCACAGGAATCCGGGACCGTCGTGCGGCCGGTCGATGTCCGCCCAGTCGACACGGACCGCGCGGCCCGCACCGTCGAACCGGAATGCATCGATGAGCGCACCGGGGAGAGCGCCGGGCGGCTGCGGCTGGGTCTCGTCGGCGGGATCGGCCATCGGCTCCTCCTCTCAGTTTGACGCCTGTTATGGAGCCAAAGGCGATGTAAATATAGCGGGATACGTGTTGGCGTGGGTGGCTGGCTTATATCTCGACCGGATGCCGGAGGCGGGTACCGCCCGTTCCGCCGTTCCGGCCTGCCGCGCGCCCGCCGAAGGAACGGAGCGAAACTCATGAGCGAGCGCGCGATCGACGAAGCGCAGGTGGAGCGCGACTTCAACGCCATCGGCGAGATAAGGCGTATCGCCTGGCAGCGCGACACGGTCGACGTGGTGGCGCTTATCGAGCGGCTTCGCGTGCAGCTCATCGTCGAGGACATGCCGCGGCGCCGGCGGCGGCTGTACCGCTCCCTGATCGACTATTTTGAAGAGGTCGTCGAGGAGCGCTTCGAGACCGAGACCGGCCACGACCGCAAGACCGCCCGCCGCTCCGCGCTCGAATACGTCCGCGACCTGATCCGCGGCACCGAGGACTGACGCCTAGACCGCTCCGATGGTGTCACGAAGAATCACGAGGATCGTCAGCGGCGCGAGCACCCGGACAAGCCAGAGCCAGATGAGGCCGGTCCGTCCCGAACCCAGTCCGGAGGACGCGAGAGCCTCCGCCTTCGGCAGGTGCCATCCGGCGTACACGCAAACGAGAATTCCGCCGATCGGCAGGAGATAGTTCGAAACCGCCTGATCGATCGCATCTAGAACGCCGCGACCGAATATGCGCATGTCCCCCAGGAGTCCGAAGCTCAGGGCGGACGGTATTCCGACGACGAAGATGGCAGTACCGATCACGGCCACGGCCGTCCGCCGGCTCAGCCGGGTCCGGTGGACGATCGCCGCCACCGGGACCTCGAGCAGAGAGACCATGGACGTGAGCGCGGCGGCCACGAGGAGTGCAAAGAATACGGGGCCAACGAGCCATCCGCCGGGCATGGAGATGAAGATCTGCGGCAGCGTGATGAAGGCGAGTTCGGGTCCCGCCTTGGGGTCCATCCCGAAGGCGAAGACGGCGGGAAAGATCGCAAGGCCGGCAACGATCGCGAAGAGTGTGTCGCCCGCGGCAATCGCGATAGCCGACCGCGGAATCCTCGTCTGCGGACCGAGATAACTGGCATAGGTGATGAAGATCGCCATGCCGACGCCGAGCGAGAAGAACGCCTGCCCCACCGCCGCGACGAGCACCCTGGAGTGCAGCAGCGCCGACCAGTCCGGCACGAACAGGAAGCGCCATCCCGCCGCCGCACCGGGCAGCGTCGCCGAGTAGACCGCCAGCGCGACCACGCAGACGGCCAGAAGCGGCATCAGGATGCGGTTGACCGCCTCGATTCCCTTGCGAACCCCGCCCGCGACGACGAACATGGTGAGCGCCATCATCGCGAGTTGCCAGCCGAGCGGCTCGCCGTGATTTGCGATGAACTTCTTGAAGTAGCCGCCGAACCCGCCGCCGCCGGCATGCTCCCAGAGCGTCCCGGTCATTGAGCCGACGAAATACTTCAGCGCCCACCCGGCGATCACGCCATAGAAGCTCAGGATCAGCATGCAGCCGACGACGGCGAGCCAGCCTGCGTAACGCCACGGCGACCTTTGGCGCGCGCCCCGGGAGAACGCAGCCACCGCGTCGCCGCCGCCCGCGCGGCCGATCGCCATCTCGCCGACGATGATCGGGAGCCCGACCAGCGCGACACTGAGCAAGTAGATCATCAGGAAAGCGCCGCCGCCGTTCTCGCCGGCGACGTAGGAAAACCGCCAGATGTTTCCGATGCCGACGGCGGAGCCGATGGTCGCCAGCACGAAGCCGGCGCTCGTTCCCCACTCTTCGCGCGATGCGCTCACCTCGCGTTCCCTCACCGTTGCGCCCGCGCCCCCCAACCGGTGGCGCGGGATCAGTCGATCAGGAACCCTAGCGCGAGGCGTTGATCTCCATCAACGCGGCGATGCGGACGGCACGAGCGTCACGGGCGGACGACGGCGTAGTTGTAGACCGTCTTCACCTTGTCGCCGTCCTTCAGGCGGGCCATCGCCTTCTTGAGCTCCTCCCCCGAACGCGCGCGGCCGAGGAGATAGAGATTGCCCGCAGTGTCGGCCTTGACGCGGAAGTTCACGTCGGCGACGCCGGCGGTACCGATCAGGCGCGCGCTCGCCTTGGTCTCGAACGCGAGCACGTCGGGCCAGTCCATCAGCTTGCCGGATTTGACCGCCGCGTCCTTGTCCTTTTCGGACATATAGGTGACGTGCCAGTAGAGCTCCTTGACGTCCTTGAGCGCGCGCACGCGGGTCTCGAAACTCGTGTAGGTCTTCTTGTCGGTGAACATGCCGGTGACGAGAAGGCGCTGCTCGTAGATCTCGGTCGACGCCTTGATGGTGCCGAGATCGGCCATGATCTTGTTCACGTCGAGCACGATGGCGTTGTCGCGGGCGATATCCGACGACGACCGCGCTTCGATGGCGCGGTCGATCAGCGTTTTCGGCCCGAGCAGGATGTCGCTGAGCTGCGCGCGTGCGGGCAGCGCGGCGGAAGCGAGCGAAGCGGCGGCAACGAGGGCGGCAAGAACGGCGGTACGAACTCGGTACATGAAAAACTCCAGGCTATTGACGCGTCTGGACGCCCCGAACCCGTCCGGCCCGGCGCGCGCGAGCCTAATATCGGATGCGAATAGGGCGATTTGAAGGCAAAAGCGACTCGCCCACCGCGCCGCGGTTTCAACGCCGGAAACAATTCGACATCAATATTTGCATTCCCGCGCATTGACACTCCCAGCGAGCGGCAGCCAGATTTTCTCTTCAAAGCATGCCGCATGCGCTGCGCGTCGATTTTTTCAGTCAATCCGTTTGTATTTCAGTTCCAAAGTGCGTTCGAACGACGCATAGCGGCGTTTTCTGCTTCCCGTCCGCCCGCAATTCCGGAGGACTCATGGGCGCTCTCTACATCATGCGTTACCTCGGCCAGGAGGATTCCGGGATGGGGTCCGTCTATTTCGGCAAGGGCATGATCGTGGGCTCCGACATCGGCGGAATCAGGTACAGGGGAACCTACCGGGAGGCCGGCGGACGCGTGAAAGGCAACATGACGATGACGGCTGCGGAGGGCCCCGCGACGCTCGTCACCGGCCGGACGCTTCCCACCGGCCATTCGGTTCCTCTCGCCATCGACTGGCCGTCGAACTTCTACAACGGCAGCACGCAGCAGGTGAACGTCATGGGCCGACCGATCCGGGTCACCTTCGAGAAGATCGCCGATATCCCATAGGCCCGGACCGGGCCTCACGCAGCGGTGCGGCGCTTGAGGAACGTCGGGGCCCAGCCGACCGCGAGAAGGGCCGCGCCGGTGAGGTCGATCCACGCCGCGGTCGGGAACAGGAGACAGACCGCGGCGCCTGCGAAGACGATACGGCGCCACGGCGAGATCGCGCCGCCGACGAACTCCGTCTCCTGGATCGCGAAGGCGAGCGCGGCGTAGCCGAGAAGATAGCAGAGCGCGGCGAAGGCGATGTCGCCCGCACTGCCGATCAGCAGTAGCTCCGGCACATAGACGAAGCTGAACGGCACGAGAAGCAGCGTCACGCCGTACTTGAGCGCGGCCATGCCGGTCTTCATCGGATCTGCCCCGGCGATAGCCGCACCCGCGAAGGCCGAAACGCAGACCGGCGGCGTGATGTTCGACAGACACGCCGCGTAGAAGACGACGAGGTGCGCGGGCACTTCCGCCACGCCAAGCGTGATCAGCGCCGGCGCGGCCACGACCGACAGGATGATGTAGGAGCCGGTGGTGCTGCTGCCCATGCCGATGATGATCGAGATGATCGTCACCAGCACCACGGTGAGGAACAGGTTGCCGCCCGCAAACTCCACCAGCACGGCGGAGAACTTGAGCCCGAGCCCCGACAGGATGATGCCGCCGATGATCACGCCGAGCGAGCCGATGGCGGCGCCCGCGGCAGTGTTGCTGTGCGCGCCCGCGGCGAGCGCGTGGAACACCGCCTTCGGGCCCATGCGGGTGTCGCGCCGCAGCCACGATAGGACGAATGTCGAGATCGTGCCCCAGAACGCACCGAAGTCCGGCGAATAGCCCGAGAACAGGAGGCCGATCACGACGGCAAGTGGCACGAAGAAGTGCCATCCGCGGCGAAGCACGTCGCGGATGGCCGGAATGTCGTCCCTCGGCAGGCCGCGGATGCCGGTCCGCATCGCCTCGAGGTCGACCATGATGAGGACGAAGATGAAGAACAGCCCTGCCGGGATGACGTTCATCAGCGCGATCTGCAGGTACTCGGTCTGTGTCAGCGTCGCGAGGATGAACACGCCCGCGCCCATGATAGGCGGCATGAACTGCCCGCCGGTGGACGCAATCGCCTCGATCGCGCCGGCGTGGTGCGGCTTGAAGCCGATCTTCTTCATCATCGGGATGGTGAAGGCGCCGGTGGCGACGACGTTGGCGACGGACGAGCCCGAGATCGAGCCGAAGAAGGCCGAGCTCACGGTCGCGATCTTCGCCGGGCCGCCGCGCCAGCGACCGGTGAGCGCGGTCGCGAGTTCCATAAAGAACGTGCCGGCACCGGAGCGCTCGAGGAACGCGCCGAAGATCATGAAGGGGAAGACGAACGTGGCGAAGGTCGCGGTGACGACGCCGAACATCGCCTCCTGCGTCGAGTAGGTGAACTCGATGATGCGCTCGACCGTCATGCCGGGATGCGCGAGCTTGCCGGGCAGCCATTCGCCGAAATAGAGCTGGGCGAGGAACACCGCGGCGATGATCGCGATGGTCGGCCCGAGCACGCGGCGGCTGGTCTCGAGGATAACGAGGATGGCGATCAGGCCCATCCCCTGATCCCAGTCGTTCGGGTCGCTGACGCGGAACATGGCGTAGGAAACGTACTGGTCCATCCAGTAGCCGATCGAGGCCACCGCGAGGACGCACATCGCGAGATCGAAGACGCTCGGCCGCGTCTTCGGTGCGCCCTTCCGCGCCGGGAAGCGCAGGAACACGAGGACCGACGTGAACATCAGGTAGAAGCCGCGGTTGGTCTCCGTCGAGACCAGTCCGAAGCCCGAGGTGTAGAGGTACCAGAGCGAGAACGCGACGCCGATCACGGCATAGGCGAATGCGGCCGGCCCGGTGATGATGCGGCCCTTGCCCTCGACGGGCTCGACCCATGGCTTGTCGGTCATGGCGTCACCGGTGTCCTGGCAGAACGGGAGTTGCACGCAAAAGGAAACCGCGCCGCCGCCAGTGGGGCAGCGGCGCGGCCGATCGGGGCCTTACTTCGGCCAGAGGCCGTTGGCCTTGTAATAAGCCTCGGCGCCGGGGTGCATCGGCACGCCGAGCGACACGAAGTTCTTGATGTCTGGCGCCATCTGGCCCCACGCCTTGTGGCCGGCAGCGAGCTGCTTCTTCACCTCCGGCTTGTAGACCAGCGCGAGGATGTCCTGGACCGCCTTCGCCGGCACGCGCTCATGCGCCACCCAGTAGACCGTCAGGTACGGAAGATCGACCGCAGGAACGCCCTTGTAGGTCGTCGCCGGCATCGCGGAGACGCTGTAGAAGGGATAGGTCTTCGTGATCTTGCCCATCTCGTCCTTCGAGTAGGGCAGCACGATGGCCCCCTTCGTCTCGGCGAGCTCCTTGACCGCCGCGGCCGGCGCGGAGGACTGGCAGAGCGCGTCGATCTGGCCGTTGCCGAGCGCGCGGCCGGCGTCGGCGAAGGTCATCATCGACGGCTTGATGTCGTCGAGATAACCGGCGGCGCGGAGGATATTCGAGCAGTTGAACACCGTGCCCGAGCCGGGCGGGCCGAGCGCGACCTTCTTGCCCTTGAGGTCGGCGAGCGACTTGATGCCGGAGCCGGGCAGCGCGACGAAATAGGTCGGGCCCGAATAGGCCTTGGCGACCCCGCGCAGCATGGTGCCCTTGGCACCGCCCTTGAACGGACCCTCGGGCGCCTGCGCCATGTAGACATGGGCGCCGTAGACGATGCCCATGTCGAGCTCGCCCTTGATCAGGCGCTTGGCGTTCTCGGTCGATCCGCCCGTGGTCACCTGGGTGATGTTGTAGGCGGGAAGCTCCTTGCCGATGATCGTGCCGGCAGCGCCGACCATGTAGTACATGACGCCGCCGGGGTTCGAGCCGCCCCAGGCGATGTTGGTCTTGTCGGCGGCGGAAACCGGACCGGCGACGGAGCCGAGCACCAGCAGCGCCGAAGCGGCGACGGCGGACGCAATTGCGGTCTTCGTGTGTCTCATCAGATCGTTTCCTCCGGTTTGCCGGAATCCCGGGGGTTGCATCCGCCCTTCGTCCGGTCTTGGTGCGGCGGCCCGGGGGACGGCCCGCCTGTCGAGCTTTACGCTTTCCGCCAGCCCTCGCGGGCCGGCATCACACGTTCGTGATACCGAATACATATCAGCGCCCGCCGCGATGCGGCAACGCGAAATGCCCTGCGTCAGGCGCGTTCGATCTGGGGCAGCACCTCGTCCGCGGCTCGCACAACGTCCGCGGGAAAGTCGATTTCGAGCCACGCGAGCCCCGTGACGTCCTCGAATCCGAACTCCGCGGGAGCCGCAAGGATCGCGTCGCGGATGACCTCCTCGTAGGGTGCATCGCGCCGTCCGGAGGAAAGATAGGCCCTCGCGCGGTCGGAAAGCTCCCGCGCCTTTGCGGGCGACCATTTGAAGAAACCGACCGATTCGCCGCACCAGTCGAAGGGCGTTTCCACGATCTTACGGAAATCGACGATCTCGCCCGCGCCCCGGATACAGACCTTCACCGGCTCGTCCCCGGCCTCGAAGTCGCGGTCGACGAGAAGGCAGTTCGGATGTGGCGAGGCGACCAGCCGTGCGAGGATTTCGCGGTCGTAGAGCACGTCTGCATCCATCAGGAGCGCCGGACCGCCCGCGGTCGACATGGAGTCCCCGAGGACCGCCATCGTCACCACGCTGCCCTCGCGGTAGTCGGGGTTCGTCACGTAGTTGATCCGTCCCGGAAACCCCGCCGCATCGGCGGCCGCGGCGATGTCCTCGGCGCGGTAGCCGACGCCGATCGTCACTTCGCTGACCCCCACCGAGGCGAGGATGTCGAGATGGCGGGCGAGCAACGTCCGCCCGGCGAACTCGAGAAGCGCCTTGGGTTTCCCGTCCGACGCCCCGCCGAGCCGGTTGCCGATCCCGGCCGCCAGGATGCATGCGCGGGTAACCGCCATTTCGTCGCGCTCCTCATTGTTTAGGGTCGCGCACGACCCTACATACAGACGATCATCGTTTACCGCATTCGGCGGCCGGAGAATAGAAGTGCTGTTTCAGAGACTTACGCGGCGTCGCGCCGTCATGCTGACGGGCGCGGCCGTGGCCGCCGGGACGCTTGCCGCCTGGGGCGTCCAGCCGCGCCCCGCTGAGGCAGCAACGCCGCCGGCCACACTGGTCCGGGACTTCAACGCGACGCTCCTCCAGGCGATGAAGAACGCGCCGGCCCTCGGCTATGCCGGCCGACGCGACCTGCTGTCGCCCAAGCTCGTCGCCGTATTTCATCTTCCGGTCATGGCGCGGATCGCCGTCGGATCGCACTGGCGCGCTCTCAGCCCCGAGCAGCAGGCGAAGCTCGTCGAGGTCTTCACGCGCATGACCGTCGCGACCTATGCGAACCGTTTCGACGGCTGGAGCGGCGAGAGCTTCGAGATGCGGGGCGAGGAAGCGGTGCGGGACAAGACCGTGCTGGTCAAGACCGCACTGATGCGGCCGAAGGACGAACCGGTCGAGATCAACTACCTGATGCGCGAATTCTCCGACGGCTGGCGCGTGATCGACGTCTATCTCAAGCAGGCCTATTCCGAACTCGCGACGCGGCGCTCCGAATATTCCAGCATCATCTCGCGCAACGGCTTCGACGCGCTGATCCGCGACATGGAAGCGAAGATCGCGGAGTACGCCCAGAAGGCGAAATAGGCGATGCGCCCGCGCTCCCCCGCAGCGGGCGCCGCGGTGCTCGCGCTTGCCTCCGTTCTGTTCGCGGCCGCGCCCGCATCGGCGCAACCCGTCCTCGAAACGCCCGGAGAGCGCGCCGCCCATCTCTCGGCCCTTCCCTCCATCGCCGGCCGCGCGGCCTCCGCCGCCGAACTCCGGGGACGCGCCCTCCTCGTCGTGTTCTTCGCGAGCTGGTGCCCCGGCTGCAACGACGCCTTCGAGCAGATCCGCCTCGCGCACCTGTCGCACGCCGGCGACGGGCTCGCCGTGGTCGCGGTCAATTTCGGCGAGGATGCGCGTGGCGCGCCCGAGATACGGGAAAAGCGCCTCGCCGACTTCCTCGCGCGCCACGAGCCGGTGTTCGCCGTCGTGCGGGGATCGGCCGAGACCGCGGCCGCGTTCGGCGGTGTGATTTCGCTGCCGACCGTCATCGTCTTCGACCGCGACGGACGCCGCCGCTTCCGCTTCGCCGCCACCGATGCACCGGGCGACACGACGCCCGGATACGACGCGCTCGAAAGCGCGATCCGCAACGCGCTCGGAAGCGGCGCCGCATCGCTGCCGCCCGGTTCCTTGCCCGGGTTGCGCGAATCTGTAATAAATGTGCAACATTTCAATCGGTTGGCATCGGCCGCCGATCGAGCCGGAGACAGAACGCACGAATGGCGACCCTGATCCAGAAGCCGTCGCAAGACGCCCCCCGGAGCGCGAGCAAATCGGCGCGGCTCCGCGCCCTGATCGAAGGCCCCGAGCTCGGCTTCCTGATGGAAGCCCATGACGGCCTGTCGGCGAAGATCGCCGAGGAGGCGGGCTTCCAGGCGATCTGGGCGTCGGGCCTCTCGATGTCCGCGGCGCTCGGCGTCCGCGATTCGAACGAGGCATCCTGGACCCAGGTGCTCGAGGTCCTCGAGTTCATGGCCGACGCCACGTCGATCCCGATCCTGATGGACGGCGACACCGGCTACGGCAACTTCAACAACGTCCGCCGTCTCGTCGCCAAGCTGTGCCAGCGCGGCATCGCCGGCGCCTGCATCGAGGACAAGCTGTTCCCCAAGACCAACTCGTTCATCGGCGACGGCCAGCCGCTCGCCGACATGGACGAATTCTGCGGCAAGATCAAGGCAGGCAAGGACAGCCAGACCGACCCCGACTTCGTGCTCGTCGCGCGCGTCGAGGCGCTGATCTCCGGCTGGGGGCTCGACGAGGCGCTGAAACGCGCGCACGCCTACGAGGAGGCCGGCGCCGATGCGGTGCTGATCCACTCGAAGCAGTCGACCGCGAACGAGATCATGGCGTTCATGCGGGAATGGGACGGCAGCTGCCCTGTCGTCATCGTGCCGACGACCTATTACGGCACGCCGACCGACCAGTACCGCGCGGCGGGCGTCGGCGCCGTGATCTGGGCGAACCATTCGATTCGCGCTTCGATCAGCGCCATGCGCGAGGCCGCCAAACGCATCCACAACGAGGAGAGCGTGATCGGCATCGAGGACCGCATCGCCACCGTGAAGGACATCTTCCACCTCGCGGGCAACGCCGAGCTCAAGGAAGCCGAGGACCGGTACCTGCCGACCGACGCCGCGGCGACGCGAGCCGTCGTTCTTGCGGCGACGCGCGGCAGCGCGCTCGGGCCGCTCACCGCGGACCGGCCGAAATGCATGGTCGAGGTCCAGGGCCAGCCGCTGCTCCGCCGCCTGACGCGCACGCTGCGCCGATCGGGTATCCGCGAGATCACCGTCGTGCGCGGTTACGCGAAGGAAGCGGTCGACCTGCCGAACCTCTCCTACGTCGACAACGACGCGTTCGAGACGACGGGCGAGGTCGCCTCGCTCGCCTGCGCCGCCCAGAAGCTCGAGGGCGACGCCGTGATCGCCTACGGCGACATCCTGTTCCGCCGCTACATCCTCGACGCACTCATGGAGGCGGACGGCGACATCGTGCTCGCCGTCGACGCGCTGTGGCGCGATCGCAAGGACCGGACCAAGGCCGGCCTCCATGACCTCGTACGCGGCAGCCAGGCCTTCTCGCCCGCCTTCATCGAGACCGAGCCGGTGACGTTCGAAGGCCGGGTCGCGAACGAGAGCGAAGCCGACGCCAACACCGGCGAATGGATCGGGCTCGCCCGGCTCACGCCCGCCGGCACGGCGCGCGTGCGTGCCGAGATCGAGGAGATGCGCAACGACGGTAGCGTCGCAGGCGCCGACATGCTGGCGCTGTTCGCGCGCCTCGCCGCCAAGGGCGACGCCCCCCGCATCCACTACGTCGCCGGCCACTGGCTCGACGTCAACGACGCCTTCGACCTCGCCCGCGCCCGCGACTTCCTCTAGGCGGTACTCGAACGCTCCAATGCCACGCCGTCATCCCCGCGAAAGCGGGGATCTCCTCCACGTCCTATCCTGACGCATGCGATGCGAGAGATTTCCGCGTTCGCGGGAATGACGCACTAGAATGCGCGGCACGACAACGACACCAAGCGGATATCCGACACCATGATCAAGGCCGACGAGTTCCTGAGCCCCGCGCGCGAGGCGGGCTACGATTTCTTCACGGGCGTGCCCTGCTCGTTCCTGACCGAGATCATCAACCGCGTGATCTCCGACCGCGCGCTCGACTATGTCGGCGCGGCGAGCGAGGGCGAAGCTGTAGCGATCGCATCCGGCGCCTGGCTCGCGGGTCGGAAGACCGTCGTGATGTGCCAGAACTCGGGTCTCGGCAACACGGTCAATCCGCTGACCTCGCTCAACTACCCGTTCCGCATCCCGACAATGATGATCGTCACCTGGCGCGGTCAGCCCGGCATCGCGGACGAGCCCCAGCACGAACTGATGGGCCCGATCACGCAGG